>JBGPSQ010000019.1:0-23798 GCA_041490205.1 Gallionellaceae bacterium
AACCGAGCACGGAGTACTCATTAGTCCTGGTAGCAGTCAACCCCTAGCATGTGACCTGGGAATTCCACGCGAATACGAAGGCTTAGATCGCTTCGTTGCGCGCAAGAAAATCGTCGTAGACCTTGAAGCCGCAGGACTGTTCGAAAAGACTGAAAAGCACAAGCTCAAAGTGCCGCGCGGCGACCGCACCGGTGTGGTGATCGAGCCCATGCTCACCGACCAGTGGTTCGTGGCGATGAGCGAACCCGGTAAGGCCGGGAAGAGCATCACCGCGCAGGCGCTGGAATGCGTGGCATCGGGCGAAATCAAGTTCCATCCCGAAAACTGGGTGAACACTTACAACCAGTGGCTCAACAACATCCAGGACTGGTGCATTTCCCGCCAACTGTGGTGGGGACACCAGATTCCCGCGTGGTATGGCGTGAACGGCGAGGTGTTCGTGGCGCACGACGAGGCCGAGGCGCGGCATCTCGCCGACCAGGCAGGCTATGCCGGGCAGCTCGACCGCGATGCGGACGTGCTGGACACCTGGTTCTCCTCCGCCCTGTGGCCCTTCTCCACGCTGGACTGGACGCCGGAATACCCGGCGAAATCCAACCCCGCGCTCGACCTGTACCTGCCCTCCTCGGTGCTGGTGACGGGCTTCGACATCATTTTCTTCTGGGTGGCGCGCATGGTGATGATGACCAAACACATCACCGGGAAAATTCCGTTCAAGGACGTGTACGTGCACGGCCTGATCCGCGATGCGGAAGGCCAGAAGATGTCCAAGTCCAAGGGCAATGTTTTAGACCCGATAGACCTGATAGACGGCATCGGCATCGAAGACCTGGTGAAGAAACGCACCACCGGGCTGATGAACCCCAAACAGGCCGAGCAGATCGAGAAGCGCACCCGCAAGGAATTCCCCGAAGGCATCCCCGCCTACGGCACGGACGCGCTGCGCTTTACCTTTGCTTCGCTGGCCTCGCCGGGGCGCGACATCAAGTTCGACATGCAGCGCTGCGAGGGCTACCGCAATTTCTGCAACAAGCTGTGGAACGCCACGCGCTTCGTGCTGATGAATTGCGAAGGCAAGGACACGGGGGTGGACGAATCGCTGCCGCTGGAATTCTCCATCGCCGACCGCTGGATCATCAGCCGCCTGCAGCAGGCCGAGGCCGAGTTGGAGCGGCATTTCAACGACTACCGCTTCGACATGGCCGCGCGCGAAGTCTATGAACTGGTGTGGGACACCTATTGCGACTGGTATGTGGAGCTGGCCAAGGTGCAGATGGCCAATGGCTCCGAGGCCCAGCAGCGCGCCACGCGCAGGACGCTGGTGCGCGTGCTGGAAACCATATTGCGCCTGGCGCACCCCATCATCCCCTTCATCACCGAAGAATTGTGGCAGTCGGTGGCGCCGATGGCGAACCGGAAAGGCGACACCATCATGCTGCAAGCCTACCCCAGGGCGGACGCCAGCAGGATAGACGATACAGCCATCGTCGAGACCGCGCTGCTGCAGGAGACCATCAACGCCGCGCGCCGCCTGCGCAGCGAGATGAACTTGTCGCCTGCCGCGCGCGTGCCGCTGATCCTGTCATCCGGGAAGGGGGCGGGCGATGCCGCGCAGATGAAGGAATTCGCGCCCTATTTGCAGGCGCTGGCGAAGCTCAGCGAAGTGAGCATAGTCGCAGCACTGCCCGACACCGATGCGCCCGTCGCTATCGTGGGCAATTTCAAGCTGATGCTGAAGGTGGAGATAGATGTCGCCGCCGAGCGCGAGCGCCTGGACAAGGAGATCGCGCGGCTCAGTGGCGAGATCACCAAGGCCGAGGCCAAGCTCGGAAACGAAAGCTTCGTCGCGCGGGCCCCGGCAGCGGTGGTGGAGCAGGAAAAGAAACGGCTGGCTGATTTCGGTGCGACATTGGCGCAATTGCAGGCGCAGCGGAAGAAGCTGGGGTAAGCTAAGGGCAAATTTAGCCACGGATTGACACGGATAAACACGGATTGTCCGTGCTTTGGTTCCACGTTCCGCACCACCCCAAGGGTGCGCCCTACCTTGGCAATCCGCCGATTTTATCAGTGTTAATCCGTGTAAATCCGTGGCTAATTAGCTCTTTTAAGGAGATAACCCAATGCACGAATTTCTGGTCGGAGTAATCGTCTACATCGTCCCCTTCACCGAGATACTCGGCGTGGCGGTGGTCACCTGGGGCAGCCTGCACGGCCTCATCCTGCTGGCCCAGCGCGGCCTGAACATGGTGCACGGCAAGCCCTTCCACCACTCGCTGCGCGACATCCGCATCGCCATCGGCGAGAAAATGGCGCTGGGGCTGGATTTCTTCCTGGCCGGGGACATCGTCGGCACTATCGTCGTCCCCAGCAGGGATAGCCTGCTGCTGCTGGGCGGCATCGTGGTGATCCGCACGGTGATGGCGTTTTTCCTGGCCAAGGAAATCGAGAAGAAAGCGGCGGAGTAGTTAAGCACACACCGGGCTGACCTATCTACCGGCATGTCTTTATTAGCCACGGATTAACACCGATAAACACGGATAAGAACATGGCAGCTCCCCGCCAAAGTGTACATCCGCCGGGGTTTTATCCGTGACGATCCGTGTTCATCCGTGGCTAAGTATCGTAGGTTGCGGTGAGGTACGAACCGCATCGTTCGAGTGATTGATGCTTTTTGCGCGACCGATGCGGTTCATTTCATTTACCGCATCCTACCTTGTTGGCTGACCCTGCGGTTTGTGGGCGCAGCGATTATTTGGGCTTAGCGGAAAAGGCGGAGTCGTTGAGTGCCACGAACTGGCGCGTGGACACATCGTCGGGGTCCATGTAGTCGTTGGTCACGTCCCGCTCGGAAATCACCCCATGCGTGGTGCACCATTGTTCCCAGACAGCCTGCGCCTTGCGGGAATTCCCCGGCAAGCCCACCAATCTGTAACGCACGCTGCCGGTCGTGGTGGCGGTCATGGTTTGCAGGTCGAAAGCCACGATTGCGCCGGATGCACGTCCGTCGTCACTCGTTGTGTCATGCCCCGAGACATGCCGGGTGCGCACGCCGCCATGTGTTACGACCTCAACCACACGCCACCTGCGCAGCGTGACCGGCTGCGCGCCGCTTGCAACATTACCACTTGGCATTTCACACCCCACCATTCGATACGGAAAATTCGATTCAGTCTGCAGAATACGCCCAGGAACGAGCATCAGGCAGCACCGCCGTACTATGTTACTGAAACGGCGCCTTTCTGAATAGCCCCTAGGCCCGGATGGGCCCGCCCGACTGTGCCCAGGCGGTGATGCCGCCCTGCAGGTTATACACTTCCGCAAATCCCTGCGCCGCGGCGAAGCCTGCGGCCTGGGCGGAGCGCCCGCCCATCTGGCAGTAAAACACCGTGGGCTTGGCGCGGTCCAGCTCTTGCAGGCGCAATGGCAGCAGGTGCAGGGGCAGTTTTTCCGCGCCGCCGATATGGCCGCGCGCGATCTCGGCATCGGTGCGCACATCCACCAGGCAGATGCCGCCCTTGTCCAGCATGGCCTGCAATTCCGGCACGCCGATGTTGTTGTATCCGTTCATTGAAGCATTCCCTTGAAATTATTCCGGTGCTATTTGACCCGGTTTTGTTCAATTGGTTCACGCGGCGTATTCTTCCTGCAAAGGCAATTTAGCCACGGATTGACAGTGCATGGTTGTTGCCGCTTTAGCGGCTGTACAACCATGGCCTACCCCTTGCGGGTGCGGATGCACACGGATTATCCGCACCTTGGTTCAATATTCGCCTCACCCAGCGGGTGCGGTTTTATCGGTGTTTATCCGTGTTCATCCGTGGCTGATTCCTGTTTCCAGAATTATGCGCCATGTTATTGCGTGACTGTATCGTCCGCCGCCAGCAAGTGCGAGATGCGCGTGTTCGCCACCGCCAGCCGCTTGACCAGGATGCGCAGGAAGGTGTCGCTGAATTTGAAACGGCATCCGCTTGATGCCTTTTCCAGCACTTCCGGCTTGACCTCGATCAGGGTGACGTCGTTTTTCGAGGCGATGTCGGTGGTGCGCTTGGATTCCGATTCTTCCAGCACCATCATTTCGCCGAAGCAGTCGCCCTTGTGCAGCAGGTTGAGCAGGCGGCCAGACTTCAGCACTTTGACCGTGCCGCTGGCGATGATGAAGAAGGCGTTGCCCTCGTCGCCTTCCTTGATGATGGTCTCTTCCTTGCCTACCTTGCGCCATTCGCTGAAGTGCAGCACTTCCCACAGCTCGACATCGGTAAATTGCTTGAAAAACGCCAATTCGCGCAGCACGGAGAATTTTTCCGTGTCGAAAATCTGTTTGCTGCTGGGCGCCTCGGTGCTGAAAAAATGCACCAGTTCGTCGGCGAAGTCCTGCCAGGTGCGGTAGCGCCCGTTGGGCTCCTTTTGCATGGCGTGCAGCACGATGGCGTCCAGGTCGGAGGGGATTTCCGGGCGCCAGGAGCTGGGGGGAGGCGGCTCGAGGTTCATGATCTGGTAGATCATGCTGAAGTTGTTGGTGGCGTCGAACGGCAGCTTGCCGGTCAGCAGTTTGTACATGGTCACGCCCACTGAGTAAATGTCAGTCTGGTGCGTGAGCTGCTGTTCCTTGATCTGCTCGGGAGACATGTAGGCCGGGGAGCCGACGCCGGAAATCTGGGTGCCCTCGTGGTTTTCTATCATGGCCGCGCCGAAATCGGAAATCTTGATTTCGCTGCCGCCCGTGAACAGGATGTTGGCGGGCTTGATGTCGCGGTGGATCACCCCTTGCGATTGCGCGTATTCCAGCGCCTTGCAGCATTTGTAGGCGATTTCGGCGACTGTGTTGATGTGCATCAGGTGGTCGACCTCGGCGTATTTTTCGAGAGTCTCGCCCTCGACATACTCCATGACCATGTAGTTGAGATCGCCCTCCATTACCGCGTCCATGACGTGCACGATGTGAGGATGGATCAGCTTGCCAGCCAGCGATGCCTCGTTGCGCAGCAGCTTGCGGAAAGCGGCCCCGGTGCTCACGTCGCGCATCACCTCTTCCTTGAACAGCTTGAGCGCGACCTGTTTTTCGCTGAACGGGTCGGTCGCGAGGTACACCGTGCTGGTGGCGCCGCTGCCCAACTCCTTGACGATCTCGTATTTGCCTATTTTTTCCATGTGTTTCCGTTAAACCAAACCCGGGCCGATTAATTACCGCCGTTTCTGCCTTTAAATGCAGTCAGGGCCGGGTATTTTGCTAGTTTTGCCCGCGCCTGTCCATAGCCTCCCATCGCCCGGAATCACCGTTCATCGTCATTGCCGTCCATCGCCCGGCCCCGGGGGCGGCGCTCGATTGAGAACTTTGTACCAAAACGGTTATCATATAGTCCGATATGAGACGGCTTTCCCTATTGTTGCCGCTGTTTTTCATGGCGGCGTACGCGCATGCGCTTGCGTCCGATTTACCGGACCCGGGCGGCGATCCTTCGCAGGTGGCGCTTTCACCCCAGCAGGAGCGCCAGATCGGTGAGCAGGGCATGCTCGAGATACGCGCCGACAAGAGCTATCTCGACGACGCGGAAGTCAGCGATTATCTCAACTGGCTGGGCAGCAGGCTGGTGGCCAACAGCAGCGAGCCGGGGCAGGATTTCGAGTTTTTCGCCATCAATGACCATGCCATCAATGCCTTCGCGATGCCCGGCGGCTTCGTCGGCGTCAATACCGGGCTGATCCTCATCGCGCAAAGCGAATCGGAGCTGGCATCGGTGCTGGCGCACGAGGTTTCCCACGTCACCCAGCATCATTTAGCGCGCATGATGTCCAACGAGAAATACGATTCAATCGCCACCATCGCGGCCGTCGCCATCGCCATCCTCGCCGCGCGCAATAATCCCAACGCCGCCGCCGGGGGCATGGTCGCGGGCCCTGCCGCCACGCTCCAGCGGCAACTGGCCTTCACTCGCGAGCATGAGCAGGAGGCGGACCGGATCGGCCTGAATACCCTGCAAAAATCCGGCTTCGATACGCGCGCCATGCCGGTCTTTTTCGAGCGGCTGGACCGCGAAACGCGGCTGCTCGACCCTAATGCGCCCGCGTGGATGCGCACCCACCCGATCACGACCGACCGCATCGCCGACATCGACAACCGCGTGCGCCAGATTCCTTTTCACCCTGTGCCCGACAGTCTGGATTTCCAACTGGTGCGCAGCAAATTGCGGGTGCTGGACAAGACGCCGCAGGAGGCCATTGCCTATTTCACCGATGCCCTTTCCGGCCCGCGCAAATTCGGCAACCCGGTGGCGCAGCGCTACGGCCTGACGCTGGCTTTGCTGCGCGGCGGCAAGCTGGCCCGCGCGCGACAGGAACTGGACATACTGCTCAAGCAGCCCCAAGGGGGCCATGACAATCCGGGCAGCGACCCCATGATCAAGACGCTGGCCGGGCAGATCTACCGCGCCGAGGGCATGAGCAATGCGAAACTGGCCGAATATTACCGTGCCGCGGTGCAGGCGCACCCGCGCCACCGCGCGCTGGCTTACGATTACCTGGAGGTGATGATCGAAGGCCGCCAGTATCAAGCGGCTCTCGCGCTGCTAGAAGGACGCATTACCGCCCACCCCAACGACGCCCACCTCTACGAGTTGCAGGCGCGCACTTACGCCGCGCTGGAAAAGCCGCAGGAAGAGCACCATGCGCTGGCTTATGCCCGCATTTCCAACGGCGATCTGCGCGGGGCGATCGAACAGCTGGAACTGGCCAAGCAAAGCGGCAACGATTTCTACCAGTTGGCCGTGATAGACAACGAACTCAAGCAGTTCCGCGAGGTGGCGGCGGCGCACAACAAAAAGCATTGACCCCCATTTTGCGTGCTTGCTATTTTGCGCGCTTGGGGTCGCCTGACACCAGACAAGCCGCCAACATTCCCAGTTTGCAGCCTTTCTTCATCTGCACCGCAGCCTGCTCTCCTTGATGCAACGCCATCAGTGACAGCCCCTTTATAAAATAATTCTTCGCATCATCCGATTTAAGCGCGATTGCCGCATCGATCTGCTCTATCGCCTCCTGGTAACGCCCCGCTTTATAATAAGCCAAGCCCAATTGATAACGCACCGGTGCAAGCTGCGGGCTGATAGCGACTGCCCGCTGAAAATCGGCGATTGCCGCATCCCATTTATTTGCAGCTGCCTCTGCCTGTCCACGGTTATAAAAAATCCGGTCTGCTCCCGCCACATGCTCATCCGGCAATAACAAGACCGCGTCATTCCACAAACGGTAGCCGTCGGCAAACACCCACAGACGATTCGCCGCCAGCGGCACCAGCAACAATACCGCCAGCCCCAGCGCAAGAAATGTCTTCCTGCCCGGCAAATTGGCCAGCAGCAGCGGAATAAACAACATGAATCCCGGCATCCACAAATAGCTGCGGTAGAGCACGAAGGGTTCCTGTACGCGTATGCTGGAAAATTCCAGCACAAACTGCAACCACGGATACAACAAGGCCAGCCCGGCCAAGGCTGCCCAGCGCGGGCGCAGCAGCAGCCACACGCCCAGCGCGCCGTATCCCAGAAAGCCTGCCGCGCCCAGCAAGCCCCGCCACGACAGCCATGAAGTAACAAAGGGTTCGCGCATGTCCATCGACATCCATGCCGGATTGGGCAATATCCACAACAGCAGGTATTTGAAGAACAATCCCGCCTGCGTCAGGGCGCTCAACAGCTGCAGCTTGGGCGTGCTCTCGATGACACCTTCCTGCCTGAATAATTCGGCCGCCATCGCCTCATAAGGCGTGCCGAAAACGCCTTCGGCGCGCAAACTGATCAAGAAGCCAATGGCGGAAAATACAGCCCAGGCCAGCAACAATGAACGGGGGTTTGCCCGAATCTGCGCACGAAACACGACTGTCTCCGCCGCCAGCACCAATAGCGTCATCACGCTATGTTCTTTGGAGAAAACCGCCATGAAATAGGCCGCCGCCGCCAGCACCAGCCAGCGCGCCCGGCCGGTGAACAAGGCGCGCAGATAGGCAAATTGCATCAACAGCGCAAAGAATGTCGCCATCAGGATGCTGCGCTGCATCACATAGCCCGCGGCATAAACAGCCACCGGGTGGAGCGCAAATATCAGCGCGCCGAAACACGCGCCCCAGGCAATGATACCGGGATTTTTATTGCCGGCATTGATGCTGCCCGCCAGCAGGCGCAGCAGATAAAACAGCAGGATGACGTTGGCAATATGCACCAGCATATTGCCCAGGTGGTAGAAATGGGGCGCCCCCTCTCCGAAAATGGCATATGTCCAGCCCAGGCTGGCATAAGGAAACCAGCGCAAATCGAAATGAAATCCCGAATGCGCATACAGTTTCGAAGCGTCTAAAAAGAAAAAATTCCAGTCGTCGAAAAAAAACGGGCTGCCCAGAAAAGGCAAGTAAAGGAGAGCCGGCAAGGCGAACAGCAGGTATAGCCAGCCCCGGTCATGCTTATAAAAAGATGCGGATACTCTTGCCAGGAAGCTCATCATAACTCTCAAAAAAAAACCCCTCTTCCGAGGGGTTTTCGTGAAAACCAGCCGATTAGCAGTTGAAGAAGTTCTTCACTTGCTTATCCACGGATGTGGAAGCTGTACCGGCAACACCAGCGTTACCAAAAGTGCATGTGCCCGCCCATGTAAAGGCAGTAGAAGATGCTGCAGGCACCAGTTTCAGATCAACGCCGTCAACCGTCAGAACCCTGATCTTGTCCAAACGCAGGGTCAAAGAGGTATTGACCGGTGTGCCGTCGGTTGAAACGTAAACCATCTGCAAGGAGTTCGTAGGCAGAGTGGGATATGTGCTGAAGCCAATCGAATTCCAGATGTCCGCAGGGTTAACGTTGTTATCAGCCGTGCCAGACAGCGCTGTCGTTACGGTATTAGCGGCCGAGACAGGGAAGCTGCCGTTGTTTTGGTAATACTGAGCCAGCGCCATCTTGGTGGAATCCATGGAAGAAGCCACGGTCGACAGCTTGGATTTGACGATGTAATCCTGATAGGCAGGGATTGCCACTGCGGCCAGAATACCGATGATCGCAACCACGATCATCAATTCAATCAGCGTAAAGCCTTTTTGAATTTGTTTCATGTTAGTGCTCCTTGAGAGTGTTTGAATTTTACACACACTGTGTGCGCTTAATTATATGCAGGATTCGTGCCAACCTCAAGCCATTCTGCTCGTGCCACATATTTTCCCTTTAAAACATACCATTTCAAAATTATCTGGAATCTGTAACTCTGTATATTTCTTGCATTTCGCCCTCCCATTGCTCGAGCGCGTCACTCGACTGACAATTTTCGTCACTTCGGAGGGGTGTAACCCGGGATTTTGCTCTCGTCCACCTTATCCCGCTGCTCCGGATCGAGAAACCGCTGGGCATAGTCGAGATAGACTTTTTCGCGCACGAAGACGTCGAACAAGTCCGGGTCGACATGTCCGCCCAGCTTGAGTTTTCCCAGAATTTCCAGCGATTCGGTGAGGGTTTTCCCCTTTTTGTAGGGGCGGTCGCGGGCAGTGAGCGCCTCGAATATGTAGGCGATGCCCATCACCCGGGCCTGTACCGACATTTGATCTCGCGTGAGCCCCCTGGGGTAGCCCTTGCCGTCCATGCGCTCATGATGCCCGCCCGCGTATTCCGGCACGTTCTTGAGGTGCTTGGGCCAGGGCAGGGATTCCAGCATCTTGATGGTGAGCACGATGTGGTTGTTGATTTCCTGGCGCTCTTTCGCAGTCAGCGTGCCAAACGGTATGGTGAGGTTTTCCAACTCGTCCGCGCTCAGGAAATCGGCCTCTACGCCCACCGGGTTGCGCCAGCGGTATGCCGCGATGCGGCGCACGCGCTCCTGGTCGGCCTCAGCCATTTTCTCGGAGCCGATGTTGCTGCGGCGCAGGAATTCGCGGTCGTCGTCCAGTTGCTTAACGCGCGCATCGAATTGGGTGCGCGCGGCTTCATTCCCCCCTGCCCGCAGCATTTCGATCTCGGCGTCGCGCTTGAGCAGTTCGAAGCGCGTATCCACTAGGCTGATGCGGTCGAACAGGGTTTGCAGCTTGGTGGCCTTGTCCACCACGTGCACCGGAGTGGTGACCTTGCCGCAATCGTGCAGCATGCCCGCTATCTTGAGCTCGTAACGGTCCTTTTCGGTCATCACGAAATCCTTGAGCGGCCCGGCATGGGTGCGGGTCACCGCGTCGGCCAGCATCATGGTCAGCAACGGCACGCGCTCGCAATGCCCGCCTGTGTAGGGCGATTTTTCGTCTATCGCGGTGTTGATCAGGTTGACGAACGATTCGAACAGCGCTTCCATCTGCTGGATCAGCCGCCGGTTGGTGAGCGCCACGGCGGCCTGCGACGCCAGCGATTCCACCAGGTGCTGGTCGGCGAGGGAGAAGGCCACGATATTCCCGCCCGGGCGCTCCATGGCATTGATGAGTTGCAGCACGCCGATGATTTCGTTTTCGTGATTTTTCATCGGCACGGTGAGGAACGACGTGGAGCGGTAGCCGGTGCGCTGGTCGAATTTCTGGGTGCCGGAGAAATCGAAACCTGCCGTCGCATAGGCATCGGCGATGTTCACCGTGGTATCGCTCAGCGCAACGTAAGCCACCACCATGGTATTGTTTTCGCGACCCGCGTCATCCCTGAGCCGGATCGGCGGGAACGTGATGGGAACGCCGGTGGTGCCGCCCATGGCGATACCCAGCGAATCGGTGCGCATGATCTCGAACTTGAGCGCCTGCCCCTCGTTCACCATCAGGTAGAGCGTGCCCGCATCGGCGTTGGTGATGCGCTTGGCGGCCACCAGGATGGTTTCCAGCAGACGGTTGATGTCGCGCTCGCTGGAAAGCGCGACGCCGATGTCATTGAGTTCGTCCAGACGGCGCAGCAGATCGCCATTCGATCCTGCTTCCGCTTCAGCTTGCGAGAGGTTTTGCGGCATGTTTCCTCCGGCCCTTATACGTTCCCTGACGTTGTTTGATTCCGGCGCGCTACTTGATACAAACCGCGCGTACTTGGTGAATGTCGGTGATGCCCTGCAGCACTTTTTCGATTCCGTCCTGCTTCAGGGTGCGCATCCCCTCGTCCAGCGCAATCGCAAACAGCGTCGCGACGCGCTCGCCTTCCTGGATGGCCTTCTTCAGCGCGTCGGTTGCGATCAGCAATTCATGCAGGCCGACACGCCCGCGGTAGCCGGTATTGCCGCATTTTTCGCAGCCCACCTTTTCAAACAGCATGATCTGGCCCTTGTTGTCCTTGTCGCCGAAATCGGTCGTCCACTCGGTATAGAGGTTTTTGAATGCGGTGGCAGGGTCTTTTTTCCAGGACTCGGTAGACTTCAGTTCCTCGGCATATTCGCTGAGCAGCGCCTTGAGTTCCTCCTGGGTGGCGGGATGCGAGCGCTTGCAGTCCTTGCACAGGCGCTTGGCCAGGCGCTGAGCCAGGATGCCCAGCAGCGCATCGGCGAAGTTGAACGGGTCCATGCCCATGTCCAGCAAGCGGATGATGGATTCCGGCGCGCTGTTGGTGTGCAGGGTGGCGAACACCAGGTGGCCGGTAAGCGAGGCCTCAATGCCGGTGGATACGGTTTCCTTGTCGCGCATTTCGCCAACCATGATCACGTCCGGGTCGGCGCGCAGGAAGGCGCGCATGATCGTGGCGAAATCCAGCCCGGCCTTCTTGTTCACCTGCACCTGGCGCAGGCCCTTCTGCGTGATTTCCACCGGGTCTTCCGCCGTCCATATCTTGGTGTCGGGGGTGTTGATGAATTTCAGGATGGAGTGCAGCGTGGTGGTCTTGCCGGAACCGGTCGGGCCGCACACGAAAAACAGGCCATACGGCTTGCTGACGGTCTTCTTGATCAGCTCCGCGTTGCGCTTGGAGAATCCCATCTGGTCGATGGGAATGGGCTCGCCGGAAGCCAGGATACGCATCACGATGTCTTCCACGCCGCCCTGCGAAGGGATGGTCGCCACGCGCAACTCGATGTCGAGGGGGCCGAATTTCTTGAACTTGATCTTGCCGTCCTGCGGCTTGCGCTTTTCGGAAATATCGAGGTCGCACATGATTTTCAGGCGCGTGACCAGCGCGTTGCGGTAGCTGGCCGGGACTTCGATGTAGTTCATCAGGCTGCCGTCCTTGCGCAGACGGATGCCGGTCTTGGCCTTGCCGGGCAGGGGCTCGATATGGATGTCGGATGCGCCCATCTTGTAGGCGTCGATGATGATCTTGTTTACCAGCTTGACCAGTTCGTTGTCCGCTGCCGCGCTGACATCGTCCTGCCCCAAATCGAGGGCGGCGGCATCTTCATCTTCCCGCTCCATATCGCCGAGCAGGCCTTCCATCGAGACCTCTTCGCCCCCGGCGCCCATCATCATCGTATCCCCGCCGCCGCCGTAGAAGGCGTCCAGCGTTTGCTTGAACTCGCGGTTCGAGCAAACCTTGAATACCAGGCGGTTCCTTGGGAAGATGTTGTTCACCACGCGCGAGGCCTGGATCCGTTCCGGGTCGGTGGAGAGGATGACCAGCCCTTGCGGAGTTTCCTCGATCGGTATCCAGTGGCTGCTGGTGACGTATTCGCGCCGCAGGTTCTTGAGCAGGTCGGCGGGCTTGATGCGGTCGGACTTGAACGGCTCGTAGGGCACGCCGAAAAAGCGCGACAGCGCCTGGCCGATGGCCTCCGGCTTGACCTGGAATTCCTCGGTCAGCACCACTTCCAGATCCTTGTTCTGGCGCCGCGCCTGGCGCGTGGCCAGGTCGAACTCGGCGGCGGAGATGACGCCGTCGGTCACCAGGTGGTCGTACTTGGTCTTGGTGGCCGACATCTGCTGGCGCTGGCGCAGCGCCACCGCCAGGTTTTGCGCCAGTTCGCGCACGCCGTTTTCCACCATCGGCGGGAACGGCTGGCCGAGCTTGTTGTTGATGAGCTGGATCACCCCGACCAGTTCGCCTGCCTGATCGATAATGGGTGCCACCAGCATCTGTTTGGTGCGGTAGCCGGTGCGCTTGTCCACGTCCTGCAGGAAGCGCAGCTGCGGGCTGTGCGTGATCAGCTCCTTGTCGTCATAGACGTCCTTCAGGTTGAGCAGCTTCTTGTTCAGGGCGGCATGCCCGGCAATGCTCTGCTCGGCGATGGGCAGCTTGAGCTCCTTGAACGAATTCAGCCCGGTCTTGACCTTGGAAACCAGCATCGCCTTGTCGTCGCTCACCGAGTAGATGGTGAGCCGGTCGGCATTGAACAAGGCACAGATGTCCTTGCTGATCTCCATCATGATCTCGTCCATGTTGCTGGCGGCGTGTATCTTGTTGGTGACCAGGCCGAGATTCTTGGTGAATTGCAGGTGCGCGGCCATATCGTTCGGATTGGCCGCGCCTTGATTAGCTGTCATTACTGTACTCATGTTTACGCTCCAGCTTCTATTCCTGCTTTAACTGCAATTTTCCCACCGTCCGCCTTAAAAGTCGAATTCCTGACCGTTTCGCAACATCGCAGGGGTGGCGCCGCGCACGCACTCGCCCACTTCCCGCATGATCAGTTCGGCCTCTCCCGGCTTGAGATGGGTAATATAAATTTCCGGTTTCAGTTTCAGCTTGGCCAGCTCGCCGGCCAGCATGGACGGACACAAATGCTTGGACAGCACGGCCAGCTCCATTTCCCCATTGGAAAATGCGGTCTCGATGATCAGGTAACGCAGATTGCCGATGCGGTTGACCTCTTCCCACAGCGCGCTCTGGACAGTGGTGTCGCCGCTGAAAACCAGGCTCGCACGGCCGCTGTCCAGCCGGAAACCCACGGCCGGCACTGTGTGGTTGGCCGACAGGGCGGTGATCCTGCGCCCGCCGATTTCCACCGTTTGCCCCACTTCCATTGCCTGGAAGCGCATGTAGGGGTGATGCTCGTTGGGAATCTGGGTAAAGTCAGGCCATAATTTCCAGTTGAACAGGTGCTGCCGCAGTATCCCTATCGTCTCGGAGGTGGCGTGGATGGTCAAAGGCTTGTCGCGCATCGGGTTGACCGTGTCCACCAGCAGCGGGATGAAGCCGACGTGATCCAGGTGCGCATGCGTGACGAAAATGTGGTCGATGGCAGAAAGTTCGTCCAGGCTCAGATCTCCCACGCCCGTGCCGGCGTCTATCAACACGTCGCGGTCCAGCAGCATCGAGGTGGTGCGCAAATTGCTGCTGATGCCGCCGCTGCATCCGAGGATTCTCAGTTTCATTGGCTAGTTTCCATAAGCGCCTACTTGGTCTTCCAGTCGAACACCCCGCCCCAATCGTCCGCGGGAGGTTCGTTGCGGTAATGGGCGATGCGTTCCTCGAACACCTGGTACAGCCGGTGATTCGGATACATGCGCTGCAGGCTGTACAACTGCAATTCCGCCTTGTCCCACTCGCGGTTGCGATACAGGCGCAAGGCCTGGTGGAACATTTTGATCTCTTCCAGCACTTCCGGCCCAACTTCGCCTTCCACGCCCACGGGCTCGTATATGGCGACGGGCTTATCTTTACCTTTTACGCGCACCAGGTCAAGCTCGCGGTAAACCAGGCCGGGCACGGCTGCCTTGGTGTCTTCACCCACGATGAAATCGACCCGGTATTCCTTGGTGATGCCCTCCAGGCGGGAGGCCAGGTTCACCGCATCGCCCATCACGGTGTAGGCCACGCGCACTTCCGAACCCATGTTGCCCACGTTGACGCGGCCAGTGTTGATGCCTACTCCTATCCTGATCTCCGGCCAGCCGCGCTCCTTGAAATCATGCTGCAACCGGTGCAGCACCTGGAACATTTCCAGCCCCGCCATGACGGCGTCGCGCGCATGCTCCCTGGAATGCAGGGGCGCGCCCCAGAACGCCATGATACAGTCCCCCATGTATTTGTCTATGGTGCCGCGGTGTTTATAGATCACGCGGGAGAACGGCGTGAGGAATTCGTGCATGAACTGGCTCAATTCCCTGGGATCCATCGCCTCGGAGATGGTGGTGAAGCCGCGCACGTCGGAAAACAGGATGGTCATTTCCCGGCTGTCGCTCTCCATGGAGACTTCTTCCGGGCGCTTGCTCATTTCCTCCACCAGTTCGCCCGGCACGTATTGCCCGAACAGGCTGGTGATCTGGCGCTTTTTGCGCGATTCGAAGAAATAGCCGTACGACATGTTCAGCACGAACAATCCCACGATCAGCATCATGCTGTGCGCCACCGGCAAATCAAGATTGGCGCCGCGCCACATCCAGGCATCCAGGCCCGTCACGGCAACCAGCGAGCCCGCGGCCGCCAGCGTGGTTCGCCCCGGGCTCAACATCGGCAGCAGCAGGCTCAAGCTGGCGCCCAGCACCAGCACCAGCACGAATTCCACGCCCAGCATGTAGGAGGGTTTTTGCTTGATGTCCTGGTCCAGCATGCCGGAGATCAGGTTGGCATGCGCCTCAACGCCGGGATAGGCCGGGCCCACCGGGGTGGAGCGCAAGTCCTGCAAACCTGGCGCGGAAGTCCCGATCAGCACGATCTTGTCCTTCAGCGCCCCATCCGGCAGCCGGTCGCGCAGCACGTCGGTCACGGAAACGTAGGTAAAGCTGCCGGACGGGCCGCGGTAGGGCACCAGGGTGCTGACATCCCTGCTCCTGTCCTCTTCCTGGTTCGTATCCATCGGGATCCTGAGCTTGCCCTGGGCGGTTTGCAGCTCCATCCAGTCCATGTCGGCGCCAGCAGTGCCCTTGTCCTCGAAGACCGGTGCCAGCTTCCCGCCCAGCAGCGTGCGCACCACGGCCAGTGACAGCGATTCGTAGTAGGCGCCCTTGTATTCCACCAGCATGGGCACGCGCCGCACCACGCCGTCCTCATCCACCATCGGGTTGAAATGCCCGGCGCCCGCCGCGCTCTTCTGCAATTCAGGCAGGTTGCCGCCGTAACCGTCCAGGCGCAAAAAATCTATGGCATGGCCGGTAAAGGCCCCCGCGGGCAGCGCCGGCTCCGGCAGGGCGCCGGTCAGGTTGCCCGTGGTGAAGTAGTAACCCAGCACCACCCGGCGTCCCTTGATCTTGTCCGCCAGGATCTGGTCGTATTCCATTTGCGGGCGCAGCTTTTCCAGCGCGGCATGGAATTGCGGCACGCCCTTGAACTGGTTGCGCCCCATTTCCTCCAGGGTTTTCAGGCCGGAACTCTCGTCCTTTTCCGGGAACACCACGTCGAAGCCCACCACCGCGACGCCCTGCCGGTCGAACAGTTTGTCCATCAGCAGCCCGAGCCGGTTGCGGCTCCACGGCCAGCGGCCCTCTTCCTTCAGGCTTTGTTCGTCGATGTCGAGGATGACGACGCGGGAATCCTGGGTGCGCGGCATGAACAGCCGCAGCTTGGTGTCGTAGGCGGCGCGCTCGAGCTTGCGTGACAAAGGGACGCTGTAGAAGTTGACGGCGCTGCCGAGGATCAGCATCGTCAGGGCCAGGCCCAGCCCGATTAGCAGCGCATGTCGTCTCAAACGGTTCCCCCCAAGCCAAACTTTCGTTGCCGACCCGACAGACTGTCAAGCGCACGCCCCCCGGCGTGCGCCCCAGGCGTCATGACTTGAAGAAGAACTCCATCTTGATGCCGGCCAACTCGATGATGTCGTGGTCTTTCAGCTGGTGCGGGTGTTCGTTGAGTTGCGCGCCGTTCAGCACGGGGTAGGTCGCGCCTTCCACGTGGGTGATGAAGTAGCCGTTGGGGCGGCGCGTCAGCACCGCCACTTGCAGGCCGGGCTTGCCCAGGGTGGTCAGGTTCTTCACCAGCTCCAGTTCCTTGCCGGCGTTCGGCCCGGTGAGGATTTGCACGGCGGCGCTGGCCGCACTGCCTCCGCCAACCGGCTGTTGCGCGGTGGTGTCGGACATTTCGTTAAACTTCCCGGTGGATTCCAAATGCGCTGCCTGCGTCGGCCTGGCCTGCGTCTGCGCGACGGGGGCGGCTTCCGGCTTCTTGGCGGCAGCAGGGGCAGTGGCAGCGGATGGTGCGCGCAGCACCATGGTGCGCTCGAAATCGGCCGCCGATGCCTGCGAGGGCTGATCGTTCAGGTACTTCATCTTGTACTTGCCGATCTCGATGACGTCGTTGTTCTGCAGGAAGTGCTTTTTCACCTGGGCGCCGTTGACCATCACGCCGTTGGTGCTGTCCAGGTCTTCCAGGAAAGAGTCGTTGAGGATGGTCACGATGGCGGCATGTTCGCCGCTCACCGCCAGGTTGTCTATCACAACATCGTTGTGCGCCTTGCGCCCGATCGTCATGCGTTCCTTGTTCAGGACGTATTCTTTCAGCACCGCCCCATCCATGCTGAGTATCAGTTTCGCCGCCATATCATCAATCCTCGTAAACTTATTTCCCAAACCACGACAGCAATTTCGCCATCATCCCGCGCGGGGCGGCAAAATCGCCTTTTACCTTGACCAGAATGACCGACACGTTGTCGCGCCCGCCATTCTCGTTCGCCATCTTTACCAGCTGGTCCGCCGCGAGCGTAATGTTTGAACGCAATGCGTGCAGCGTACCGCCGATCTTGTCGTCTTCCACCATGTCGTTCAGTCCGTCCGAACACAACAGGTAGATGTCGCCCGTTTCCACCTCGTGCACATGCACTTCGGTCGAAACATTCGCATCGATGCCCACCGCCCGCGTGACCAGGTTCTTGTTGCGCGACAAGCGCGCATCTTCCTTGGAGATCATGCCGCTGTCAATTTGCTCCTGCAGCAGGGAGTGATCGCGGGTGACCGCCTCGAAATCGTCGCCGCGCAAGCGGTACATGCGCGAGTCGCCCACGTGGGCTACCGCCAAATGGTTGTCGTAAAACAGCCCGGCCACAACGGTGGTGCCCATGCCCGCATACTGCGGCTGGCTTTGCGCCGCATGGAAAATCGAGGCATTGGCCTTTTGCACGTTTTCGCGCAGCAGCTCCACCGCGACATCCTCGCCGTCCTCGCCCTTGTCTTCCGGGCGGATGTCTTGCAGGCTGTGCTTGATTTCGGTGGTCAGCACGGAAACCGTGATGCCGCTGGCCACTTCGCCGGCATTATATCCGCCCATGCCGTCCGCCAGCACCACCAGACCGCATGATGGCTCGCAACTCAAGCTGTCCTCATTGTGCGCGCGCACCCTCCCCGGATGCGTTTGGCTTGCTATTTCCAGCGCGTGTTCGATATTCATTGCCCCCCCTGCAAATTGGCCGCGCACTTGCGTATGGCCTCGGCCATTTCGCTTCCTGTCTGATAGCGCTGCTCCACGTCCTTATCCAGCGCCTTGTTGATTATCTTTACGATACAACGGGGCACATCCGGCTTGATCTTCAAGATATTGCCATGCGGTTCATTGGCGATGCGAAACATCAGCTGCGCCATAGATTCCCCCTGAAACGGTAGCGTACCACAAATCAGCTGGTACAGGCTGGCGCCAAGGGAAAACAGGTCTGAGCGCCCCTCTATCTTTTTGCCCGCCAGCTGTTCGGGCGACATATAGGAAGGGGTGCCCAGCACCATGCCGGTCTTGGTCCTGGACGAATCGGTGATGCGCGCGATGCCGAAATCGGTCACTTTCACCGTGTCGGACTCGGGGTCGTACATGATGTTATGCGGTTTGATGTCGCGGTGCACACGTTCAGGGTATGCGCATAGTTGAGCGCATCGGCCACCTTGGCCACGATGTCCAGCACCTTGGGGATGGGCAGCAGATTGTCCGGCTTGGTATAGGCCGCCAGGTCGCGGCCCTTGAGGAATTCCATGGCGATGTAGGCCAGGTCGTGCTCTTCGCCCGCATCGTACATGGTCACGATGTTGGGGTGGTTGAGCCGCCCGGCCGTCTCGGCCTCGCGGAAGAAGCGCGCCTTGACGTCTTCCAGCTCGTCGGCGTCGAATTCCTGCGCCAGGGCCATGGTCTTGATCGCCACTATCCGGCTGATCTTGGGATCCTTGCCCTGGTAAACCACGCCCATCGCGCCCTTGCCCAGCTCTTTCTCGATCTCGTAGCGCCCCAGCATGGGCTTGGATATGCCCGCATTGTCGAGCTTCAGGGTGCTGTCGTTACCCCTGCTGGAGGCCCCGCCAAGGATGATGGTCTCGGACATCTGGCGCGATTGCTCGATGCGCTTCTCCAGGTCGCGGAATTTCGGGTTGAAATCGGCCATGTACTTGAACACCGACTCGGCCTTGTTGAATTGGCGCTTGCGCTCGAAATCCAGGCCGAGGTTGTACATGACTTCCATCAGGCTGTCGTCCAGCGGCACCTTGCGCAGCTTGTCGAATGCCATGTCCAGCTGACCCTGGCCCTGGAACGCCAGCCCCAGCATGCGGTTGCTCTCGGCGGATTCCGCGTCGGACTTGAGCTTGCCCCGCTCGGCGACCAGGAAGCGCTTGGCATCCAGCACCAGGAAGCCCATCAGCAGCATGCTGGCGGGCAGCATCAGTTGCAGCCACATGCCGCGCCCGACCATCAATTCAAAGTGCGCCGCCAGCAGGGTGACAAACAGGATGGCGGTGACGAGTACGCCCATTTTCGCGCCCAGGCGCGGCAAACCCAGGATCAGGTACAGGGCGATCGCCACGAACACGCCCGCTTGCGCCCACGTCGCCCAGGTCGGCACCACGAAGAAATCCTGCTGCAGGATGCTGGAAATCGTGTGCGCCAGCACCAGCACCGACGGCATGTTGCCATCGATCGGCGTCACACCCGGCGTTCCCAGCCCGGTTGCCGTGGCGCCGATCAATACGATCTTGTCGCGGTATTTTTCAGCCGGTATCTTTTTGTTCAGGACATCGTCGAACGAATCCACCTGGAACGCGGGCTTGTTCTCGCGGCCCGCCAGGGCGCGGCCCGCATAGAAATAGGTGCGCATGCGCAGATCGGGATCGGTGGCGATATTCAGATTGCCCAGCTTCACCCCCTCGCCCAGGTTGACCTGGATGTCCTTGGGCTCGAGGTTCAGGCTCTTGGCCGCCAGCATCAGGGACAGCGAAGGGTAATACTGGTCGTAATACTTGACCACCAGCGGCTCGGCGCGCATGCCGCCGTCCACGTCCTGCTTCATGCTCAGGTGGCCGATGGACACGGCGCGCTCGCCCAGGATTGGGATCGGGTAGCCGTGCCCGGCGGCCTGCAGCGGCTCGATTTCTCTCGTACGATTGATCCGGGTCAGTGCATTTTTCTGCACATAAGGCGGCAGCGGCTGGTCCAGCTTGCCCGGCGGCCCGCCATCCTCCTGCAGATCAAACAGCATCATCGGCAGCGAGACGTTGCCCGCCTTGTCCATGCTGGCGGCAAAAGCCTTGTCGTTATCCAGGCGCTGCGAAGCCTCCTGGATCAGCGAGCGCAGTGTTTCCACATCGGCCTGGTGATTGTTCTTCAGGCCGGACTCGACATTGACGAAATTCCCGATCTGGTTGATGAATTCCAGGCCCGGATCCTGCTGCGGCTCGAAGAAGAACGCGGCATTGCCGATCACCTTGGGATGGCCGGCAGTGAGCGTATCCAGCATCTGGGCCTGCACTTCGCGCGGCCAGGGCCAGCGCCCGATGTTGGCAATGCTCTGGTCGTCGATCGCGATCACCGCGATCTTGTCGCTCGGGGAACGGGAAGAATAATTGACGCCAAGGTCGTAAGCCTTGTTCTCCAGGCTTTGCATCAAGCCACTTCTGGCGAAGAACAAAAAAACCACCACTACAAGCAGCCCGGCGAACCAGTCGGCCTTCCAGAACAGCATTTTTTTCATCAGTTGAGCCACCCTGAACATTTAACCGGCTAAATATTAAACCATTTTGCAAAATCAAGCCAGAACAGCTTTGATTCGACGGGGCAAACTCCCGACTGAAGGGGTTTTGCCGGCTTCGCCCCCTCTGCCCCGGCTTTAGGATAATATTTCGCCGGAGTTCGGATAACATCCGCTCCGCCCCCCACTTTTCAAGGAATCGCCCATGCAAATCGAGGTCTGGTCGGACGTGATCTGCCCCTGGTGTTATATCGGCAAACGCCGTTTTGAACAGGCGCTGGCCCAATTTGAACAGCGCGGCCAGATCAAGATCGTCTGGCGCAGCTTTGAACTGGACCCGAATGCGCCGCAGCAGTACCCCGGCACGCTGGACGAGATGCTCTCGAAGAAGTATGGCGTGAGCCCGCAGCAAGCGGCGGCCATGAATGCGCGCGCGACAGGGCTTGCGCATGAAGTGGGGCTGGAATACCGCTTGAGCGGGGCCCGCCCCGGCAACACCTTCGACGCCCACCGCCTGCTGCACTTCGCCACGGAGCGCGAACTGGGCGACCGCGCCACCGAGCGAGTCATGCAAGCCTATTTCTCCGAATCGCTGCCGGCCGGCGACCGCCACGCGCTGGCCCGGCTCGCGCCGGATTTCGGCATTCCCGAAGCCGAGGCGCTGGCGATGCTGGAGAGCGATGCCTATTCCGGCGCGGTGCGGGCCGACGAAGAGCGCGCGGCCTCATTCGGCATCACCGGCGTGCCCTTCTTCGTATTCGACGAAAAATCCGGCATCTCCGGCGCGCAGCCAGTTGAAGTGTTTGCCGATGCGCTGCGGCAAGCGGCGGCGGATTCCCGGTAATTGGTTGTACGCATTCATGAAAAACTGAACGCGGCCCACCGGCAACGGCTCACCCCATCTACCGGGCCATCACCTATTGCCAGTGCGGGATTGGGATGCTAGTGTGTCCAGATACATAAAAAAACCATCCAAATAAAAAAACCATCCAGTAAGTATCCGATGCCTTTAGCGAAAGGATTTTGTCATGTTTAAACATTTTAAGTTTGCGGCCGTCTGTTTAACGCTGGCCTTGTCGTGCGCTGGTGTTGCAAAGGCAGGCGACTACGAGAATCTTCTGCAGGCTGCCAAATCAGGGGACATCAAGCAAGTTGATCTTCTGCTGGGCAAGGGTGCGGACGCCAATGCCAAGGAGAAAAATGGATTTACCGTTCTTTACTACGCTGCCACGCTGGGGCGCAAGGATTTAGCCGAACGGCTGATCGCCAAGGGTGCGAACGTCAACGTCAAGGCAATGAATGATGCCACCCCGCTTCACTTCGCAGCCTTGCACGGTAGCAAGGAGATGGCCGAACTGCTCATTGCCAAGGGGGCGGATGTCAACGCCAGGGTTACGCATGGCGCTACCCCGCTTTATGGGGCTACCCAAAAAGGATACAAGGAAGTGGTCGAACTGCTGATCGCCAAGGGGGCTGACGTCAACGCCAAAGACAATGATGGCATTTCCCCGCTCCATCTAACTGCCCAAACGGGACACAGGGAGTTGGCCGAGCTGCTGATCGCGAAGGGGGCGGATGTCAACGCCAAAGAAACCAATAGCGCCACCCCTCTTTTTTACGCTGCCTTGTCGGGACACAAGGATATGGCCGAACTGCTGATCGCCAAGGGTAATGACGTCAACGCCAAGGACAATAACGGTTCGACCCCTCTTTATTTCGCGGCCCGAATGGGTTACAAGGATGTGGCCGAGCTGCTGATCGCCAAGGGCGCGGACGTCAATGCCAGGCGCAACGATGACACTACCCCGCTTCACGGTACTGCCACACAGGAACACAAGGATGTGGCCGAACTTCTGATCGCGAAGGGCGCGGATGTCAACGCCAAGGACAAAGATGGCGCTACCCCTCTTTTCACCGCTGCCTTAAAGGGACGCAAGGAGGTGGCCGAAAGTCTGCTCGCCAAGGGTGCGGACGTCAACGCAAGGGTCAAGAATGGCGCTACCCCTCTTTTCACCGCTGCCGGGCTGGGACAGAAGGATATGGCCGAACTGCTGATCGCCAAGGGCGCGGACGTCAATGCCAAGTCCGTAAGCGGCACCACGCCTCTTTTTGCCGCCGCCAGCATGGGAAACAAGGATATGGCCGAGCTGCTGATCGCCAAGGGCGCGGAAGTCAATGCTGCGGATATAAACGGCCGCACCCCGCTGGCATATGCGATTATCAAAAAGCATGTTGCCGTGGCCGAGCTGCTCCGGCAGCATGGCGGCAAGGAACGCTAGATTATCCTGCGGATGAACGATCGCCCGTATTGAACCTGTTCTAAGCACCGCGGCAAGCGGGGGGCGGATTCTTGGCAATCCCAACCCCCGCGCTCTGATATAATGCCGGGCTTATGGACGAAACCCCAGAAACAAACATTCCGGAAACAAAGATCCTGTTTTCCAACCTTGCCCTTGATCCGCTGATCCAGCGCGCCATCGAGGAGGCTGGTTACACTGAGCCCACGCCCATCCAGGCGCAGGCCATTCCGCATGTACTCGCCGGGCGAGACTTAATGGCGATGGCGCAGACCGGCACCGGCAAGACCGCCGCGTTCACCCTGCCCATGCTGCAGCGCCTGCTGCCGCACGCCAGCACCAGTACTTCGCCTGCGAAGCACCCGATACGCGCGCTGATCCTGGCGCCTACCCGCGAATTGGCGATACAGGTGGGCGAGAGCGTGGTTACCTATTCCAAACAGGTGCCGCTGCGTTCCACCGTGGTCTATGGCGGCACCGACATCAAGGCACAGAAGCCCGCGCTGATGAAGGGCGTGGAGGTGCTGGTGGCCACCCCCGGACGCTTGCTCGACCACGTGGAAAGCCGCAATCTCCAGCTCAACCAGGTGCAGATGCTGATCCTGGACGAGGCCGACCGCATGCTGGACATGGGCTTCATGCCCGATCTCAAGCGCATCCTGGCGCTTCTGCCCAAGCAGCGCCAGACGCTGTTGTTCTCCGCCACTTTCTCCGACGACATCAAGAGGCTGGCGCAGGATTTCCTGGTCAACCCGGTGACGGTGGAAACCGCGCGGCGCAATGCGGCAGGAGAAA
>JBGPSQ010000020.1:0-22326 GCA_041490205.1 Gallionellaceae bacterium
CCATGCGCGCCTCCTCGAATTCCTGGAACAGGTAAGCCAGTTTCTCCAGGTAATTCCGGTCGGCCATCTGTCCCACCAGGTCGGCGGTGCCCAGGATTTGCCCGGCAAGCAGGATACGGTCATTGGGGAAGAAAATGGTGGAGATGGGCAACCGCGGGTCGCTGCAGGAAATTACGGGTGCAATATCTTCGACAAAGTCCGCCGGAATGCCGCGCTTGGCGGCATAGTGACGCATGAACTCAAGCCCGCGAGAGACGTGGGTGGGCGTGAATTGCGCCCCGGTGCCGGTTTCCTTGCCATCTCGCAATTGCGCATAGCCGACGTCGTGCATCAGGGTGCCGACCATGACCAGCGCGATTTCCCGGTCGCTTAGTGCGATGCCGGAAAGCCGCATTCCGTGAATCAGCCGCATCGCGCACAGGAACACATCAAGGGTGTGGGGGAGGTTGTGGTAGGGCGTCTTGATCGGGCAATAGCCGGGATATTCACCGCGGAACAGTTGAATGACGTCATCAAACACCATGCGAAAAAAGGGAAATTCATAAGAAGGGGCAAAGCTGCCGATGAGATCGGCAGCTTTGCGCCAAACTTCTTCAGGTTCGCTGTTGGCGAATAAGTGACTGTAGTCGCGGGTATTCCGGCGCTGGTTCATGTATTTAAAATACATCCTTTTATCAGGGTCTTATGTCCTACAGTATATTACGAGGCGCAAAAATTCAACAGCGTTTTGCTTTCAATACCAGGGCGGCTCCCAGCAGGCACTCAGCCAGGTAAATGCCGGTGGCGATCCGGTGCAGCAGGTCGAAGCGAGTGGAAAAGGGGCTGTCCATCACGGCGGCGGGCAGCGCTTGCGTCTTGAGGGCGGCCATTTCCGGCTGTAGCCCGAATTCGCTCGCCAAAGCCAGCAGCAGCATGGCGGACGTGATCAGGAAGAGGGGCTGGCGGAATGACTGCCTGCCCGATACGGCAACGAGGTAGGCCATGAGGTAACACGCGCTGGCCATGCCTACATAGGCAACCAGGGTGAACATCTTGCCCGCCAGCATGCCTGCCAGCATTTTGTCCGGCAGGTTGTGGAAAAGCACCGGGACAGCCAGCAAGCCCACGCCCCACAGGCATCCCACCCAAGCCGTGATGGCCAGGCAGGAAATGGTGTGTGCCCATTTTTGCGGCACGGTTGCCGCCTGTTTATTAATCGTCATCGTTCACCATGGCCAGAGTTTCCCGCCATGCTGCGAGGTTGTACTCGCGGCGGATCAGTTCCTGCATGAAATGCAGGAAGTCGCCGGACATCCGCGCATAAGCGCTTTCATGTATGGAAATGAAGTAAATGGCGCCTTCCATTGGCTTGAATGCATAGGCATTGCCCGCATCGTCATGTGCAAAAGTGATGTATCCGCTAAGCGCACCGTGCGTGATGGTGGAGAAGTATTCGGGGCGGAAAATGAGGGTGTCGTTGATGTCGCCGTATCCCGCTGCGCGCAGCCATTGGCACAGTCCCACCGCCAGCTTGCAATCGAGCCTCTTGGCCGTCATGAACAAATCCATTTCCGTGGCCGGGGCGTGATAATGGAAAATGGGCTTGCTGGACAGGAAGGATTTCCGCTTGGCGGAAAGAATGGTTTTTATGGTGTTCTGCATGGTGTAACGGGGATTATCCGGCGGCCACCTCCTGTTGGGCCACGCATATTTTAACCCAATTGGTCATCGCCGGGCTTGGGCACGATGATACGCTGTTTGTATGGCCAGGTGACGCTGTAGAAGGATTCTATCGAGTCCTTGACGATATGTTTCATGAACGCGCTGTCTATCCTGAGCCAGCGTTCGCGCAGTTCTTCCGGCACCCCTGCTTCGCGCAGCGATTCCTCCAGCAGGCCATGGCGCACCTCGAACAGTTCGCGGGTGATGAACATGGCCTCGTGGGCATATTTCATTTCCTTGCCCCAGTATTCAACCGGCCCGCCCATCTTCTCGGCCATGAAAGCGGTTTGACGGTTTTCGATCGCCTCCTGGCTGTGCCCGGCAAAAAATTGCTTGAGCCAGTCATGTGCATAGACCTTGTCGTAGAAGATCTTGTGCGCCCGTTGCAGGGTGGGGAGGCCGCCGATCTCATCGAACAGGGTTGGTTTTGTTGCCGGAGCAGGAGTTGGCATTGCCGGAATAAGGACGGGTCATTGTCCGGATGATTGGCGCATCCGGTAGGCGCGCAGGTCGTTCAAAAAGGCCGCACCGGCGGCGAGCCAGGCCAGCAGCGGTAGCCAGAATCCGGCGGCGTCGAAATGGAAGTACAGGATGCTCGCGGAAATGACGAGCAGCGGCGAGGCGCCGAAACGCAAGACGAAGAAGCCAACCAGCGTTGCCAGCACAGTGTATGCAATGCCTGTCTGGCTGTACATCAGGTAAAGCATCCAGACTGTCGTTAGAGTTGCGCCCAGGTAATTGAGGATGCCGAGCCAGGAAATCCTGACGGTCAGTTGCACAGGGGGTTTGTTCATGCTGTTCGGGAGAGGTTACCGGTAAGGGGTTGGTTGCTGTGCATCCCGGATATTATACATAGCGGCAGAAAACGTAGCGAGCCAGGCACGTCGGGTTGGCTAGGGGTGGCCACGCATGGCCAGCAGCGCGGCGCCATAGGCGGCTTCAGCCTGTTCCGCCGCCGTCACTGGCACCCCAAGCAGCCGTTCGCGCATTTTAGTCCAGGCCGGGTTTTTTGCACCCCCGCCGCAGGTGGCAACCGACTTGAGCGGCGTAGCGCCGAGTTCCGCCAGTCTGGCATAACCGTCGGCTTCGATGCGGCTTAATCCCAGCAAGAGGCCGTGCAGAAATTCTGTGTCATCGGCGGGGCGCGGCATAGCCTGCCCTGAGCTTAGCCGAAGGGGGCGCGGCGCGAGATTCGGATCGTTGACGGGAAAGCGCTCGCCGGGAGCGGGCAAGGGATAATAGTCCAGGGCGCTGTGCGTGGCGGGGTCGATGCGATTGCTGAGTTTTTCCAATTGCGCATCGCTGAAGAATTGCCGCAGAGCCCCGCCGCCCGCATTGGATGCGCCGCCCGCCAGCCACAAGCCGCCATAGCGGTGGCTATACACCCCGTACTGTGCGGCTTCCACGCGCCTTTCCGAAAGCAGCTTGAGGACGATGGTCGTTCCCAGTGAGGTGACGGCTGCGCCGGGTTCGCTTATCCCGGCGGCGATGAAGGCTGCGATGCTGTCTGTCGTGCCCGCGCGCACGATGCATTCCGGGTTGAGCGCGAAATGCTCCGCAATGGCCGGGGAGATTGTTGCGATGGCAGTGCCGGGCGCGACTACTTGCGGCAACAGGTGCGTGTGCGGCAATCCCAGCACCCAGTCCGGCCAGCACAGGCGCTCCGTGTCATAGCCTGTTTTCAGCGCATTGTGATAATCCGACATGCCTCCCGTGCCCGTGAGCAGTGAAGCCAGCCAGTCGGCCTGGTGCATGAAGTGCGCGGCTTCAGACAGGTCGCTGTGCCGAGTCAGCCACAGGAATTTGGACAGCCCGGAAGTGGCGCTGCATACCGTATGCCCGGGTGGTGCGACTCGCTTCAGCTCCGATGCCTCGTGTTCCGCTCGATTGTCGTAATAAAGCAGGGCTTGGGAAACCGGCCTCAATTGGGCGTCGCACAGAAGCACGGTGGCGGAAGTCGCGTCTATGGCAATGGCTCGAAGCTGCGAGGCCATGGAAGGCGGCAAGCGCCTGAGCAGGGTGAGCAGCGCTTCGCGCCAGTCCAGAGGGCTTTGGTTATCCGCACCGGGATAGGCGATGCGGTCTTTGTGCAAGATTTCCCCCTCTGCATCCAGCACGCATGCGCGCGCGCCGGAAGTGCCGAAGTCGAGGCCCAAATGGAAGGTCATGGAAAAGCGCGCCTAAGGTATGGTTAAAGACCATTGTATCAATCCGGGCCTGGTCTGGCATGCTTGGCTAGAGAGGTCATCTGTGCGTTTTCCCGCATCGTTTCTAACCCTTATGCATTATTTATAATGCGCGGAGAGGAATATTCCTGCTATAATCAGTTCGATTTCAAAGATGGGCTTCGGGCCCGTTTTTTATTTGTGGGCAAAAGTTATGGATGTGGCGCAGCTGGTTGAGACGACGCTGGCGGGTTTGGGATACGAGCTGGTTGACCTGGAGCTTTCGGGCCGCGGCATGATGCGGTTGTTTATCGACAAACCCGGCGGAATTACGCTGGACGATTGCGAGCGGGTCAGTAATCAGTTGACCCGTCTATTTACGGTGGAAGGCGTGGCTTATGACCGGCTGGAGGTGTCTTCACCGGGGCTGGATCGGCCTTTGAAAAAGGAAGCGGATTTTGTCCGGTTCCATGGCGAGAAGGTGAGCCTCAAATTGCGTATGCCGTTGGACGGCCGCAAGAATTTCATCGGCATCCTGGGTGAAGTCAAGGATGGTGTGTTGCAGTTGGATATGGAAGGCAATCAGGTGGCGATCACGTTGTCCAATGTGGACAAGGCGCGCCTGGTGCCGGTGTTCTGAACAGGCGGGACGCTAGTCCCCGGCAAGCAGATTTACAGTTGGAGACGGTGATGAATCGTGAAGTGTTGATGTTGGTTGACGCCCTGGCGCGTGAAAAGAATGTGGACAAGGAGGTAGTGTTTGGTGCGCTGGAAGCCGCGCTGGCCTCTGCCACCAAGAAGCGTTTCGCCGAGGAGGCGGACGTGCGTGTGAGCATAGACCGCGAGACGGGGGATTATTCTTCTTTCCGGCGCTGGCAGGTGATGGATGACGAGACATTCGAGACGCCGGACCTGCACATCAAGCTGGATCCGGCGCAAAAAACCAATCCTGGCGTGCAACTGGAAGAGTTCATCGAGGAGCCCCTGGAATCGGTCGATTTTGGGCGCATCGATGCGCAGGCAGCCAAGCAGGTGATTTTCCAGAAAATACGCGATGCCGAGCGTGAACAGATTCTGAGCGATTTCATGGCGCGCAAGGATCACCTGGTTTCGGGCGCCATCAAGCGCATGGAGCGGGGCAATGCCATCGTTGAATTCGGCAAGATCGAGGCGCTGCTGCCGCGCGACCAGATGATACCCAAGGAAAACCTGCGCGTGGGTGACCGGGTGCGTGCCTACCTGTTGCGGGTGGATCGTTCGCTGCGCGGGCCGCAGATCATCCTTTCACGCATTACGCCGGAATTTCTGGTCAAGCTGTTCGAGTTGGAAGTGCCGGAGATCGAGGAGGGGCTGCTGGAGATCGTCAACGCGGCGCGCGACCCCGGCTCGCGTGCCAAGATTGCAGTTCGCTCGCACGATGCGCGGCTCGACCCGATCGGCACCTGTGTCGGTATGCGCGGTTCGCGCGTGCAGGCGGTAACCAACGAGCTGGCGGGTGAGCGCGTGGACATCATCCTGTGGTCAGAAGACCCGGCCACCGGCGTGATCAATGCGCTGGCGCCTGCGGAAGTGACCAGCATCGTGGTGGATGAAGACAGGCACAGCATGGACGTGGTGGTCGAGGAAGAAAACCTGGCGCAGGCCATAGGCCGCAACGGGCAGAATGTGCGCCTCGCCAGCGAGCTTACCGGCTGGGAACTTAACATCATGACGGTTGATGAATCCAGCAAGAAGAACGAGCAGGAATTCGCCAAGGTGCGCGAACTGTTCATGTCCAAGCTGGATGTGGACGAAGAGGTGGCCGACATCCTGGTTCAGGAAGGCTTTAACACGCTTGAAGAAGTGGCCTATGTGCCGCTGGATGAAATGTTGGAGATCGAGGCGCTGGACGAGGCGACTGTTAACGAGTTGCGCAGCCGCGCGCGCAATGCCCTGCTGACGCAGGCCATCGCCAGCGAAGAGCAGGTCGAGCATAGCATCGAGGATTTGCTCAAGATCGAAGGCATGGACGAGGAAACCGCGCGTGCTTTGGCTGGTAATGGGGTTGGCACGCAGGAGCAGCTTGCCGACCTGGCCGTGGACGAACTGGTCGAAATGACCGGCATGGACAGTGAGCGTGCCAACAAGTTGATCATGATTGCGCGCGCGCCCTGGTTTGCGTAAGCCCTGGCTTGCGTAAGCGCAGAGTGTAATTATTTGGATATTGGGTTTAAGAGGTAGCGATGGCAAAAATGAACGTAGCGCTGTTTGCTGGTGAGCTGGGCTTGCCGGTCGAACTGTTGCTGGAACAGTTGCATGCGGCCGGGGTCGCCAAACAGAAGGAGACCGACCCAATTTCCGAACAGGACAAGGCGCAATTGCTGGAACACCTGCGCACGGCGCATGGCGGCGCCAAAGCCAAGTCGAAGATTACGGTGACCCGGCGCGAAACGACGGAAATCAAGAAGGCGGACAGTTCCGGCAAGGCGCGCACCATCCAGGTTGAGGTGCGCAAGAAACGCGTGGTTGCCCCGAAAGCGGAAGAAGCGGCCAAGCCGGCTGCGGTTGAAGCGCCTGCCGAAAAAGTTGTCAAGGAAGCCGTCAAGGCTCCAGCCAAGGTACGGGGCAAGGTGATAGACGAGCGCGAACAGGCGCTGCGCGAGGAAGAAAAGCGGCGCCAGGTCGAACTCGAGGCTCGCCAGACGGCGGATGCGGTGGCCAAGAAAGAGCGCGCTAAACGCAAAGTTGCCCCCGAGGTAGCTGCAGAACCGGAGAAAAAGGCGGCGCCGGAAGCGGAAGCCAAACCGGCCGAAGCGGTTACCCCGGTGGCCGTTCCCGCTGCCCAGCCGAATCTTGCCGAAGGCACGCTGCACAAGCCTGCGCCCGGCGACAGGGTGAGCAAGCCCGTCAGCAAGAAGGGCGCTAAAGCGGAAGACAAGAATAGCCCGTGGAGCGAGGCTGGTCACAAGAAACGTACTCCCGTTCCCGACAGCCGCCTGGGCGGCGGGTGGGCCGGTGCGGGGCGCGCGCGCGCGCCGCGCCACAACGACAAGCACGCCAAGCAGGAGGCGCCGACATCGCAGCATGCTTTTTCGCTCCCGACCGAACCGGTGGTGCACGAGGTAGCGGTGCCGGAGACGATCACCGTCGCCGAATTGGCGCAGAAGATGTCCATCAAGGCCACAGAGATCATCAAGAAACTGATGATCATGGGCACCATGGTCACCATCAACCAGGTGCTGGACCAGGAAACCGCCATGATCGTGGTTGAAGAACTGGGACATGTCGCCAAGGCGGCCAAGGCCGACGAACCGGATGCCTACCTTGCCGAATCTACTGAACAGAAAGATGTTGCGCTGGAGCCGCGCGCACCGGTAGTGACAGTGATGGGCCACGTCGACCACGGCAAGACTTCGCTGCTCGATTACATAAGGCGCACCCGCGTTGCCTCCGGTGAAGCCGGCGGTATTACGCAGCATATCGGCGCCTATCATGTGGATACCCCGCGCGGCATGATCACCTTCCTCGATACGCCGGGGCACGAAGCGTTTACGGCGATGCGCGCGCGCGGCGCCAAGGCGACCGATATCGTGATCCTGGTAGTGGCCGCCGACGACGGTGTGATGCCACAAACCAAAGAGGCGATCCACCACGCGAGAGCGGGCAATGTGCCCATCGTGGTGGCCGTGACCAAGATAGACAAACCGGATGCCAATGCGGAGCGCGTCAAGCAGGAGCTGGTGGCCGAAGGCGTGGTGCCGGAAGACTGGGGCGGCGATGCCATGTTTGTGGAAGTTTCCTCCAAATCCGGCCTGGGCATAGACCGCTTGCTCGAAAGCGTGCTGTTGCAAGCCGAGGTGCTGGAACTGAAAGCCCCGCGCGCGACCCACGCCAAAGGTTTGGTGATCGAGGCGCGCCTGGACAAGGGAAAAGGTCCGGTGGCTACGGTACTGGTGCAATCTGGCACGATGAAACGCGGCGACGCGGTGCTGGTGGGTGCGGTGTACGGACGCGTACGCGCCATGCTGGATGAAACCGGCAAGGCGATCAGCGAAGCAGGCCCATCCATTCCGGTCGAGATACAAGGCTTGTCGGAAGTGCCGGAGGCAGGTGAAGAACTGATGGTACTGGCCGACGAAAAACGCGCGCGTGAAATTGCGCTGTTCCGCCAGGGCAAATACCGTGGCGTGAAGCTGGCCAAGCAGCAGGCCGCCAAGCTGGAAAACATGTTCGAACAGATGGCGGAGGGCGAGGTGCGCACCTTGTCACTGATCGTCAAGGCCGACGTGCAGGGTTCAGCCGAGGCGATTGCACAGTCTCTGCAAAAACTTTCCACCGATGAGGTCAAGGTCAACCTGATTCACAGCGCGGTCGGCGGCATCACAGAATCCGACATTAACCTGGCGCTGGCTTCCAAGGCCATCGTCATCGGGTTCAACACGCGGGCGGACGCCGCTGCGCGCAAACTGGCAGAATCTTCCGGCGTGGACGTGCGCTACTACAACATCATCTATGCGATGGTGGACGAGATCAAGGCAGCGCTCTCCGGCATGCTGGCGCCGGAGAAAAAGGAAAGCATCCTCGGCATGGTGGAAATACGCCAAGTGTTCCACATCTCCAAGGTGGGCACCGTGGCCGGCTGCTATGTGACAGACGGCATGGTCAAGCGTAATGCCCAGGTGCGTGTGCTGCGCGACAATGTGGTGATCCACACCGGCGAATTGGATTCGCTCAAGCGCTTCAAGGATGATGTCAAGGAAGTGAAGTCGAATTTCGAGTGCGGCCTGTCTCTTAAGGGCTACAACGACTTGCAAGTGGGCGACCAGCTTGAAGCGTTTGAGATCGTCGAGGTGGCGCGCGCACTCTAGCGCCTGTGGCCATGGCAAAAGATTACGCCAGGACTGAGCGTGTCGCCGAACAGATGCAGCGCGAGTTGGCCGAACTGGTTCGCCTGGAAGTCAAGGATCCGCGCGTGCGCATGGTTACCCTCACCGGCGTTGAGGTGGCGCGTGACTATTCCCATGCCAAGGTGTTCTACACCACGCTGGAAGGTGAGCAGGCCAAGGTACAGCAAGGACTGGAGCGTGCCAGCGGATTCCTGCGCAGCCAACTGGCCCATGCCATGAAGCTGCGCATCATCCCGCAATTGCATTTCGTTTTCGATGCCTCGGTCGAGCGCGGCGCGCGTCTATCGCAACTGATAGACCAGGCGGTGGCAAGTGACCAGGCATCCCACAAAGACGACTGAACCAACGTAGATTGAAAGGCGCGGCCATGGCACGCAATGCGCGTTCCCTCGACGGCGTCCTGCTGTTCGACAAACCACTCCACCTCAGTTCCAACACAGCCCTGCAAAAGGTGCGCCGCCTGTTCCAGGCGGAAAAGGCAGGCCACACCGGCACGCTTGATCCGCTGGCGACCGGGCTGCTGCCCATCTGTTTCGGCGAGGCGACCAAATTCTCCAATGTCTTGCTGGACGCCAGCAAAACATACCGCGCCTGGATACGCCTGGGGCAGACCACTACCACCGGCGATGCGGAAGGTGAGATTATCGACGAGCGCCCAGTCAGCGTGGACGAGGTGCAGGTGCGGGACGTGCTACGGCGACTCACCGGGGACATAGCGCAAATACCTCCCATGCATAGCGCCCTCAAGCACCAGGGCAAGCCGCTGTACGAATATATCCGCAAGGGCGAGACCATCGAGCGCGAACCGCGGATGGTGACCATCCATGAAATGGCGCTGGAATATTTTGCAGGAAATGAACTGCGCGTGACCGTGCATTGCAGCAAGGGAACCTATGTGCGCACGCTGGCCGAGGACATCGGGCGGTATGTGGGGTGTGGCGCGCACCTGCAGGGCTTGCGCCGCCTTGCAACCGGTCTGTTTAGTCTGGAAAATGCATACACTTGGGAGCAAATCGAGGGCATGAACGCTGAACAGCGCGATTCTTGTTTGCTTCCGCTGGATTGCATGCTGCAAGGTTTTCCTCGTCTGGATCTGGACGAGTTGCAGGTGCGGCGCTTGGCGCAAGGGCAGCGGCTGGGGCTGGACACCGGTTTGCCGGACGGTAAAATCAGGCTGCATGGCCCGCAAGGATTTATTGGGCTGGGCGTGTTGCAAGGCCGCCGCCTGGCGCCCGAGAGGCTGATTGCTGCAATAGCCAGGCTTGCGGCGGCAAACCCGGCGTGAAGTGATTTCGCTTCCGCAAGCGGCTGGAAACGCTCACAAGGAGCAATTATTCAGCATTTCCCCTTGAATCTTTCTCTTTTCCAATTCCGAGATATGGCGTAGTATTAACGTAAAAACCAAAGGGAAAATAAATAGATATGTACTGGCGCCTGGTAGTTTTCGCCTCAGTTTTGCTGTTGCAAAGTTGCGCCTTGTTCCAGCGCGAGGCGCCGCCCGCACCACCCGCGCCCCTACCTCCAGTGTCCAAGCCTGCGCCCAAGCCAGTATCCACCATGGAAGTGGTTATCCTGGTCAGCGAGGATACGCCCGCTTACAGCAAGGTGGCCAAGGCGCTCTCCAAGCAGCTGGGGCAGCGCAGCAGCATACGCTACCTCGGAGTGAGCCTGGTCGAAAATATCAGGATGCTTGATGCCTACAAGAACGACGAACGCAAACAGTTCGTGAGCATCGGGCTGAGCGCTTCCGTTGCCGCAAAATCACTGGCTGACAGGCAGGTGGTTTTTTGCCAAGTGTTCAATTACCAGGATTTGATCACGGCAAAGCACAAGGGGGTAAGCATGATGCCTTCGATGTACAAAACCTTCGCAGCCTGGCGTGCGCTTGCGCCGGATACCACCGATGTAGGCGTGATCAGCGGACCCGGTTTCGAGGGCATGTTGCAAGTCGCCGTGGCATCGGCAAAGAGCCAAGGCATCACGCTTCATTACGAGATCGTGAACTCCGACAAGGAATACCAGTATGCCTATAAGCAAATGGCTGATAAGGTGCAAGGGTACTGGCTGCTGCCTGATAACCGCGTATTGAGCGAGAATGTCTTGCGCGATGTAATGACTTTCAGCGTGCGCAACAGCAAACAGGTGGTGGTGTTCAACGACGAACTGCTCAATCTTGGCGGCTTGATCAGTACTACCAGCGATTACAGGAATATCGTGCAGCAAGTATTGGACAGACTGGAAAAGGCACAGGACAAGGAGGACATTCCGGGTCCCGACATCGTGTATCTCGACAGGGCGATCCTGCGCATCAATCCCGTGATGGCGCAGCGGCTCAACCTGGAAATTCCGGAGCACTACAAGAAGTATGCCAAGACACATTAGCGCAGCGAAATTAGGTGAAACCGCCAAAGCGTTTTTGGCAAGGGCTCGCACTGCGCTTGGGGGCCTTGAATTCAGAGGTGTGTTGCACATTTTCGCCGGCATCGGGCAGCGCAGCCTGTCCAACCGTATTTTGCTGCTCCAGTTTTTCTGGACGGTCATCATCTACCTGCTGGTCATTGCGGCTATCTGGTTTGCCACCAATCTGGTCATCGAAAGCAGCGTGCGCGATCAGGGCAAAGGCTGGGTTCAGAAACTGGATGAACTTGGCACCCCCATTTATGCCACCAACAACCCGTCACAACTGAAGCAGATCATCGGTTACTTGCGCAATTTTCCCGAGATCGCGCAGGCAAAGTACCTGGATGAATATGGAAAGGAAGTGCGCGCAGAGTACACGCGCAAGGACGGTCTGATCTCTGACTTTCCATTGTTGACCGACGAAAATATCAGGAGGCTCAGCAGGTCTCAGGCTGTGGAGAAGCCCATGCAGTTCGATAAGGGCGGAGATTCGCAGATGCGCATCATTGCGCCGATTTATGTCAAGTCGATTTCCAGCGACGGCATGATTGACTACTCCCTGGATAGCAAGTCCAGGGAAAAAGTCGAGACCATCGGGTTCGTCGAGGTTGTGTTGGACTACAGCAAGGTCTCAAGCGAACTGAACCGGAATATACTCTACGCCAGCATGCTGATCGCCTTGATGATGCTGGCTGTGGCATTTGTCATGCGCATCACGGTGCGCTGGGCGCTCATGCCTTTGTCCGAGCTTGAGGAGCCGCTGACACGGCTGGCCAATGGCGAGACGGATATAACCGTTACCACATCCGGCGACAAGGAAATCGCCCGGATTGGCGCCGCCCTGAACACTACCATCAACGCATTGCGGGAGCGCGACGAAGCGTTGCGCCGCATGGTTGACCATGACGGGCTTACCGGGCTGGTGAATCGTGCATATTTTGCCGAGCGGCTGGAGCAGGAGGTCAAAAGAATTTCGCGCAACGGCGGCAGCAGCGCGCTGTTCTTTTTCGATCTGGACCGGTTCAAGAATATCAACGACACCTATGGGCACGCAGCAGGCGATCGCTTGCTGATTCAGGTTGCCAAACAGCTGACTCCCCGGATTCGCGAGCACGATGTTTTTGCCCGTTACGGCGGGGATGAATTTACCTTGTTGGCCTACAATGTTGATCGCGAGCATGTCCGGGAAATCGCCGAATCATTCATCGCACTGATGCGGGAATTCACTTTTTTTGAGGCGGGCGATGCGATAAAAATCTATTTCAGCATCGGCGTCACCCTGATCAACAATGCCACCCTTTCGGCCCATGAATACCTCAAGGAAGCGGATACTGCTGTCCACCAGGCCAAAATGCATGGCCGTAATTGTTTCAGCATGTTCGACCGCGGCACGCAGAGCGCAGTTGCGGAAACCGGCGTCGGTTGGCATGAACTCCTTCAGGAAGTGTTGCGCAAAAAACAAGTGATTCTTTACTTTCAGCCCATAGCCGGGCTGAAAGATCAGCGTGATAGCATTTGCGAAGTGCTGTTGCGGCTGCCGGGCATGGAGCAGAGGGGCAGCGAGCAAAAAGTGCTCAGCCCGGGTGCTTTTCTGTCCGCAGCGGAGCGGTTCGGGATGATGCCGGAGTTTGACGGCCTGGTGATAGACAAGGCTGCGCAAGTGATGGAGGAACGCAAGGATCCGCAGCTAGCCTTGTCGGTAAACCTGTCCGAGCAATTTTTCATGAAGGACGACATTCCTGCCTACCTTGAAGAAATAGTCGGGTCACATCATGTTGAACCGAACCGCTTTATTTTCGAGCTCTCCCAAAGTTACATCTCGCGCAATATCGGCAAACTGCAGGATATCCTGGCTGCGCTTACGTTGCGCGGGTATCGCTTTGCGCTTGATGACTTCGGTGCGGATTTTGGCGCTTTCAACTACATCAGGAAATTCCCGGTGCATTTCCTGAAAATTGACGGTGCACTGGTCGAGCGCATCACTACAGATAAAATCGCCAAGGCGACGGTTCGCGCCATTGTGGAGGTGGCCACGGAATTGAACATGCAGACCATCGCAAAAAGTGTGGCCGACGAGGCTTGCGCCAACACATTGCGTGAATTGGGTGTTGATTACGTACAAGGCAATTATATTGCCCCTCCTTCCGCGCTGCTGAAATGATCCCCGGCTGGCAAGCTGTTTTCTGAAAATATGTAATAAAACAGTATGATATGGTTTTGTGGTGGCGTGTGTGCATCTGGGAACAGGGCCGCAATCCACTGTTGACCCTGGGTAATTGCCAGGGCGTGGCTGGTCTGTGGCGGGCGAATTCCGGATTTTAGGGGGAGGCACCGCTTATTCCGATTAAGCTTGAGCTACACCCCCACTAAAGGGTAAAATGTCGCACTTTTTTAGTGGAGAGTGAAGGAATTATGTCTATTACGACAGCGCAGAAGGCGCAGATTGTTACAGATTATCAGCGCGCCAAGGGCGATACGGGTTCCCCCGAAGTTCAGGTTGCCTTGATGACCGCACGCATCAACCACCTGACCGGGCATTTTAAGGAGCACGGAAAGGATCACCATTCCCGGCGCGGCCTGTTGCGTCTGGTGAGCCGCCGCCGCAAGCTGCTGGATTACCTCAAAAGCAAGAACGAAGAAAGCTACCGTTCCCTGATTCAGCGATTGGAACTGCGTAAGTAACAAACATAACGCGGGTCGCAAATGCGACCCGCGTTATTTTTTGTGTCAAAAAATTATTCTATCGGGCGACTCCACTTCAAGGGAAGCGGCGCGCCTTGCAACGCACAGGAGAGTCAGATTGAGTCACTATAAGAAAACTATCCCCTACGGCAAGCATCAGCTCACTCTTGAGACCGGCGAAATCGCACGCCAGGCCAGCGGCGCGGTGATGGTCAGCCTGGACGACACCGTGGTGCTGGTCAGCGTGGTAGGCATGAAAAACGCCAAGCCGGAACAAGACTTTTTCCCGCTGACTGTGGATTACCAGGAACGCACTTACGCTGCGGGCAAGATTCCCGGCGGTTTCTTCCGTCGCGAAGGACGCCCCAGCGAAAAGGAAATCCTCACGTCGCGTCTGATCGACCGCCCGTTGCGCCCTCTGTTCCCCGAAGGGTTCTACAACGAAGTGCAGATCGTCGCTACTGTAATGTCCTCCGACAGCGAGATTGATGCCGACATTCCGGCCATGATAGGTGCTTCCGCCGCGTTGGCGCTTTCCGGCATTCCCTTCGACGGCCCGATAGGCGCGGCGCGCGTTGGCTATCTCGACGGTCAGTATGTGCTGAACCCGACCGCCGAGGAACTGAAGACTTCCAAGATGGACCTGGTGGTGGCTGGTACGGCGCAGGCGGTGCTGATGGTGGAATCCGAAGCGCAGGAATTGTCCGAGGACGTGATGCTGGGGGCGGTGGTATATGGCCACGACCAGATGCAGGCCGTGATCCAGGCAATCAACGAAATGGCGGCTGCGGCAGGACAGGACGACTGGGACTGGACGCCCCCCGCGAAGAACGAGGCGCTCATCGCCAAACTGGCGGGGCTGGCCGAAAAAGACCTGCAAGCCGCTTACTCAGTGCGCGAGAAGCAGGCGCGCACCGTTCAGGTGGACGCGATCCGCGCCCGTGTGGTGGACGCGCTGCTGGCTGCGGATGAAACGCTGCAAAAGAATCACGTCAACGACCTGTTCAGCGCGCTGGAAGCCAGAATCGTGCGCGGCCAGATACTGAACCGCGAACCGCGCATCGACGGACGCGATACCCGCACCGTGCGCCCGATCACCATCCGCACCGGCGTGCTGCCGCGCACCCATGGCTCGGTGCTGTTCACGCGCGGCGAGACGCAAGCGCTGGTGGTGGCGACCTTGGGCACCGCGCGCGATGCGCAAATCATCGACGCGCTGCAAGGCGAATACCACGACCGCTTCATGTTGCACTACAACTTCCCGCCGTATTCCACCGGCGAGACCGGACGCGTGGGCACACCCAAGCGCCGCGAAATCGGCCACGGACGCCTGGCCAAGCGTGCGCTGATTGCTGCCTTGCCCACCGAAGAGGAATTCGGCTACGCCATCCGCGTGGTTTCCGAAATCACCGAGTCCAACGGCTCCAGCTCCATGGCCTCCGTGTGCGGCGGCTGCCTCTCGCTGATGGATGCGGGCGTGCCTGTCAAGACACACATCGCGGGCATTGCGATGGGCCTGATCAAGGAAGGCAACCGTTTCGCGGTGCTGACCGACATACTGGGTGACGAAGATCACCTGGGCGACATGGACTTCAAGGTGGCCGGCTCCGAAACCGGCATCACCGCCTTGCAGATGGACATCAAGATCAACGGCATCACCAAGGAAATCATGCATGCTGCCCTGGTGCAGGCGCGCGAAGGCCGCATGCACATCCTCGGCATCATGAAACAGGCCATGCCCATGGTGCGGCCGGATGTCTCCATGCATGCGCCGCGCATGATCAAGATGAAGATCAACCCGGACAAGATCCGCGACGTGATCGGCAAGGGCGGCGCGGTGATCCGCGCGCTGACCGAAGAAACCGGCACCACGATTGATATCGATGATGACGGCAATGTCACCATTGCCAGCGTCAGCGGCGAAAGCGGCCTGCTGGCCAAGAAGCGCATCGAAGATATCGTGGCCGAAGTGGAAGTGGGCAAAATTTACGAAGGTCCCGTGGTCAAGCTGCTGGATTTCGGCGCCATCGTCAACATCCTGCCCGGCAAGGACGGCCTGCTGCACATCTCGCAAATTTCCAACGAACGCATCAACACCGTGGCCGAGCATCTTAAAGAAGGTCAGGTTGTGCGCGTCAAGGTGTTGGAAGCCGACGAGAAGGGGCGTCTGCGCCTGAGCATGAAGGCGATAGCGGCGGAGGAACATGTGCCGCCTGCAACCGCCGGGTGATAGACCTGCAAAAGAAAAAGCCCCGCTTGGCGGGGCTTTTTTTTGGGCGGGATTTAGCTCAAGCTTCCAGTATGTCTGTCCTGAGTCATTCCGGCGCCAAAAATTCAACATAAACGTACATATTGGTGAAGGATAGACGTAGGATTACGTACGTATAAATACGTACATAAAAACATGGGAATTTTTACCCATGTCAGCGTTAGAATACTCCCAGTATCAATTATTCGGATAATTGCACAGAACAGAGGGAGCCATGCTCAGGAATCCGCCCAATACAGAAGAAATCAGGCAACATGATGTGAAATCAAATGCTGCCCTTCGGGAAACCGGAAAGGCAATCATTTTTCCGATCCCGCTGCCGGTCGAGCCATGAGCGTTGGCGAAAAAATATACGTCGTGGATGACGATGCGGCCGTGCGGGATTCGCTCCGCATGCTGCTGAAAGCCGATGGCCATGAAGTGACGACATACGCGAGTGCCGAAGAGTTTCTTGACGCCTGCAAGCAAGGGATCCAGGGATGCGCCATCCTGGACATCAAAATGCCCGGCATGGATGGCCAGGCATTACAAGCTGAAATGCTCCGCCGGGGACTGCGCCTGCCGGTGATATTTCTTTCCGGGCAGGGCACTATCCCGGTAACGGTGCGCACCATCAAGGCTGGCGCTGTGGATTTTCTGACCAAGCCGGTGGACGGGGCAGAATTGCTCTCAAGCGTGCGGGAAGCATTGAAGCAGGATATGTCCGCACAAGGCCAGGATGCAAGCCGCCAAGCGGTTTCGCCGCGGCTTTCTGCGCTTACCGCCCGCGAGCGGGAAATCATGCTGCTGACCATCGAAGGGCAAACCAGCAAGGAAATTGCCCAGCAACTTTCCATCAGCTACCGGACAGTGGAAAGCCATCGCGCCCATATCTTGCGGAAGACCGGTGCTTCAAACCTGATAGAACTCGCGCGTATAGCCTCGCAAAACGAAGCCTAATAAAATCCCCCGCCCACTTTTAATTTCGTCCTGCCACGGGCTTCGGCGGGGCACACGGGTTTCCGGGAAAGGAGAAGGGCGATGCTGGCTTTTCTCGGTTTGATTTTCCTGTTGTACGGCGGCATGCATTACTATGCCCTCGGCAAGGTGTGGCAAGCTTTCCCGCACTCGGCGGCGCTGGGGGTGACGCTGGCGCTGTGGGGACTCTTCATGACCTTCGCTCCACTGGCGATCTGGTATCTGGCGAAACAAAACTGGCACGGCGCCGCAGCGGCACTATCCTGGGTGGCTTTTATTTGGATGGGGTACCTGTTCCTGTTTTGTTGCATTGCACTGGCGCTGGATATTACCCACTTGCTGGCGGATTTTGCCAGATTCAAATGGCCGCTGTCCGGATGGAAGGCTTTATTGGGCGTAGCCCTGCCCGCGCTTGCGTTGACGGCTTATGCCACCGCTGAAGCCCGGCAGTTACGGGTTGACGAGCTTAAAATCACCACGCCCAAGCTGGCTTCGGGCCGGGCGACCATCGCGCAGATTTCAGATCTGCACCTGGGCATGATGCTGGGCGACTCATTCCTGGAGCGCGTCATCGAGATATTGCGCGAAGCCAAGCCGGACATCATCGTTGCGACCGGCGACGTGATAGATGGGGAAGGTGATAATTTGGCAGAACTCGCGCCGCACTTTCGCAAGCTCTCACCTCACAAGGGGGTGTATGCCATTCTAGGCAATCACGAAAACTTTGCCGGACTGGACAAGTCCCTCCGCTTTTTCCAGGACGCGGGCTTCATCACGCTCCGTGGAGAATCGATTCCGGTTGAGGGCATCATTCTGGCGGGCGTGGATGACCGGACACTGGGGGCGCGCGCCAGGGAAATGAGCGAAGATAAACGGCAAGCGCTCGCCGCTGCAAGGAAGGATATATTCGTTGTCCTGCTCAAACACCAGCCGATAGTCAGCAATGACATTTCGTTCGACCTGCAGCTCTCTGGCCACGCCCATGGCGGGCAGATTTTTCCGTTCGGGTTATTCACCTTGCTGACTTATGGCGTACGCGCCGGGCTATACCGGTATGACGACGGACGCATGCTGTACATCAACCGCGGCACGGGTACATGGGGGCCGCCGATGCGGCTTTTTGCGCCGCCGGAAATCACCCTGATAACAATAGAAAGCAAAAACAATCCGGGCGCCCCTCGATGATGTTAATGGCAACAGGGATTACGGTGGCAACGGCGATCATGATGTTTTAACGGACACTTAGGCGTTAACTACCAAGGGGAATCATATGAACAAACCTGATCTGGCGCATTCCGGCAAGATACTGTTGCAAGCCTTGCAATCCCGGCATTCGGTCCGTGCCTATGTCCCAAACCTGCTCGACGCCGCTACTGTCCAAGCTTTGCTCGATTCCGCCGTGCTGGCGCCCACGGCCATGCATGAAGAGCCCTGGGCTTTCGTCGTAGTACAGAACAAGCAGTTATTAAAACAATTATCCGATCAGGCCAAGCCGCTATTTGTCGAAGAGGTGCGCCATCGGAACGCTCAGGGAGCCTCTCACTCGTTCGAGCACTTTATCAGGCCGGATTTCGATGTCTTCCATGGTGCAGGAACGCTCGTCATTATTTGTGCGAAACCAGTGAGCCACTTCGTAACTGCCGATTGCTGGATGGCCGCTGAAAATCTGATGCTGACGGCCAGCGCGATGGGGCTGGGCACCTGCGTCATCGGCTCCGCTGTTGCCGCCCTGAATGTGCGCAAGGTAAAGGTGGAACTCGGCATCCCGGAAGAATATAACGTGATCGCCCCCATCGTCGTCGGCTTGCCTGCCGGAGACACCCCACCCAGCCCGCACAAGGCGCCCGTAGTACTGGCCTGGAAACAATGAATGTTCAAGACCAGCAAAATCAGCTATGGCGGAACCGCTGCGGTTGTTACCAGCACCGCCTTGGTAAGCGGGCTCAGTGCTGCGGGAGCAACGCGACCGGTCATCGTCAGTGCGCTCCTGATCGCCGCAATCGCCGATAACCTTGCTGATGCATTGAGTATTCACATCTTTCAGGAATCTGTGCATTTGGACAACAAGGAAGCGCTAACGGGAACCGCCGCGAATTTCTTGACGCGGCTGCTTTTGTGCATCAGTTTCATTCCCCTGGTCGCAACGTTTCCGCTCGATCATGTCGAAAAAGCAGCGATCGTCTGGGGAATGTCTCTCCTGGTGGGCCTGACTTACCTGGTGGCGCGTGAACGCAAGGTGGAAATTCTGCCCGAGGTGCTGAAACATGTGGTGATTGCTGGTGTGGTGCTTGCCGTGAGCATAACGGCCGGGCACCAGATAGGCGCATTGTTCGGTTGATTCACCTTGCTGTAAACGAGGGTAGGGGAATTATTGTTTTGCGAGGCGTGTCAAAAGTGAGCCTCTTCACATCAGCGTCATCCTTTGGCGTATGATATTCGAACTGGGGTTCAAGATAGGAGCCGCACATGGTAGCGTTTGCTAACAACATGTTTATGCGATGGTCCTTGATTCTGCTTCCGGTGTTTCTCGCTTGCGAACCGGTTGCTTTTGCACAGGACGCTTATGCGCCGGCAGATACCGCTTCCCCGAATGTTGCGCAAGCCCACCCCGCGTTCAGTCAGCAAGAACTCGATCAGATGCTGGCCCCGATCGCACTTTACCCCGATCCGCTGCTATCGCAGATATTGATGGCCTCCACTTACCCGCTGGAAGTGGTCGAGGCTGCGCGCTGGTCCAGGGCAAACCCAAATCTCAGCGGAGACGATGCCGTGAGGGCGACTCAGCAGACGAATTGGGATCCCAGCGTAAAATCGCTCGTCGCATTCCCGCGCATCCTGCAGATGATGGATGAAAAGCTGGATTGGACAGAAAGGCTGGGAGATGCGTTCCTGGCACAGCAAGCGCAGGTCATGGACACCGTCCAGGCATTGCGGCAGAAGGCGTATGCCGTAGGCAACCTGAGGTCGAACGATCAGGTTCGGGTGGATACGGACGGGCAAATCATCATCATCGCACCCGCGAGCCCGGAAGTCATCTATGTGCCATATTATGACCCCTGGCTTGTCTATGGCGCATGGTGGTGGCCGGACTATCCCCCGATCTACTGGGCGCCCTGGCCCGGCTATTATGTGCAATCCGGTTTTGCGTGGGGCGTCGGAATCTTCATCACTACAGGTTTCTTCTTCGGCGATTGTGACTGGCATCATCACCGCGTAAATGTTGTAAACGTAAACAACTTCTATTACAAACGCATGATGCAGGATGGCAGGAGGGACAGGCCCGTCGTGAATTCCACTCCGGGTGCTTGGCATCACGATCCGGATCACCGCCGGGGCATTCCATACCGGGATGTATCGTTGCGCAATCAGTATGGCAGGACGGCCGCATCTCCCGAATCCCGGCGCAATTTCCGCGGCTACGATCAGCCCTCAGTTGGCCAGCCTTCGCCTGGCGAAGGGGGCAGACGCGGCCCAGACCAAAGCCGGGGTGTTGAACAGACTCGCCCGGAACCCCAGAGCCGTCCCGAAACCCAGCCGCGCCAGGAAAGAGATACACGCCCAGATACCCAATCCCATCCTGAAAACCGAACCAGACCTGAACCCCAGCCCCATTCTGAACCCCAGCCTCGCCCGGATACAGGCGGCGGTTCAACGAACCGGCAATACGAGCGCAACTTCCCGGCACGTCAAAGTGAACCAAGAGTGGTCAGTCCACCCAAGGTTGAGGCCAGGCCGCCAGCTTTTGAAGGCATCGGTCGAGGACAGGAGGTGCGGAGCTACGGGCAACGCGGACATTCCAGCTTTGAAGGGGCGGCTCAAAGTCCGAGCAGCCCACAACCGCAAATACACTTTGAAAACTCCCATGGAGATGGCGGCGCAAGGCGCTCTAGATAGGGGAATTCAATGATATTTATCGCTGCTAAGCGGGGTGAAAAATGACAGGTACATATATCGCATCGGAGAGTGGTATGCAGGGGTGGCCAGGCATGCGGCAGATGATTGGCCTGTTTGCGCTGCTCGTTGCGACTTTCCCAGCTTTGCCAGCGCCTATAGCACAAAAAAGCTACGCATCGCCGGAGGCAGCAATAGCTGCGCTGGCAGATGCGGTTAAATCGGGCAACAAGGCAGCACTGAATTTGATCCTGGGTTCCAAGGGGGGCAAGCTGATCAGTTCAGGTGATCCGGTGGCCGATGAAAATGGGCGCGCGGCCTTTACAAAGGCATATGGCGAAGCCAACAAGCTGGAGTTCGAGGACGATGCGCAGGCGGTGCTGGTGATCGGCAAGGACGGCTGGCCGTTCCCTATCCCCCTGGTGAAAATCCATAACAAATGGAAATTCGATACTGCGCAAGGCGAACAAGAAATTCTTGCGCGCCGGATTGGCCGCAATGAATTAGCGGCGATTCAGGTTTGCCTGGCGGTGGCTGATGCTGAACACGAATATGCCGCTTCCCACGTGGACAGCGATGGCGTGCCAAATTACACCCTGCGTATCGTCAGCGCGCCAAACAAGCACGATGGCCTTTATTGGCCGGCCACGCCAAACGAAACGTCCAGCCCGCTTGGGCCGTTGATGGCGGCAGCGGCAGCCGAAGGGTACACGCCTGCACATTCCATGGTGCAAACGCCATATCATGGTTATTTCTACCGCATCCTTGGCGCACAGGGAAAAAATGCGCCAGGCGGCGAATACGAGTACTCAATCCGGGGCAAGATGATCGGCGGATTTGCAGTGATTGCTTATCCCGCCCGCTATGGTGCATCGGGAATCAAAACCTTCATGGTTAACCATGAAGGCATGGTGTTTGAAAAGGATTTGGGCAAAGACACGACGACTGTCGCGGCCAACATGAAGACATATAATCCCGATGCAACCTGGAAGGAAGTCGAAATTTTATCGAAAAAATAGATCGGCTCAAAGTGCCGTGTGATGAGCTTTGGCTATTATGCCAAGAATTGATAACTAGCTGATTTGGCGGAGAGGGCGGGATTCGAACCCGCGGTGGGCTATTAACCCACACACGCTTTCCAGGCGAGTTAATAGAAACTAATGAATCCTTTTGTTGACGGGGGTTACAGAGTTGTGGAGAATCCGGAAAAGTATTTATTGCCACAATTTTGCCACACTGCACAGGGAAAACTAAATATGGCGACAATCAGGAAAAGAGGTGAATTCCAGTGGGAAGCTCAGGTTCGCCGGAAGGGCTACCCGCCGCAATCAAAGACCTTCAACACTCGTTCGGACGCAGACCTATGGGCAGCAAC
>JBGPSQ010000021.1:0-22303 GCA_041490205.1 Gallionellaceae bacterium
CCGACATCCACCGCCGCTACGGACGCGCCGCCCTGCCCAACCACATCATTTCCAAGACGGACAGCGTGTCCGACATGCTGGAACTGGCGCTGATGCTGCAACAGGCCGGGCTGCTGGAAGGCGGAGCCGATCCCATGCTGCACGTCAACGTCATCCCGCTGTTCGAGACCATCGGAGACCTGCGCGGCTGCGGCCCCATCATGGACGAACTGTTCTCGCTACCCTGGTATCGCGCTGCGCTCAAGAGCCGGGGCAACACCCAGGAGGTGATGCTGGGTTATTCCGACAGCAACAAGGACGGCGGCTATCTCACCGCGAACTGGGAACTGTACAAGGCCGAGATCGAACTGGTGAAGGTATTTGAAAAACACGGCGTGGAAATGCGCCTGTTCCACGGGCGCGGCGGCACCGTGGGCCGCGGCGGCGGCCCCAGCTATGACGCCATCCTGGCGCAACCGCCGGGCAGCGTGAACGGCCAGATCCGCATCACCGAGCAGGGCGAAGTGATTGCCAGCAAATACTCCAACCCGGAGATCGGCAGGCGCAACCTGGAAACCCTGGTGGCGGCAACCATGGAGGCTACGCTGTTGCACCACCACGGCGCGGACAGCACCATGCCCGAATATCACCGCATCCTGGAGGACCTGAGCGCCGGCGCATTCACCGCCTACCGCAAACTTGTTTATGAAACTCCGGGATTCACCGATTACTTTTTCACCTCGACCCCCATCCGCGAAATTGCCGAGCTCAACATCGGCAGCCGCCCCACTTCGCGCAAGGCGATGGATAAAATCGAAGACCTGCGCGCCATCCCCTGGGTATTCAGCTGGAGCCTGACCCGCGTGCTGCTGCCCGGCTGGTATGGTTTCGGCAGCGCCGTACAGCAATTCCTGGAGCGCGAGGGCGATGCTGGACTCAAACAGTTGCAGGCCATGTACAAAAACTGGGCATTCCTGCGCACCCTGCTTTCCAACATGGACATGGTGCTTTCCAAGACCGACATGGGCATCGCCTCGCGCTATACCGAACTGGTGGAAGATAAGGTTCTTGGGGAGGCTATCTTCGGCATGATAGAAGCCGAATGGCAGCGCACCATAGATAGCCTGTTCGCCATCACCGGAGTCTCCTCGCTATTGCAGGACAACCCCGGCTTCGCGCGCAGCCTTGCCACGCGCACGCCCTATATCGACCCGCTCAACCACCTGCAGGTCGCCTTGCTGCACCGCCACCGGGCGGGGGATGACGATGTTCTGGTGAAGCGGGCGATACACCTGACTATTAACGGGATTGCTACGGGGTTGAGGAATAGCGGGTAGGATTTTTTCGTCTTGGGCCGTTCGTGGTGAGCTTGTCGAACCATGAACGAACCTCGGGCACGTATCCTAGTGGTAGGTCGGGCTCTGCCCGCCAAAAACTGATCGAGATGGCGCACAGGGTATGAAAAAGCAAAAATTCGAATCCGTAATGTGGGTGGGTACGTTGCGCCCACCCACATTGTATTAATCAACTAGCCGGAGTCGCCCTTTCGGTGGCGTAATTTTTGTTCCGGATGAATTACCTCTCTTAACACCATTCAGTATGAGACCAAAAACTAGCTGGTCTATTTCATCTATGTTCACATGAATTTCCGCAGCAATGTCAGCTTTGCCAGTCCCCTCACTTCGTAGAGTGGCGAACACCTTTTGAAGAACTTGGGATGCCTCGTGAGCCGTGGTCTCCGGCTCATTCTTTCGATAACCAAGTTTTGCAATCTGTTTAAAAAGTTCGCGATAGTGCCAGTCCGAAATAATCCCTAAACGATGCATTCGGTACGCGAGAGCCGCAACCGAAACGCCCCATATCTTCTTTAATGCGACCAATTTCTCGACGGTAACGAATTTTGGCGCATGTGCCAAGACACTAGCTTGCGGCATTAGGAACGCGGAGGCAAACTCATTAGCTTCTTTTTCAACTTCCTGTGAGCCATCTATCGCACCTTGACCTGTGCCATGGTGATGAATTGCTAGATGACCAAGTTCATGGGCACAATCAAAACGCATCCTTTCGCCTGATTTCTTTGTGTTCAAAAACACAAATGGCTGAGCCCCCCTCCAAAGTGAGAAGGCGTCCACTTCTACCGCATCAACACAAAGCGAAAATATTCTTACCCCTTTTGACTCAAGCAAGTGAATAATATTTTTGATCGGCAATTCACCTAACCCCCAATGTCTGCGTAATGCGTCTGCCGCAGCTTCGGGGGTTGACTCTCGACTAAAATCGGGCAAATCAATTTCGGGAAGATGGAAGCGGCTTTCAATTGCATTGTTCAATAACAATGCAATTGAGCCAGAATACAACGCGATATCTCGTTTACTTGCGGACATTTTCGACATCGCCCGAAAGCTGGCTGTGTCTGGTGAAATTTCTTCTAAGTTGTCCTGCGCAAAAAACGAAATTGGGAAACCCAGCACTTTTGAAATATTTTCCAAGGTTCCGCTTGATGGCGTGAATTCCCCCTTTTCATATGCGGATACAGATCGCAATTCGATGCCTAGCAATTGGGCCAGACGTGTCATCGTATAACCCCGTCGCTTGCGTGCGACGGTGAGCCTATTGGGATTAAACATGACTTCCCTGCCCTATGCGCGGCGACTTATTGGCACTTCGATATCCGGCAGGGTTGGAATGGGGAGGCCTGCGGATATCGGATCAAGCTGAATTGGACGCAGGATTATACGTTCCATCCACCCATCTACCTTGCCATTGCAGGTAATCGGCAGGGACAATTCACAACGCACCTCATTCTTTGCAATGCAGAACAAGAGCAGCCACGTTTTCGCGTCAACTCCATCTTCGGATGGCCAATCGGCTCTATCGAACCCTTCCCCCTCAAAAGAAAGCTGCGCTGCGTTAGATTCAACTGCTTGATTCGTTGCAGAGCCTTTTGGTGATTTTGTCATGGGAGTGCCGTTGGAATTCCCGGTGTTTTCGTCCCCGGTTGCTATTGCAATAGCCATCGTCCGAGATGGATTGAAAACACGAGAGTAATTATTTTCATCGTCCCGTTCCCACTGCTGAGTGCCGAGTTCGTCGCGTACTCCCCGTACTACATTGCCCCATGTTACAAACCCCGCATAGAGGGGCGGGTGATTTAGGGTTGTTTCGCTTCGTGCGAGCAGCCCTTGAAATATTGCCTTGTGAAAAATGCCTTCGGCCAATCCTAGCTCCGCCAAGCGGGCTTCAACATCAACTAACTCGGTTCTGATCACAGCAATCATAGTTTTTATCTCACGTTTAACGACTTCCGGTTATTCTTCCACATACGCGGTCGAAAAACAAGAAGTTTCTGCGTATTTCTTCTGTGCCGCCAACATCTCCGGTGGCTTTTTTAGACAAAAGCAAACTGCCCAGCCGCCCACCCGTTACTTGAAAGCCTTCACGATATACTGCTGCCTCCGGCTGATTGGCAGCATTTCGTCTATCCCCTTGAGCTTGACCGCCCAGTGCGGCTCTCCATTCTCCGTGTCCGTGATCTTTTCGAAGCCTTCAATGGCCGCTTTCGCCACCAGGCAGTTGCGGTGTATGCGCACGAAGCGCGTGGCGTGTTCTTTTTCCAGCATGCTGAGCGCTTCTTCGATGAGGTACTCGCGTTCCGCCGTGCGCACAGTGACATATTTCAATTCTGCGCGCAGGAAGACAACTTCGTCGATGGGGATGAGCACGACTTTGCCGCGCTCGTGGATGGATAGATTCTTGCGCGGCTCGGGGAGCAAGTCCTGCAGCACTTCCATGCTCGGCGGCACGGTATTCCGGACGTGGACCAGCGCATCGAACAGGCGCCCCAGGCGTATGGGCTTGAGCAGGTAATCCAGGGCATGCAATTCAAACGCCTTAATGGCGTAGGTGTCGTAGGCCGTGGTAAATATGATGGCCGGTGGGTCGGTGAGCTTTCTGAGATGTTGCGCCAGTTCCAGTCCATCCATTTGCGGCATGCGAATATCGATCAGCACCACGTCGGCATGCGTTTCGGCCAGTTTTTCCAGGGCTTCTATCCCGTTGGCTGCATCGCCGACGCATTCCAGCGGGAGTTGGCTGTTGCAATCGGCGAGCAGTTCCTTGAGGCGGTTGCGCGCGGGGGTTTCATCATCCACCACGAATACCGTCAGCGGCAGCTCAACTAAGTTCATGTCGGTTCCCCCTTCACATAAGGCATGGTTATTTTCACCCGGTAATAATCCTGTCCGCTTTCCACGGTGTACTGCGCTTCGATATCGAAGAGCAGGTTCAGCCGTTCGCGTATGTTGTTCAGCGCCAGTTTGTTCCCGACATGGCGCTTGACCGGCTCGCTGCGCGGATTGCGGATTTCCAGGCGAATATCGCTCCCTTTCAGTTCCAGCCGGATGTCGATCTCGCCGCCTTCGGCTAGCGGCTCGATGCCGTGATACACCGCATTTTCCAGCAATGGCTGCAATATCAGGGGTGGCACCATGGCATCGGCGGGCAGTTCGCCCATGTGCCAGTTTACCCGCAGGCGTTCGCCCAGGCGTAATTGTTCCAGTCCCAGGTAGCGGCGCGCAAGTTCAGCCTCGTGCTTCAGCGGGACCAGTTCATCGTCATGCGCCATGGCCATGCGGAACAGGTCTGACATGTCCTCCAGCGCGGTTTCGGCTCGCCTGGGGTCGGCGCGCACCATGCTCAGCACGGTATTGATGCAATTGAACAGGAAATGCGGGCGGATGCGCGCTTGCAAGGCTTGCAGGCGCGCCCGGTCTATCGCCGGGGAGAGGGCAAGGGCGCGCAATCTGTAATAGGAGAGCAGCAAGGTTGTGTCGGCCACGCTCAAAAGCACATAACGCAGTACCTCAAAGCCGCCCTGCGCATTTGGCGATAGATACAGGCCCCCGCCAATGTATACCACCCCCAACGTGACGGCGGTAATGCCCGCAATCACGGCTGCATATCCCTTCCAGTAGGGCAGGCGGGCAAGTTGCTTGTCCAGCACATATAGCAGCAGCAGGCTGGACAACAGCACAGGCTGCAACTGGGCGGCAATCTGGATGACCTGTTCCGGGACGCCCTGCAAGGAATTGGCGCGCATCAAGGCCAGGAATAACGCCATGCCGTTGGTGAACAGTACGGCGCGCAGCAGTACACCCAGGCTGCGGAAATCCGGCAGCGCATAATATGGCTGATTTTGCCTTATAATTTGTGGCTTCTGCATGGCATGGTACTTTAATGCCAACTCACATTCTGGACAAGAGACAATGACGTTGCAAGATAAACAAGCCTGGTCGGGCCGTTTTGACGAGCCGGTGGCGGAATTGGTGAAGCGCTATACGGCATCGGTCGATTTCGACAAGCGGCTGGCGCTGTTCGACATTCAAGGCTCGCTGGCGCATGCGCAGATGCTGGCTGCATGCGACATCATCACGGGTCAGGATTTGGCCGATATCAAGCACGGCCTGGCCCAGATCGAGAGTGAGGTTCTCTTGGGCAGTTTCGAATGGTCCCTGGATCATGAAGACGTGCATCTCAATATCGAGAGGCGCCTGACCGCTCTGGTGGGCGATGCGGGCAAGCGCCTGCATACCGGGCGCTCGCGCAATGACCAGGTGGCGACCGATGTGAGGTTGTATTTGCGTCATGCCATCGACGAGATCCGCAGCCTGATCCATGCCCTACAGGCTGCCCTGGTTGACCTTGCCTCGCAGCATACGCACACGGTGATGCCCGGATTCACTCACTTGCAAGTTGCGCAGCCGGTGAGTTTTGCGCACCACATGATGGCCTACTTCGAGATGCTCAAGCGCGATGCGGAACGCCTGGCCGATGCCCGCCGCCGCGTGAATCGCCTGCCGCTGGGCGCGGCTGCGCTGGCAGGCACCAGCTATCCCATCAAGCGCGAATATGTCGCCGACCTGCTGGGCTTCGATGGGGTGTGCGAAAATTCGCTGGATGCGGTTTCCGACCGGGACTTTGCCATCGAATTCACCGCTGCTGCCGCGCTCATCATGACGCATTTGTCGCGCTTGTCCGAAGAGTTGATTCTGTGGATGAGCCCGCGCTTCGGATTCATCGACATTGCCGATCGTTTCTGCACGGGCTCTTCCATCATGCCGCAAAAGAAGAACCCCGACGTGCCTGAGCTGGTGCGCGGCAAGACAGGCCGCGTAAACGGCAACCTGGTCGCGTTGCTGACGCTGATGAAGGGCCAGCCCTTGGCCTACAATAAGGACAATCAGGAGGACAAGGAGCCGCTATTCGACACCGTGGACACCCTGACCACTACGCTGCGCATCTACGCAGACATGATGGGCGGCATCACGGTCAAGCCCGAAGCCATGCGTAGCGCGGCATTACAGGGCTATGCCACGGCCACCGACCTGGCCGATTACCTGGTGAAGAAGGGACTGCCGTTCCGCGATGCTCATGAAGCGGTTGCCTTGGCTGTGCGGCTTGCGGTAAATCGCGGCTGCGATTTGGGTGATCTGAAGCTTGATGAATTGAAGCAGTTTTCCGCGCTGATCGGGGACGATGTCTACGGCGTGCTGACGCTGGAGGGCTCTCTTTCCGCACGAAACCATACAGGCGGCACCGCTCCGCAACAGGTGGAGTCTGCCATCGCAAACGCGCGCCAATATCTGAAAAGTGCAGAATAAAAATGGGCGACCTTTTGGGTCGCCCGGAGTAGGAGGAGAGTAAGAAATTACGGGTTGTTTCCAACCCGGAGCTCTAACACCCGGTTCGAACTATATCGATTGGCTTCATAAAATAATATATGTCTAACGGACTATATAATTTAGGGCGATCTATATATTTTTGGCCGACCCGTAGGTTTTTTCCTCACTAACTTATTAATTCTTTAGCAGTTCCTGAAGTTCACCGCCTTGGTACATTTCGGTCATGATGTCGGAGCCGCCGACAAATTGTCCGTTGATATATAGCTGCGGGATGGTCGGCCATTTCGAGAAATCCTTGATGCCTTGACGCATAGCGGGATCCAGCAGTACATCCACACTGAAAAACTCCTTTATACCCAATGCGTTGAGTATACGTACGGCATTTGCCGAGAATCCGCACTGCGGAAGCTGCGGCGTGCCTTTCATGTAGAGTACGACGGGGTGGCTGGAAATTTGCTGCTTGATCTGGCTTTGTATATCCATGACTGTCCTGTAAGTTGACTAATTAACTCGGATAATTCTAATCAACCCGCCCCGAGGGGTCAAGCGCCAATCACTCAGGTTAGATTTTCGCCCACGGAGAATATGAGACGATGTTCGCGTATTGCATAGCGATCCGTCATGCCCGCAATATAGTCCGCAATGGCGCGCGGGCGGTCGTTTTCCGGCTGCTGGTATTGAGGCGGCAATAGCCGGCTGTCCTGCATGAAGGCGGCAAACAATTCACTGATGATGCGATGCGCCTTGGCGCTCATGCGCATGACGCGGTAGTGCCGGTAAAGCTGCACATACAGGAACGATTTCAATGCACGGTTCTGCTCCTGCATTTCTGCGCTGAACGTAACCAATGCAGGGGCAGCACGCACATCGTCAAGCGTGCCTACCTCATGCTGCCGGAGATTTTTTTCCGCCTCGCCGATCAGGTCGCTCACCATCATGTTGATCATGCGGCGTACGGTCTCATGGATCATGCGTCGCTCGGCGATGGCTGGGTGATCTCTGCGCACTGCTTCCAGAAACCGGGGGAAGATTCCGATTCCTGATATTTGCTCCAGCGTAATCAGTCCGGAACGCAATCCGTCGTCAATATCATGGTTGATGTAGGCGATCTCGTCGGCCAGGTTGGCGATTTGCGCTTCCAGCGAAGGACGGCGGTCGGTTAGAAACCGCGCCGCGACATCCCCCAATTCGGCGGCATTGCGCTGCGAACAGTGTTTGAGGATGCCTTCGCGCGTTTCGAAGCACAGATTCAATCCATCGAATGTAGCATAGCGCTCCTCGAGCAAGTCCACCACGCGCAGGGACTGGAGGTTATGCTCGAACCCTCCGTATTCTTTCATGCATTCGTTGAGCGCATCCTGTCCGGCATGGCCGAACGGCGTGTGACCCAGATCATGGGCTAGCGATATGGCTTCCACCAGGTCTTCGTTCAGCTTCAGGCGGCGTGCGATGGATCGTGCAATCTGGGCGACCTCGATGCTGTGGGTCAGCCGGGTGCGGAACAGGTCGCCCTCGTGGTTGACGAATACCTGTGTCTTGTATTCCAGGCGGCGGAACGCGGTGGAATGGATGATGCGGTCGCGGTCGCGCTGAAATTCAGTACGGCCCGATGGCGGCGCTTCCTGGATAGCCCGGCCGCGCGAATTGTGTGCGGCTATCGCGTAAGGCGCGAGGAATGTCATGGCTGGCGTGTCGGTCATGGATGGCTATCGATCATGCTTGGCATAACTCCAATGTCTGGCGCAGCAGGCTTTCCGGCACGTCGCCGCTCACCACGCCATGCCCGATGGCCTTCAGCAAAATGAAGCGCATTTTGCCGCTGGCCACTTTTTTGTCCAGTCCCATCATTTGCAGGTATTTCTCCGTGCCCAGGGCCGGCGCCATGACCGGCAATCCGGCGCGCTCGTGCAGCTTGTGGATGCGCGCGACGTCCTCCTCGCGCAGCCAGCCCAGGCGATGCGAAAGATCGGCTGCCAGGAGCGTACCTGCGGCCACGGCCTCGCCGTGCAACCAGGCTCCGTATCCCATGCCGGCCTCTATGGCATGGCCGAAGGTGTGGCCCAGGTTGAGCAAGGCGCGTTCGCCGCTTTCGCGTTCGTCGGCGGCTACGACTTCTGCCTTGTTCCGGCAACTGCGGGCAATGGCGTATTCCAGCACTGCCTGGTCGCGCGCAAGCAGTTTTTCCATGTTTTGCTCCAGCCACTCGAAGAATGGCAGGTCGCGGATCAGGCCATATTTGATGACTTCCGCGATACCTGCCCTCAACTCCTTGTCTGGCAGCGTGCTCAGGGTGGAGATGTCGGCCAGCACCACTTGCGGCTGGTAGAACGCGCCTATCATGTTCTTGCCCAGCGGATGGTTGATACCGGTCTTGCCGCCCACCGATGAATCCACCTGCGCCAGCAAGGTGGTGGGAACCTGGATGAAGGGGACACCGCGCAGGTAGGTAGCGGCAGCAAACCCGGTCATGTCGCCGATTACGCCGCCCCCCAGTGCAATGATAGTGGTGTTGCGCTCGCAGCGGTTGGACAGCAGAGCATCGTATATCAGCGCCATTGTTTCCGCGTTCTTGTATGCCTCGCCGTCGGGCAGGACGACAGGAATGACTTCCACGCCCAGGCTTTGCAAGTTTGCGCGCAATCCTTCCATATAAAGCGGCGCTACTGTGGTGTTGCTTATCACCGCCGCCTTTTGAGAATGGAGGTGCGGCCGCAATAAATCTGCCCGGGCCAGCAGGCCGCTGCCTATGTGGATGGGATAGCTGCGATCGTCGAGTCCTACGGTTAGTGTTTGCATATTGCCGCCTGCAAGGAATCCACCTTTTCCAGTTCTTGCCGCAACCTCATCAACAGGTGCTGTGCGCTTTGCTTTCCCGAAATGACAACCAGGTCCGCCACGCCGGTGTATAGCGGATCACGCTGTTTATGCAGCTCTTTCAGGCGGGCGAGCGGGTCGTCAGTCTGGAGCAATGGGCGGTTGCGATCATGGCGCGTTCGTTGCCATAGGTCATGAACCGACCCTTTAAGGTATACCACCATGCCGTTGCGAGCAAGATCGGCACAGTTCTGCTCGTCCAGGACAGCCCCGCCTCCGGTCGCCAGCACTATATTATCGAGTTGCACCAGTTCATGAATGACTGCCGATTCGCGCTTGCGAAAACCGGCTTCACCCTCCACATCGAATATGTGCGTAATTGTCACGCCGGTGCGTTTCTGGATTTCCTCATCGCAATCGACAAATGTCTTGCCCAATTGCCTGGCCAGAAGTTTGCCGATGGTGGTTTTGCCCGACCCCATCATCCCGACCAGGAAAATGTTGCCGGACTGGCGCTTGGTGCTGGATGTGGCGGCAATCTGCATGGCTGAATTGTATCTGAAAACGCCTGTTTTGCCGCGCTGCGGCAAATGAAAAGGCCCGGCATTTGCCGGGCCAGTAGCTGGCCAAACTAATTCTGTTTGGACTAATTCAAGCTAAGGCTATCTTTCATTATCTTTGGCGATATGAATATCAGCAATTCGTTCTTATTGTCATTAACCGTATTTTGCTTGAACAACCAGCCGATGATCGGCAAGTCTCCCAGCAGCGGAACTTTGTTGTTGGAATCGGACACGTCCTTGGTAAACACACCGCCGATTACGACCGTCCCGCCATTTTCAACCAGGACTGTGGTTGTTACCTTCTTGGTGTCTATGCTGGGCACGCCGTTATAGATGGTGCCCACGGTGTCCTGGCTGACCGACAATTGCATGTTGACGTGGTCGTCCGGTGTGATTTTAGGGGTGACCGCAAGGTTCAGGGTCGCATCCTTGAAGGCCACACTGGTGGCGCCGCTGCTGGTGGCCTGCTGGTAGGGGATGGCCGTACCGCTCGATATGGTGGCAGGTACGTTATCCGCCGTCACCACGCGCGGGCTGGCAATGTTCTTGGTCGTGCCGTCAAGCTCGGTCGCATACAATTCCAATTGCAGCGTTTTGGTGTTCGCCGGGTTGAACAGCGCAAAGGTCACACCACCGTTACCACTGGAAGCGCCTGGCATGTTGACTGCGCCGGTCGATGTGCCCAACTGCCCGCCGCCAGCATGGAAGCCGGGCGCCCCTGGCCCCGTCCCGGAACTGAAGCCCAGCCGGCCTCCCAGTACGCGGCTGAATTTTTCCGACGCTGAGACAAAGCGCGCTTCAATCATCACCTGCCGTACCGACACATCCACTTGCTTGATGACCCGGCGCACATCTTCCAGCCGGGAGGGCGTATCCTGGACGAACAGCGTATTGGTGCGGACGTCCACCACCGCGCTGCCGCGCTTGGACAGAATGCGCTGGTCCTTGTTGGAGATCAGAGCGACTATATCCGCGCCTTTCTGGTAGCTCAAGAGGAAGGTTTCGGTGTGCAGCGGTTCGAGATCGGCAACTTCTGCCTGGGAAGTCAAATCGACCTTGTTCTGCGTGGCGATCTCGTCGCGCGTGGCAATGCGGATCACGTTGCCGTTCTCGCTCATGCCCAGCCCCTTGCTTTGAAGGATGATGTCCAGAGCCTGATCCCAGGGCACGTCTTTCAGGCGCAAAGTCAGGTTGCCGTTAACGGAATCGCTGATGACAATATTTTTGCCGGTGAAATCGGCGATGATGGCCAAAGCATCCCGTATGGAGATGCTCCGCACGTCCAGGGTCAACTTGGTGCCGGAATAAATTGGCTTGTTGTCTCTCCTTCCGGTATCGTCAGCGGCCTTGGGCTTGATTTCTACAACAAACTTGCTGTCAGTCTGATACGCGGTATGCTCCCAAGCGCCCCTGGGGGAAATCACCATGCGGATGTTGTCGCCTTGCGCAAAGGTGTCCACCGAATCAACCGGGGTGGCAAAGTCAATCACGTCGAGCTTGTGCTGCAAACCGCGCGGAGCTTTGGTATTGATGAAATCCACGATGATTTTGCTGCCTTCCTGCCTGAGGTCTATCCCGGTGCCCGGATCGGACAGGTTGACCTCGATGCGGCCCGCGCCTTTTTCGTCGCGATGGAATTCGATGTCGCGCAGGGCGTGTCCCTGTACGGTCGGCACGGCTTCGGCAAACCGGGAAGTGGCGGGCGCGCTCACGATGCTGTTCAGGGTGATCATCACGTTGTTGCCTTCCACCCTGGAGTCATAAGACACCATTTTGGAGAGATTGACCACGATGCGGGTGCGGCCGCCGGCTTGAACGATATTGATGTTGCGCACGTCTCCCTGGTTGACTTCCTGGATGGATTTGCCCAAGCCGTTCACCGTGCCCCGGAAATCGAAGGCCAGGCGCGCCGGATTGGTGGCGGAAAAATGCCCGGGGGATGACGCTGGCGGGTTTTTCAAGGTCACCGCCAGCACCATTTTCCCGTCTGGTGAAGTGCTGACATTCACCGCCTGAATGCTGTTTTGCGCATCATCGCCGCTTTGGGCAAGCGCGGGCAGCGCATGCAATGCACACGCCATTAGTAGAAACCTGATGCTGCGGCCTATCGCGCGATTATTCATGTTTATGCTCCCAGTCATTCCTGTAATTGCAAGCTGCTGTTGCGATCGCTCCAGGCGCCATTAGAATCCAGCACCTTTTCCTTGAGCCTGACTTCGGATTCGTTAATCGACTCTATCAGCCCGAAATTTTGCCCCATGTAATTCCCCGCGTGGACGTGGTGCACTTTCCCGTCCGGCGATGCGATCATGGCGTTGGCTGTACCATTTATTTTCAGGTAACCGATCATCTTCAAGCTTTCCAGCGGATACCCTTCCAGGTCTTCCGCGTCATGCTTCGGCGGCCCGCCTGTGCTTACAACGTTCTTCGGTCCTTCCGGCTTGCGCGGCTTGAACGGATCAGGCAGTAAATCGGGATTCCTGTAGTTGAAGGGCTCGTACGGCTTGATTTCGGGCGGCTTTTCGATGTTGCCGCGCATATCCTTGCCCGATTCCTCGACAAATTTATGCAAATCATCGAATTCATCGGTGCCGCAACCAGCCAGCAACAAGACAACGGGCACCAACATCCAGCGCTTAGCCATCATTTTTTGGGCCCGCCTTTCTGCGCTGCATCGTCTTCATCACGGTAACGATAGGTCCGCGCCGTTGCGTCCATGACCAGGTTGCCGTCGGATGTCGGCGAAATGGATATGTCGTTGAGTATGACAATGCGTGACAACTGTGAAACATCGCTGGCGAATTTCCCAATGTCATCATAACTACCCGTCACCTTGATGGCGATGGGCTGTTCCGTCAACACGCCGGTGACCACCTCAGGATTGGGATGGAACGATTCGAATTGCAGCCCGCGCCCCAGCCCGGCCTGGTTGATGTCGGACAGCAGCACATCCATTTCAGCCTTGCTCGGCAACTGCTTGAGGAGTGCGCTGAACGATTGCTTGGTGTCAAGCAGCTGCTTTTTAATCAGGTCCAGGTTAATGGCCTTCCTTTTGTCTTCCAGAAATGTGGCTTTGTATTTTTCTTCCTGCGCCACCTTGCCGCTGTATTCATCCCATTGGTCTTGCCAAACCAGCAGATACCCGACCGCCACCACGGCAAGAAATATCCCCAGGAAGGCAACGCCCTTTACCGCCCAGGGCCAGCCACCCGGATTTTTCGGGTTTACGTTTTGCAGATCGCTCAAGAACTTCTTGAAGTCCATGATATGTCCTTACTCTTTCTTTCCAAGCACGGCCGGCTTTCCAAGCACAGCCGGGGCATGAGTTGCTGACGGCGCCGAGGCCGTAGTTAGTCCCGGAGCCGCAGGCGGCGCCGAGGCAGCTGCCAGTCCCGAAGCCGCCACCGGCGCCGAGGCAGCTGCCAGTCCCGTGGCGGCAGCCGGGGTAACCGCGTCCGCGCCTTTTTTCAGGATAAACGTCATGGAAAATTCGTTTGCGCGATCCTTTCCGCCGCCTCCGGATGCATGGACGTCGATCAGGATAGGTGTTTCAAGCCAGCGGGAGGCTTCTACCGCGCGCATGAGGGTGGATACGCGCGCATCGGATTGAGCACTGCCCGTAATGCTGATTTTGCTGCCTGTCGGGCTGGTGGTCTGCTTGAGCGATATCAGGTAAACCCCCGGGGGCAGGATGTGCAGCATCTGATCCATGAGGTGAACGACATCGGAGCGGGAGCTTTGCAGCTTTTCGACCTCATCCTTGCGCGCCAGCAGTCTTTTGGTTTCCGCGCGCAAGCGCTCCAGTTCTTCGATCTGCTTTTCCAGTTTGGCGATTTCCTGTTTCAGGTACTCATTGCGCTTGTCCTGGTAGAAAATGCGCGCGCTCATGAAGCCGTATCCAAGGCCCACCAGCACGCCCGCGAGTATCGCGGACACCACGCACAGGGAAATGAACTGGATTTGGCGCCGCTTGCGCTTCTCAGCGCGGTGTGGCAATAAGTTGATGCGTATCATGATGGGTCGAACCTGCGCATCGCAAGGCCGCAGGCAATCATCAATGCCGGCGCATCTGCTTGCAGTTGGCGCGGTTTGATGCGGCTGGACAGTTTCATTTGGGCGAACGGGTTGGCAACCAGCGTTCCAACCTGCGTACGCGAGGCGACTGCGTCTTCAAGGCCGGCCAGTGTCGCGCAGCCACCCGCAAGGGCAATGTAGTTGATCTCGCTGTATTGCTGGGAAGAGGTGAAGAAAAACTGCATGGCGCGGGCTATTTCGGCAGCCACGTTATCGCGGAAAGGAGTCAGCACGTCGCTTTCATAATTATCCGGCAAGCCGCCTTCGCGTTTGCCCTCTTCGGCCTCCTCGGCGGACAGCCCGAATGCAGCCTGGATTTGCTGGGTCAATTGCGCGCCGCCGATTTGCTGGTCGCGCATGTAAAGCGATTGGCCATTGCGCAGTATGTTGACGTTCATCACGGTCGAACCCATGTCGACCAGCGCGATACACTGGTCAGCCGCGCCATCCGGCAATTGCTGGGTGATTTGCTCAAACGCCGCTTCTGCTGCATAAGGCTCCACGTCAACCACGATGACTTTCAGACCTGCCATTTGCGCTGCAGCTACCCGGTCTTCGACGTTGGCCTTGCGCGAGGCCGCCAGCAGCACCTCGATGTCCTCGGCGTTGCCGGGAGACGGACCGATCACGGCAAAATCAAGATTGACTTCCGCAATGTCGAAGGGAATGTATTGGTTTGCTTCCGCCTCGACTTGCGCTTCCAGGTCTTCTTCGCGCGCACCGCCGGGCAGGATGATTTTCTTGGTGATGACCGCCGCTGCCGGAAGGGCCAGCGAGACGTTCCTGATACGCGTGCTCATGCGTTTCCAGGCGCGGCGCAGCGTTTCCGAAACAGCATCGAGGTTGGTGATATTCCCGTCGCTGATCGCGTCTTTGGGAAGATCTTCGATTACGTATTGTTCCAGCACATATCCCTTGCCCTTGGGCAGCTCGCTCAATTCGACCAGCTTGATGGAAGAAGACGAGATATCCACCCCTATCAGGGGCGGAGTTTTAGCCTTCAGAAAATCGAGCGGGACATCAAAATTTGCCATAGGCAGGGGCTCGTTAGGGGTTTTTCGTATAAACTGGTTTAAATCCTAGCAATAACTATTGTTTTTGTAAAGTTTTTTGTTAAGGGTTATTTTTCCGGCCAAAGCCGATATAATCCTACGTTGCTAATTATCCAGCATTAACCGCAAACATGAATCTACGCTCGCGCCGGTGGTTTTACCCGGTCATTGTTGCAATTTCACTCGTTTCGCTGCCCGTCCTCATCCTGCTGATTGCGGCGATCATTACCTACCCTTCCCTGCCTTCGCTGGATGCGCTGACCGAGTATCAGCCCAAGCGCCCGCTCCAGATATTCAGTTCGGAAGGAACCTTGATCGGCGAATTTGGCGAAGAAAAGCGTGTGCTCGTCAAAATTGACGAAGTGCCCGACTTGATGAAAAAGGCCATTTTGGCCGCCGAGGATGAGCGCTTCTACGAACATGGCGGCGTGGACTACATCGGCGTTGTGCGCGCCGTACTCTCCAACATTACTTCCGGCGGGGCGAAACAGGGCGCCAGCACCATCACCATGCAGGTGGCACGCAATTTCTTCCTGAGCAGCGAAAAGACTTTTTCCCGTAAATTCAACGAGACGCTGCTGGCTTTCAAGATCGAGCACAACCTGAGCAAGGATGAAATCCTTCAGCTTTACATCAATCAGATTTACCTGGGACAGCACTCATACGGCTTTGCGGCTGCTGCGACAACTTATTTCAGCAAACCGCTCAACCAGCTGAGTGTCGCCGAAATGGCCGTGCTGGCCGGGCTGCCCAAGGCGCCATCGGTTTACAATCCCATTGCCAATCCCCAGGCCGCCAAGCAGCGCCAGATGTATGTGCTCAAGCGCATGCACGCGCTTGGATTCATCGACGACACGCAGTTTGCCTCCGCCCAGCAGCTACCCATAGTCACCAAGCGCGGCGGGCTCGAATTTGCCGTCCATGCCGATTATCTCGCCGAGATGGTGCGCCAGGCCATGGTCGACCGCTATGATGAGCAGGCCTATAACGAAGGTTACAAGGTTTACACCACGATCCGCCTGCCCGACCAGGCCGCGGCTTACGCCGCTTTGCGCGACGATGTGGAGGATTATGACGAGCGCCATGGATACCGCGGACCGGAAAGCTATGCCGATCTGGGCAAAGACGCCAACGAGGAATCCCTGGAAGATGCCCTGCAGGAATTCGAGGAAAGCAACGGCCTGGTTCCGGCCGTCGTGCAGTCCCTGGACAAAAAGAATATCCGCGCCTACTGCAAAGGCGGGCAGGTTGTCGAGATGGGCGTGGACAAGCAGGCATTTGCCAAGCCGGCCCTGGGCAGCGGCGTGCCTTTGAACCAGCGCATCCGCGTCGGCTCGATCATCCGCGTCAAGCAGGATGCAAAGGGTGCGTGGCGCATCGGGCAACTACCCCTGGTAGAAGCCGCTTTCGTTTCCGCCAGCCCGCGCGATGGCGCAATCTACTCCCTGGTGGGCGGCTTTGATTTCGTCCGCAGCAAGTTCAACCACGTCACGCAGGCCTGGCGCCAGCCGGGGTCGAGCATCAAGCCATTCATCTATTCTTCCGCCCTGGAAAAAGGCTATACCCCCGCCACCATCATCAACGATGCGCCGCTGGTATTCGACACCGTTGAAACGGGCGGCGAAGCCTGGGAGCCGAAAAATTACGATGGCACCTATGATGGCCCGATCACCATGCGCCAGGCGCTGATCCGCTCCAAGAACCTGGTTTCCATCCGCATCTTGCAGGCAATCACCCCGCAATACGCGCGCGACCACCTGACCAAGTTCGGCTTTGATCCCGAAAAGCAACCGCCTTACCTCACCATGGCGCTGGGATCGGGTTCGGTCACGCCGATGAAAATGCTGGAAGGGTATTCAGTCTTTGCCAATGGCGGGTTCCACATTACGCCCTATTTTATCCAGCGCATCGAAGACGCCTCGGGCAAGGTGCTGTACCAGGCTACGCCGACCGTTGCCGCCGAAACGGCGGAACGGGTAATTGACGTGAGGAACGCCTACACCATGGTGAACATGATGCAGGATGTCGTGCGTCACGGTACCGCCATCGCGGCCATGAGCCTGGGAAGGCAAGATCTGGCCGGCAAAACCGGCACCACCAGCGATTTCATGGACGCATGGTTTTGCGGCTTCCAGCCCACAATAGTAGGCGTGGCCTGGATAGGATTCGACAATCCGCACACCCTGGGCAGCGGCGAGACCGGCGGCGGTGCCGCGCTGCCGATGTGGATTTCCTATATGGACACCATACTCAAGAACGTCCCGCAGGCCACTTACACCATGCCGGACGGCATGGTCTCCGCGCGCATCAACCCGAGCGGCCTGCGCGACCCTGCAGGCGAACGGACGGAAATTTTCTACAAGGAAAACCTGCCGCCGGAACAGGGCTCTCAGCAGCAGGAGAACCCGGCCAAGCAATCCGATTCGGTAAGGGAACAGCTGTTCTGACAGGGCCCGATCTGACATGACAAAAGCCAACGTCCTGAAGCGCGACCTGATGCGCGAACAACTCGCGCACCAAGCCGCCAAGCTGATGGCGGAGGGCGACATTACCGACTACGCCTTCGCCAAGCGCAAGGCCGCCCGCCAGCTTGGCGCATCCGACACGCAGCACCTTCCCAGCAACCAGGAAGTGGATGAGGCATTGCACGCCTATCGCACCCTTTACCAGCAGGACAGCCACCCAGACATCCTGTACCAGCTGCGCGAGGAAGCGCTCGCCGCCATGCGCATGCTGGAGCAATTCCACCCCTACCTCACCGGCTCGGTGTTGAGCGGCACGGCTGGCGAAAATTCCGACATCAACCTGATGTTGTTTTCTGATGACGCAAAAGCCGTGCTGCTATTTCTACTCAAGCACGACATCGAATTCGAAGACGGAGAATGGATAGTGAAAGTAGCGGGGCATGAAGAGACCGTGCCTAGCTATTCGCTCGCCAGCGAATTCGGCACGCAGATACACATCATCGTGCTGCCCGAGAAAGCGCGTTACAGCGGCAGCCGCCATCCTGACACCCATGCGGATATAGCGGCGGTTGAGGCGTTGCTGGTGGGGTGAGCCTGGAAACCGCAATTTGCAGTGTTGCTAAATTGTTCGCTCCCTCATCCCCAGCCCTTCCCCCGGAGGGGGAAGGGAGCAAAACCCCTCTCCCTCCGGGAGAGGGGTAGGGGTGAGGGAACGACCGGGCTAGCTTGCCTCGGTATGTGGTTATGACCTCTCAACTGAGTCTTGGGTTGAATGCGATGCAGGAAGGATAGCGATTTGCTCAACCCACACGTGCCCTATTTATCCTGCGCGTTCTTGTACCTGAAGTTAGATGCCCGTTTTATTCCATTTCGGCTTTATCTGAAAAACAATATTGTCTTCGAGGCCAGCCGCCAGATTGAGGTGGAAGCCGCCGTAGTGGAGCAAACCATGGTCAGGAAGGGCGAGTATTGACACGTCATTGCCAGAACTTAGAATCTCTTTGATGTTCTCGTTATTTTTTATATTGGTAGATTGTGTAGGGCTAGGATTTTGGTAGCCGTACATTCGCGTCTTGAGGGGCTGGGTAGTCTTACCGATGTAGAGGACTTCACCTTTTGACTCGAAGGCGTAAAGGATATTTCTTGATTCTGCTTCCGCCACCAGCGAACACATTAATTCGCCCGCGGAAAATTCCCATTCACCAACTTTGCGGAAACCTATGTCTCGCAACCGCTGAAGCATGGTATGTGATCCTCAACCAAATTTGTTAGCGTGATGTGCAATAATCAACGAACATTGCGCCACCCATTCTCAATCCTTCTTCAACCACCTCGCCGCATCCAGCGCAAAGTAAGTCAGTATCCCATCCGCTCCCGCGCGCTTGAACGCCAGCAGCGCCTCCAGCACACAGGCTTCTTCGTTCAGCCAGCCATTCTGCGCGGCGGCCTTGAGCATGGCGTATTCGCCGCTCACCTGATAAACGAAGGTGGGCGCCTTGAATTCGTCCTTCACGCGGCGCACAATGTCGAGATAAGGCATGCCGGGCTTGACCATCACCATGTCCGCGCCTTCCTGCAAATCGAGGCCGACTTCCCACAGCGCCTCGTCTGAATTGGCCGGGTCCATCTGGTAGGTGTATTTGTTGCCCCCGCCCAGATTGCCCGCCGAGCCGACCGCGTCGCGGAAAGGACCGTAGAAGCTGGAGGCATATTTGGCGGAGTAGGCCATGATGCGTGTATATATGTGTTTATGCTCATCCAGCGCCGCGCGCACCGCGCCGATGCGCCCGTCCATCATGTCGGAAGGCGCGACGATGTCGGCTCCGGCGGCGGCGTGGGTTTGCGCCTGTCTCTGCAGCACTGCGACGGTCTCGTCGTTCAGCACATAGCCGCTGTCGTCCAGCAGCCCATCCTGGCCGTGGCTGGTGTAGGGGTCGAGGGCGATGTCGGTCATCACGCCCAGTTCCGGAAAATGCTTTTTCAGTTCCGCGACGACGCGCGGCGCCAGGCCCTTGGGATTATAGGCTTCCTTCGCGTCCAGGCCTTTCAGGGAGCTTTCTATCACCGGGAAGATCGCCATGACCGGGATGCCCAGCTTCACGCATTGCTCGGCATCCTTGAGCAACAGGTCCAATGATTTGCGCTTGACCCCAGGCATGGATGGCACGGCCTCTTCCAGGTTTTTGCCGTCCAGCACAAAAACCGGATAAATAAAATCAGCCGGTGTGAGAACATTTTCACGCATCAAGTCACGGCTGAAAGCATCGCGGCGCATGCGGCGCATGCGTTTGTGTGGGTATTGGCCTAGTGTCTGCATGGTTTTTACCTGAAAATATTTTCGCTTTACGGAACTATTTTATCAACTGTCTATCTGATTGCTCAGATGGTGTTGAATCATCTCCCGTTTCTCCTCCCTGAGCGGGATGTCTTAACCCTTTGTTAAGGCTCCTTTGTCCCTGGCTTTCCCCCTTTTAGCCAGGGACATTTTTTTGCCCAAAAATCCGGAATTTTTATTGCTCAAACCACTTGGCAATCACTGCCTCGGCTTCTTCCATCCCGGTTTTTTTGAGGCTGGAGAATAACTGCACGGAACAGAACGGAAAATGCTCCGACAGCCAGGATTTTACACGATTCAGTGTCAGGGTCGCCTGCTGGCGGCTGAGCTTGTCCGACTTGGTCAGCAGGATATGCACGGGCTTGCCGGTGGGGGCGACCCAGTCCAGCATTTGCTCGTCGAGAGGCGTGAGCGGGTGGCGCGCATCCATGATGACCACCAGGCCGCACAGCGCTTCCCTGGTTTGCAGGTATTGGCCCAGCAGGTCTTCCCAGTGCTTCTGCACGTCCGGCGGGACCTTGGCATACCCATAGCCGGGCAAATCGACCAGGAAATTGCCGTTGCCCAGCGAAAAATAATTAAGGTGCTGGGTGCGCCCCGGCGTCTTGCTGACATAAGCCAGCCGGGTATAGTTGGCCAGCGTGTTGATGGCGCTGGACTTCCCGGCATTTGAACGCCCGACAAAAGCCACTTCACGGCCTGAATGTTGCGGCAAATCGTGAAGGTGATTTACCGTGGTATAAAACGCCGCCTGCGAAAAGAGCCCCATTACTTCCAGGCCGCGAATATCTTGTCCGCCGCGGCGACTGTCGCGGCAATGTCGGCATCCGTATGCGCCGCCGAGACGAAACCGGCCTCGAACGCGGAAGGCGCAAGATACACGCCCTCGCCCAGCATGGCATGGAAGAAGCGGTTGAATGCATCCTTGTCGCAAGCCATCACTTCGGCATAGCTGGTGGGTAACGCCTTGCTGAAATACAGGCCGAACATGCCGCCCACCGATTGTGCGCAGAACGGAACGCCATGCTTTTTCGCGCTTGCGCTCAGTCCTTCGGTCAGATTCTTGGCCAATTGCGCCAAACGGTCATAGAAGCCCGGCGCCTGAATCAATTTGAGCGTGGCCAGGCCAGCCGCCACCGCGACCGGGTTGCCGGACAGCGTGCCCGCCTGATACACCGGGCCCAAGGGAGCCAGACACTGCATGATGTCGCGCCGCCCGCCGAAAGCCGCCGCAGGCAGGCCCCCGCCCATAACCTTGCCCAGTGTCACCAGGTCGGGCTTGATGTTGAAGTAACCTTGCGCGCCTTGCAGGCCGACGCGGAAACCGGTCATCACTTCATCGAGGATCAGCACCGCGCCATGCTTGGTGCACAGGCTGCGCAAGGCATTCAGGAACTCGGGCTTGGGCGCTATCAGGTTCATGTTTCCCGCTACCGGCTCGACGATCACGGCGGCGATTTCCTTGCCCATTTCGGCAAAGGCGCGCTCCAGCCCGGCTGCATCGTTGTAGTCCAGCACGGTGGTGAGCGAGGCGATTTCGGCGGGCACGCCGGAAGAGCTGGGCTGGCCGAAGGTCAGCGCGCCGGATCCGGCCTTGACCAGCAGGCCATCGGAATGGCCGTGGTAGCAGCCTTCAAACTTGATGATGCGGCTGCGTCCGGTGAAGCCGCGCGCCAGGCGGATGGCGGTCATGGTCGCCTCGGTGCCGGAGCTCACCAGGCGCACCATCTCAAGGCTGGGCAGCAGCTTGCACAGCAACTCGGCCATTTCCAGTTCATCCGAAGTCGGCGCGCCGAAACCCAATCCCTGCGCGGCGGCCTCTTGCACGGCCTTGACCACATCGGGATGGCAATGGCCGACGATCATCGGTCCCCAGGAGCCGACGTAATCGATATAACGCTTGTCGTCCGCATCCCACACGTAGGCCCCTTTGCCGCGCTTGAAGAACAGCGGCGTGCCGCCCACCGATTTGAAGGCGCGCACGGGGGAGTTTACGCCGCCGGGAATGACGCGCTGCGATTGTTCGAAGAGTTCCTGGTTGTGTGAAGTCATGTTGCCTAATCCCGATTAAATAGTCTTGAAAAACCCTGCGCGGCAACCAGTATGTCGGCTGCGTCAAACAAAGCTGAAATCACCGCCAGCGCATCCGCACCGGCCTTGATCAGTTCCGCGCCGTTTTGCTCCGTGATGCCGCCTATCGCCACCAGCGGCACGCTCAACTCGGATCGCGCTAGCTCGGAGCGAAATTGGCGCAGCATCTCAATATCCGCCACAACGGCATCCGGCTTGACCGTGGAGGAAAAAAACGCCCCAAACGCCACGTAATCCGCACCCGCCGCGA
>JBGPSQ010000022.1:0-22281 GCA_041490205.1 Gallionellaceae bacterium
CATCACCAGCAGCACCTTCTTGCCACCGCGCTCGGCATAGGCGACCAGGCAATTGCCCGCGTTCGGGGTGAGCCCGGTCTTGAGGCCGAGCGCCCCGGGATAGCGGCCGATCAGCGCATTCGTGGTATCGAACGAGTAGCTGCGAGCGCCGTCCAGTGTGTCGATGCGCGCGTTGTGCAGCGAGGTGAGCGCGACGACTTCCGGGTGCTTGAGCAGCTCGTTCGCCAGCAGCGCCAGGTCGCGCGTGCTGGAGTAATGGTTGAGAGCATCGTGGCCGCAGGCATTGGCGAAATGCGTGTCGCGCATGCCGAGCTGTTGCGCACGCTGGTTCATTCTCTGTACGAAGCGCGCTTCGCTACCCGAAACGAAGTCGGCCAGCGCGTGGCAGGCGTCGTTGGCAGAACCGATCAGCGCGGCAGCCAGCAAGGCTGCAACATTGAATCTATCGCCCGCCCGAAGCTTGAGGCGCGAGCCGCTTTCATGCGCGGCGGCACGGCTGATGGTGGCGGGGGCATGAAGCTGGTCCAGTTCCACCACCAGCAGCGCCGTCATCATCTTGGTGAGGCTGGCGGGCGGCAAACGGCGGCGGGGCTGCTTTTCCCACACCGCCTCGCCGTTGATTTCTACACGATAAGCGGTTGCGATCTCGGGAAAAGGGTCCGAGGGAGAATCGCCGGACTGCGCCCATGCCGCCGGTGCCAACACCCATGAAGAAAGGCACAGCAGCAGTCCGGAGAGACTGCGCATGGAACTAGAAATGTAACAGTCCTCTCAGCTTTTTGGCGCCTTCAGCCACCGGGTCGATTTTGGGTTGCGCGGGAGCCGGGGTATCTTTGGGCTCGATGTTCTTGGCAGATTGCCCGCCGCTGGAGCCGCCTCCGCTGGCGCTGGCGCTGGCGTCTCCGGCATCGCCTTTCTCAGCTTGTTTCAGGCATTTTTGGAGCTCATTTTTGTCATCCTGGGAGGTATAGCTGCGCTGGCACTCTCTCTTGCGCTCCGCCACGCGATAGGCCTTGGCTTCCGCCGGGCAGTATGAAGACAGCAAGCTATAATTTTTGCCGTTGAGCGTCTTGCACTCGGCCTTGACTTCCGCCGGGCAGTATCCAGCCAGGGTCCTGAAGTTCTTGTCGTTGAGCGTACTGCAAATGGACTTGGTGGTATCCGCCATGTTCAGGCCGCAGCCCTGGGCAACCCCCACCACATGCGGCTGTCCCTTGAACCTCTGGTCGTATTGAACCATCGCACTGTAAGCATCAGCGTCCCTCGGGGCATCCTTGCGCACCTGGTCGCACAACTGCTGTTTCTTGGCGAAACAGGGCGCCTCCTTCGGCAGGTACAGGTTGGACATGTTGATCCATTCGGCAGTATTGCGGATTTGTGAGGTATCGCACATCTGGGCCTTCATCTGATTCCCCTGCGCTTCTGCCTGCTTCGCCATCTCCTCGGAATCGCAACTGCCGCCCACGCGCTTGCCGCTGTAGCTCATGTTCATGTTCATGTCGCGGCCGCTGCGGGATTTGCCGCTCATCTGCATGGAGCCCTTGTAACTGTCGCCGCTGGTGGTTTGTTCGCCCTTGCCGGTCCACTCCTCGCCCCTGCGGTTGCACTTTACTGTCCACGAGCTCTTGTTGCCCGAAACCTTGACATCGGACATTTCGCAGTCCTTGTCCTTCGAGGTGTGGCGCGGGTCATTTGCCCCGCCCTTGGCGACGCAGACCTTCTGCGTGGTAGCAGGCATGGCCATCGGCATGCCCGGCATGTCCATCTTGGTGGTTACTTCCCAGTATTCGCCGGGCGCGGCAATGGCGTTGACGGCAAATACGCTTGTAATCAGAGCAATGCTGGCTGCAAGTAATTTTTTCACTTTTAGACCCCCCATGGTTGAAATTGCATTGCCATTGTTGACCATCTCAATCGCAAGGTCAATATGCCATATGCATCATGTAAACCTGCTATTCAGGCCTGATCACGCCCACGCTGCCATTGCCAACTGCCCAAGCTTGATCAATTGCTCGCGCGTGGCTCCATCCACGGCCTGCACCGACATCCCCTGAACGACCGAGGCATAAAAAGCCGCCAGCGCTGCCGTATCCGTGTCAGCCGCCAGTTCCCCATCGATGACAGCCTGGCCAATTCGTTGCCTGATCGCATCCTGACTCATGCGGCGCATGGCGGCGGTGGTTTGGGCGGCGAACTGATTTTCCTGGCCGCACCGGAGCGCCCCGTTTGCCACCAGGCAGCCGCGCGGCCAGCCGCGCCGCGAAAATTGCATGGCCGCCGCCATCAGCATTTCCCTGACTGCATCACGCGCGGAACCGGGCTTCCCCAGCGCGCGCGCCATGGGTTCCAGATAGGCAGTCATGTACAGTTCGAGCACTTCGCGATATAGCTGCTCCTTCGAACCGAACGCCGCATACAGGCTGGGCGCGGTGATCTTCATCGCCTGGGTGAGTTGTGCAATCGAGGCGCCTTCATAGCCCTGGCGCCAGAACAGCAGCAGCGCCGCCTTCAGCGCCGTGTTTTTGTCGAACTCGCGCGGCCTTCCCGCCGCACGCTTGATTGTCTTGTCTGCAGTCATATGTTTGCCCAGGCCCAGCCGGATGCCGTTTGACAAACTTCCGTTCGGGGTCATATTATGTAGCGCTCATTATATTATTAATTGCCGATCAAGCGCATTATTTATGGAGGAACCCAGGTGATCGACTTCTATACCATGCACAGCGCCAGCCCGAATATCCGGAAGATACTAATCATGCTTGCGGAAACCGGCTTGCCGTATGCCGTCAAGCGGGTGGAAAAACAAGGCGACGGAAAATTTGCGGACGAATTTATTTCCATCAACCCCAACGGCACCGTGCCCGCCATCGTGGACCGGGACACCGGCAACGCCATCTTCGAGTCCGGGGCAATCTTGTATTACCTGGCGGAAAAAACCAATAAACTGCTGCCCGCAGACCTCAATATCCGGGCCGATGTCATCAAATGGCTGATGTTCGAGGTGGCCAACATGGGGCCGGTAATGGGCGAATTGCACCACTACTTGCTGAAAGCCCAGGATGAAATTTCAGATGCGCACCTGCAGCGCTATAAGGACAAACTCGCTCAATATTGCGCTATTCTCGACCGGCAGCTTGATGGCCGCGAATATCTGTGCGGCACCTACTCCATCGCCGACATAGCGCTCTATCCCTGGTCCGGGATATTGGATGACATAGCCGAGATTGATTTGAACGACTACGCCAACCTGAAAAATTGGGCGTCAACGATAGGCAGCCGCCCGGCGGCACAAATTAGCTTTTAGGCAATAAAATGAACGGGTGCAAGATGAGCCAACTTCCGGGGAATCGAAATGAATAGCCCGATCTCAGTCATCACCGGCGCATCCAGCGGCATTGGGCTGGAACTGGCGCGCCTGTTCGCGGCGGACGGCTGCCCGGCTGGCTGAACAAACTGATGGCGATCAGCGTGAAGATTTCCCCGGCACCCGGCGTGCAGGCGGTAAACCGCTTCTTGCTGGCGGACCGGCGCCAGGCGCACAGCCGTTAAATTACGGCGGAAAATAGCCCGCCGGCATAGCAGGCCAGGCGGAAGGCTCATGTGAAATTATCCATTGCAGTATGGTCAAAGCAGGGGGACAATAACAGCAACAGCAAGTCTCGGATTTATACCGGTTTCTGATTCACCCGCCAACAGCAACAACGGTTCACCCGCCTATAACAATAACGGGATAACGGGGAAAAAGATGGAACTACAAGGGAACCAGAAAGCTAGCAATTTTCTCATCGGCTGCGGGCTGGCGCTCCTTTTTTCCGGTGCTTTGACTGCGTTTGCACCGGCAGCGTCCGGACAAGATAAACAGGGAAAACCCTCCGGCCCCGGGTTCACCACCCAAGCGCCAGCAACCGGCAAGGAATACATTTTTGCCGTCCACCCCCTGCACAACCCGGCGCGCCTGTTCGAGGTGTACGGCCCGCTGATCGAATATCTCAACCGCAATATTCCGGGCGTCACTTTCCGGCTGGAAGCCTCGCGCAATTACGAGGCGTTCGAGGAAAAACTCTATGCGCGGAAGTTCGACTTTGCCCTGCCCAATCCTTACCAGACGCTGAAGTCGCTGGGCCACGGCTATCACGTCATCGCCAAGATGGGCGACGATTACAAGTTCACCGGGGTCATCCTGGTCAGGCGCGACAGCGGCATCAAGCAGGTGAAGGATCTCAAGGGCAAAAAGGTATCTTACCCCGCAAAGACCGCGCTGGCGGCAACCATGATGCCGCAGTATTTTTTCCAGACCCACGGACTGGACGTTAACCGCGACATCGAGAATCTTTATGTCGGCTCGCAGGAATCATCCATCATGAACGTGTATCTCGGCACCGTCTCGGCAGGGGCGACCTGGCCCCTCCCCTGGGATGCATTCCAGAAAGAGCATCCGGACCAGGCGCGCGAACTGGAAGTGAAATGGGAAACCCTGCCGCTCATCAACAACGGCGTGGTGGCACGGAACGACGTGCCCGCGCCGCTGGTAAAGCAGGTGGCGCAACTCCTCAATGGCTTGCATGAAACCGATGAGGGCCGTGCCATCCTGGCGCGCATGCCCCTCTCCCGCTTCGAACTGGCCGACGACCGGCGTTACCGGGTAATCGAAGCATTCCTGCGCGAGTTCGCCCGCAAGGTGCGCCCCCCCGATCAATAGCAATATAAGGAAGATATTACCGAGGCATCGTCATGGCACTGCTTGAAATACCTTCGCGGCGATCATTCAGGAGACAGATCATCCTGACCTTCGTGGTGGGTTTCTTCCTGCTGATCTCGGCTTTTGCCGGTTTCCGGATAATAACGGAAAGGGACAACCTGCATCGCGACAGCGTTAGCGAAACCACCAGCATGGCGCATTTGCTGTCGGCCAGCGCGCTTCCCTGGGTGCTGGCGGACGACGTGGCGGGCTTGCAGGAGGTGGTGCATGCTTTCCGTGCCTATCCCGAATTCAGCTATGCCATGATCGTTTCACCCGATGGCCGCGTGCTCGCGCACAGCGACCCATCGAAAATGGGAATGTTTCTCTCGGACGAGCGCAGCCAGGCGCTGCTCAAAGGACCGCATGAACCGCGGGTCATGGAAGACACCGAATCCATCATAGATGTCGCCGTGCCCATCGAGATAAACCACCGGCAAGTCGGCTGGGCAAGAGTTGCCGCCACAAGGAAGGAAAACGCCGCCTATTTGCGCACGATAACCCTGTACAACGTCGTCTTTTTACTGGTTTCCACCATCCTTTCCCTCATTGCCGCCATGCTGATCGCAGATCGTCTGGGGCGGCGCATCGGGTCATTGGTTCAGGTGGCTGAAGGCGTGCAGGCCGGAAATGTATCCGCGCGCGCGATCACCTCCGGCGGGGAGGAGGAAATTTCCAGGCTGGGCACCAGCCTGAACAAGATGCTGGATACGCTCTCGCAGAACGAGCATGATCTGCGAGCCGCCTCCCACTACACCAGAAGCCTGATCGAAGCGAGTCTGGATCCCCTGGTGACCATTAGCGCAGAAGGGAAAATAACCGACGTTAACCGCGCCACCGAGAAGGCCACCGGCATGAGCCGCACCGAGCTGGTCGGGACGGACTTTTCCGATTACTTCACCGAGCCGGAGAAAGCGCGCGAGGGCTACCTGCAGGTTTTCGCGCGGGGATTCGTCACCGATTTCCCGCTGACCCTGCGGCATCGCGACGGCCATGTCACCGATGTGCTGTACAACGCCAGCGTTTACCGCGACGAGGCAGGAAAAGTGCTGGGCGTTTTTGCGGCCGCCCGCGACATCACCGAGCGCAAGAAATCGGAAGAGGAGTTGGCGCAACTGAGCTTGCAGAACCGGCTGATCCTGGATTCCGCCGGAGAAGGCATATATGGGCTGGACATGAGCGGCAGAATCACTTTTATCAATCCAGCGGCGTCGCAGATGCTTGGTTTCGGGGCCGGAGAACTTGTTGGCCAATCCAGTCATGCCACATTCCATCATACCAAGCCGGATGGCAGCCCCTACCCGGAAGAGGAATGTCCGGTGCACGCCGCATACAAAGAAGGCGTGGCTCATCGGGGGAGCGATCTCTACTGGCGCAAGAATGGCAGCATCTTTCCGGTCGAATTCATCAGCACGCCCATCCTTGAGGCAGAAAAACTCACCGGGGCGGTGGTGACGTTCCGCGACATCACCGAACGCAAACAGGCTGAAAATGCGCTGCGGGAAAAGGAGGAGCGCCTGTCCCTGGCCACAGTGATCAATGGCGTGGGCATCTGGGACTGGAACCTGCGTACTCAGGAAATGATATGGGACGACTCAATGTATGCGCTCTACCATATTCGCCGGGAAGATTTCATCGGAACCGAGGAGGCGTGGCGGAAATCCTTGCACCCCGATGATCTGGAGCGCGGAGACAAAGAAGTGGCGGATGCCATGGCCGGAATCAAGCCTTTCGACACGGAATTCCGGGTGGTCTGGCCAAACGGCGAAATTCGCCATATCAAGGCGGTGGCCAAAGTGTTTCGCGACGCTCAGGGAGCGCCGTTGCGGATGCTTGGCACCAATGTGGATATTACCGAGCGCAAGAAGACTGAGGAAGAACTCTACGAAGCGCAGCAAGTGTTTCGCGCCCTGATCGAGAACTCGCCCGACATCATCGCGCGCTACGACCGCGACTGCCGCCGCACCTACGTCAATCCTGCGTATCTCAAGGCAACCCAGCTTGCTCAACAGGAATTGCTTGCCACTGCGCCCAAACAACTTTCGCCGTTGCCCACAGCCAGCGCTGAGATTCTCCAGAACCTGCTGCGCAAAGTGCTCAACAGCGGCGTTGCCGAGGCCGTTGACGTCGTGTGGCCAAAGGGTGACATTGATTACTGGTACAACATTTACGCATTCCCGGAACATGACCGCGAGGGGCAGGTAGTGAGCGTAATGACGGTTTCCCGCGACATCACCGAACGCAAGCAGGCGGAGGAAGAGCTGAAAGAACGAGAAAGACACTCGCAATCGTTGCTCCGCCTTTCCAGGGATATGGAACGGGCGCAAACTTATGCGGATGTCATGAATGCGGCGCGCGATGAAGTCAGGAAAATACTAGGTTATCAAAATCTATGGGCTTATCTGTTTACCGAGGACAAAAAATACGCCAAAGCCATTGTTGCCAGCGGCCCCGAGACGGACTTCATTATGTCAGAAGCGGGAACCGCCACGCTCAGTATCGAAGGCGACCGGATGCTTGAGGAAATAGCGGCATCAAAAGAGATCATCATCGTCGCGGATGCGCAAACGGACGAAAGGGTCAATAAAGAAATTGTAACGCGCATGGGAAACCGCACCATTGTAAACATCCCGATCATCCTGTTCGACAGGCATTTTGGCTGTGTGGGCACGGGCACATTTGGCGAGGAAGGAGTGCATGTACCATCGAATTCGGAACAGAAATATCTCATGGCGCTGGCCAGCCACATGGCGGCGGCACTCGACCGGATCCATCTGCTTGCCGAGCGCAAGCTAGCGGAAGATGAAGTCAAGGCGCTCAACCGGAACCTGGAGCAACGGGTGGCCGCGCGGACGGCAGAACTGCAAGCGGCAAACAAGGAACTGGAGGCATTCTCCTATTCCGTCTCGCATGACCTGCGCTCGCCGTTGCGCGCCATTGACGGCTTCTCCCATATCCTGCTCGATGACTATTCCGGCAAGCTGGACGATGAAGGCAAGCGTCTTCTCAATGTGGTGCGGAACAACACCAGCAAGATGGGGCAGCTCATCGATGACATCCTGAAATTCTCCCGTGCAGGCCGGCTGGAAATGAATTTTTCAGAAATCAACATGGATGAGCTGGCACGCGACGTTTATGAAGAGCTGCTTCCCGCAGCGGCGAGACAAAACCTGCAAGTGGATATTGAGCCCCTCTCCTCCTCAAGGGGCGACCGCGCAATTATGCGCCAGGTTTTCGTCAACCTGCTGTCCAATGCCATCAAGTTCACACACGGCAAAGCGCCAGCCAAAATCAAGGTGGGGGCGTATACTGAAAAAAATGAGACCGTGTATTTTGTGCAGGACAATGGCGCCGGTTTCGATATGCGTTACGTCGACAGGCTGTTCGGCGTATTCCAGCGGCTGCACACGGAAAGTGAATTTGAAGGAACCGGCATCGGGCTTGCCATCGTCAAGCGCATCGTCGCCCGCCACGGCGGACGGACCTGGGCGGAAGGCAAGGTCAACGAGGGGGCAACCATTTACTTTGCGCTGCCGGCCGCGGCGGCTGCGCCAGGGTGAACGCCATGCTGAAAAAAATCTTGATCCTGATAGGAGCCGGTTATGCGTTAGTGCTCATATTGGTGCTGGTGCTCGGACTGATGACGATTTCAAGCATGGATCGCCTGCACTCCATAACCACTGATTTATTCATGCATCCGTTTACGGTAAACAATGCGGCTCTGGAGGCGCAATCGAACATTTTATGGATGAGCCATTACATGAATGATGTAGTCACATCCAACGACCCGGAAGAGATTGGAAAATTGGCATTTGAAATAGACGAACGTGACAAAAATGTAAGGGAAAAACTCGCTTTGATAAGCGAACGTTTCCTGGGTAACGTAGATAAAGTAAAAGATGCAGAACGCCTGCTGAACGAATGGAAGGCACTGCGAAACGCCGAGATTGCATTGATAAAACAGGGGAAAGCAAAACACGCGAACCGCATTTCCCAAGGCTCCGAAGCGGAAATATTCATGCAATTGAATACCGACATGGACTATATCGTGAATTTCACCAGGCAGCGTGCGGCCGCCTTCGATACGGAAGCGGAAAAGGAAGCGCAGGGCCAAATCAACCTGACCTGGTGGCTGCTCGGCGGGATCGTGGCCAGCATCAGCCTGATCGGCGGAGGTATCGTCTATCGTATCTTTTTGCTGGTGCGCCGCCAACAGCAGACGGACGAGGACTTAAAGCAATATTCGGCGCAACTCGAAGCCTCAAACCTGGAACTGGAATCTTTTTCCTATTCCGTTTCGCACGACTTGCGCGTGCCGTTGCGGGCCGTGGACGGCTTCTCGCGCATTTTGCTCGAGGAATACAATGATAAACTCGATGCAGAAGGCCAACGGCTGTTGAAAGTGGTGCGTGACAACACAAAAAAAATGGCGCAGCTTATAGACGATATTTTATCCTTCTCTCGATCCGGGCGGATAGAGCTGGTTCCCGCCGAAGTAAAAATGGATGATCTGGTGCGCGATGTCATGGCAGAGCTCAGCCCTGCAACAGCCGGCCGGAAGGTGGTGCTGGAAATCAAGCCCATGCCTCCCGCCCTGGCCGACCGTTCCATGATGCGCAGGGTGCTGGTCAATCTTCTTGCCAATGCCGTCAAATTCACCCGCCCCAAAGCCGAGGCGCACATAGAGATCGGCGCAAAAACCGGCACAGGCGAGACCGTCTATTATGTAAAGGACAACGGCGTGGGGTTTGACATGAAGTATGTCGGCAAGATGTTCGGCATGTTTTTGCGGCTGCATGGGGTTGAGGAATTCGAAGGGACGGGTATTGGACTTGCCATCGTCAAGCGTATCATTACCCGGCATGGCGGCAGGGTGTGGGCAGAGGGCAAGGTGAACGAAGGCGCCACCATTTATTTTACGCTGCCTGCCACCCCGCCCCCGGCTTGATGCGAGATTGAAACAGGAGATGCTTTTCGCTTGAACACAACGAGGAGAAGAACATGAATGACACTGTTAAACACGTTGAAATCCTGCTGGTGGAAGACAACCCGACCGATGCGGAACTGGCGATGCGGGCATTGAAGAAAAACAATCTCGCCAACAAGCTGGTGTGGGTAAAGGATGGCGCGGAGGCGCTGGATTTTATTTTCAGCACGGGCGCCTACAGCGATCGCAACAAGCACGACGGCCCCAAGGTGATACTGCTGGATCTGCGCCTGCCCAAGGTGGATGGCATGGAGGTGCTGCGCCGCATCAAGAATGACGAACACGCCAGGACCATTCCCGTGGTGGTGCTGACCTCCTCCAAAGAAGACCGCGACGTGGCGGAAAGCTACCGGCTCGGCGTGAACAGCTATATCAGCAAACCGGTGGAGTTCGATGAGTTCGCCAAAGTGGTGTCCGAATTGGGCATGTACTGGCTGCTGGTGAACAAGCCGCCGGTGGAGGCGAAGTAAACATGGAACAAAAGGCCGAAAAGCCAGTGTTGCGTGTCCTGATGCTGGAGGACACCCCCACCGATACGGAGTTGGCGGAGCACGAGCTTCGCAAGGCCGGCATAAACTTCACCTCGATGCGCGTGGAACGGAAGGAGACATTCGTCGATGCGATTGTGGAATTCCGCCCGGACATCATCCTGTCCGACTACATGCTCCCCGATTTCAATGGCATGGAAGCGCTGGAAATAGTGCGGCGCGACCATCCCGATATACCGGTAATCATGGTTACCGGCGCGCTATCCGACATCGAGGCGGTAGAGCTCATTCACGCGGGCGCCAAGGATTATGTCCTGAAAGACCGCCTGGCGCGGCTGGCGCCCGCAGTGCAGCGGGTGCTATCCATGGAACAGGGCATCCGCGCGCGCAAGTCTGCCGAAAGGGCACTGCGCGAGAGCGAGGAGAAATTCCGTTCCCTGGTGGAATCCACCAGCGACTGGATCTGGGAAATCAACGCGCAGGGCGTATACACCTATGTCAGCCCCAGGGTATTTGGCCTGCTGGGCTATGCCACGGACGAAGTGATCGGCAAGACCCCGTTCGACCTGATGCCGCCGAATGAGGCCGAGCGCATGCGCGGCGTTTACAAATCCCTCGCGGCGGAGAAAAAATCGTTCTGGCTGCTGGAAAACACCAACCTGCACAAGAGCGGGCGGCTGGTGAACATTGAATCCAGCGGCGTCCCGATTGTTGGCGGCAGGGGCATTCTCAAAGGGTATCGCGGCATAGACCGCGACATCACCGAGCGCAAGCTGGCCGAATCAACCCTGCGCCGCCTCAACCGCGCGCTCAAGGCGCTCAGCGCAGGCAACCATGCGCTGGTCCGCTCGCGTAGCGAGGCCGAATTGATGCAGGGCATCTGCCGCGCCATTACCGACGGCGACACCTACCGGCTGGCTTGGGTGGCACGGGCAATGCAGGACGAAAATAAAAGCATCAAAGCGGAGGCAAAAGCGGGGGCGGCACAAGACTATGTCGACGAACTGCGCCTGACCTGGGATGAGAAAAGTCCATATGGGCGCGGCCCGACCGGCACTGCGGTTCGCACCGGCAAGGTGCAGATTGCGCAGCAGATCGCCAGCGATCCGCACATGGAGCCCTGGCGCGAACTCGCGGCTAAATACGGCCTGGCTTCGAGCATTTCACTCCCCTTGCGCGTAAAGGGCCAGGTCACCGGCGCCCTGACCCTTTATGCTGCCGAGCCGCATGCCTTCGACACCGAAGAAGTGGCGCTGCTGGAAGAAATGGCGGAAGACCTCGCCTTCGGCTTCGACACCCTGCACACCCGCATCGAGCGCGACAGCGCGCTCGAAGAGCGGCAGCACTATGCCGACCGGCTGCGCGCAAGCCTGGAAGAAGCATTGCAGGCCATCGCGGCCACTGTGGAAATGCGCGATCCCTACACCGCAGGGCACCAGCGGCGTGTGGCGCAACTGGCCGTCGATATAGCGCTGGAAATGGGCCTGCCGGAAGAGCAGGTGCACGGCATCCGCCTGGCCAGCATCGTGCACGATCTCGGCAAGATACACATCCCGGCGGAAATACTCAGCAAACCGGCCAAGCTGAACGAAATCGAGTATTCATTGATCAAGACGCACCCGCAGTCCGGATGCGACATCCTGGCGGAGATCGATTTCCCGTGGCCGATCTCGCAAGCCGTGCTGCAACACCACGAAAGACTGGACGGGAGCGGCTACCCTCAGGGGCTCAAGGGCGATGCAATCATTCTTGAGGCGCGCATACTCGCCGTGGCCGACGTGGTGGAAGCCATGTCTTCGCACCGCCCCTATCGTCCCGGACTGGGCATCGATGCGGCATTGGAGGAAATAGAGCTTAACCGGGGAACGAGATACGATCCCGGCGCGGTCGATGCGTGCATCAAACTTTTCCGGCAGCGGAAATACAAGCTGCCAAGCTGAGCATATCAGGCCAGCCGACACGCCAGACAACACGAGATCACCATCATGGAACCCCACACCTGGAAGCTCGAATGGAGCGAAGAAATGAGCGTGGGCATTCCCGAGATCGATGAAGACCACAAGCGGTTCATATTCCTGATAGACGAACTGAACCGGGCCATCGCGGGCCGGCTGGGGCAGGACGAAATACAAATCCGGCTGCAGCTCATCCTCGACGATGCCGCGCGGCATTTTGCCCACGAGGAAAGACTATTCAAGGAATGGAAATATCCCGATGCGGAAGATCACGCGAACAGGCATGCGAATTTAACCCGGTCGCTCCAGGCGCTCCAGGACAGGTTTATCAATTACGGACTGCCGTCGGAATGGATAGACGTCGGGCTGGAGGTGAAAGACATCCTGATCAACCACCTGCTCACGGAAGACATGAAATACGCGGAGTTTTACTGCAACGCCGGCAAGGGGCGCGAAAAGCAATGAGCACGCTAATCCTTAAAAATGCAAATCAGCCACGGATGAACACGGATTAACACTGATAAAACCGGGTTGGATTAACTGTCTCTCTTCCGCACGCCAAGGTGGGGCGGTAACAAGCCAAACATACTGTTCAATCCGTGAAAATCCGTGAAAATCCGTGTTAATCCGTGGCTAATTCCGGTTTTTACGTTCAGTGCTTGATCAGCACCAGCGACAGTTCGGGCCAGTAGGTGATGATCAGCACGGCAACCAGCAGGATGCAGACGAAAGGCAGCACGGCGCGGAATATTTCCAGCATGGGCCGGTCGAAGCGGTACATCGCGATGAACAGGTTCATGCCCATGGGCGGCATCAGGTAGGCAATTTCCATGTTCGCCAGGAACACGATGCCGAGATGAACCGGGTTGATGCCGTAGCCCACGGCGATGGGCAGGATCAGCGGAACCATGATCACCAGGGCGGAAAAGATGTCCAGCATCATGCCCAGCGCCAGCAAAAACAGGTTCAGCAGCAGCAGGAAGCCGAAGGCGCTGTGCACATGCTCGCGGATGTAATTGAAAAGCTTGGTGGGCACTTCCGCATCCAGCAAATAGTTGGTGGAAGCCAGCGACATGCCGAGCACGATCAGGATCGCGCCGACCAGCACCATGGACTCGCGCATGAGGTTGGGCAGCGCGGTAATCTTGATCTCGCGGTGGATCAAAACCTCGACGATGAACACATAGATCGCCGTCACCGCCGCCGCTTCCGACACCGCGAAATAGCCGCTGTAAATGCCGCCCAGCACCACGATGGGCAGCGGCAGTTCCCAGCCCGCCGCGCGCAAGGCACCAAGCGCCTCGCGCCAGTTGAACGGCGTGTGCTCAACCGGCTGGCCGCGCCTTTGCCACAGCCCGTAAACAGACAGCATGACCACGATCAGCAGGCCGGGCAGGATGCCCGCCAGGAACAAATCGGGAATGGAAACGGGATGGCCGGGGAGGTTGATCTGCTGCGCCACCACCCCATAGAGTATCAGCGGCAGGGAAGGCGCGAACAGCAGGCCGATGCTGCCCGAGGTGGTGACCAGCCCCAGGCTGTAGCGCTCCGGGTAGCCCGCCTGCCTGAGCGCGGGGTAGAGCAGGCCGCCCAGCGCCACGATGGTCACGCCGGAAGCGCCGGTGAAGGCTGTGAACATGGCGCAGATGGCCAGCGCCACCGCCGCCAGCCCGCCGGGCATCCAGCCGAAAAACACGTTGGTAATGCGCACCAGGCGATGCGGCGCCTGCGATTCCGCCAGCAGGTAACCGGCGAAGGTGAACAGCGGGATGGCGAGCAGCACCGGCATTTCCGCCAGGCTGTAAATCTCGATGGGGATCACCGTCAGGTCGGTGCCCTCCAGCGCGAAATTAAGCAGCACGCCCGCCGCGATGATGACAAACAGCGGCGTCCCCAGCAGCGCCAGCACAATGAGCAATATCCCGGCCAGGATCAGCATCTAGAGCACCCCGCCGCGGTCATTCCGGCGCCGCCTTTCCGAGCGCCTGCCGCACATGGTGAATGCAGCGCAAGCCGTAGCGCAGGGCGATCAGCGAAAAAGCCAGCGGCAGGATGGATGCCGCCACCCACACCGGCAGCATGCCGAAGGCCTTTTCCCCGGTCTCAAGGGATTTCAGCAGGTAGCGCACCGATTCCCAAGCCAGCACCAGGCATACGGCCAAGGTGAATATATCCGTGACCGCGCCGACCCAGGCCCTGGCGCGGGCCGGCAGCCAGCGCGCCACGGCATCCACATGGATGTGCTTACCCTCGCGGCTGGCGGCCACCGCTCCGAGGAACGCCACCCAGAGCACCAGCAAGCGCAGCGCCTGGTCGGCCCCGGCCAGGCTCATGCCCATGAAATTGCGCAGCACGATCTGCGAGGCGGCCAGCAGCACCATCGCCGCCAGCATGAGGACGAGCAGCGCGTTTTCCGTCCAGGTGATGGCTTTCACCAGACGCTCAAGCGCGGGCGGCAGGTGGCGGGTGGTCATATTTTAGTGCGCGGGCTTGGCGCGGCGAAAGGCATCCAGGTTCCCACGCAGCTCTTTGACCAAGCCCGCGGAAACCACGCCCTGCCCGGCCAGACGGTTGATGGTCTGGTCGGCCGCGGCACGCAGCTTGGCTATCTCGTCCGGCGGCAGCGCGACGAATTCGATGCCCTGCTTGCGCAAGGCGTCCAGCGCGGCCTTGTCGTCAATGCGACCCTTGCGGTTCATCGCCGCATACACGCGCTCCATCACCTCGCGCACCACGGCCTGGTCGGCAGGCTCCAGCCCGGCGAAAAATTTCTTGTCCACCGCCAGCGCGCCGAAAATATACATGGTGGGAACATCCGTCAGATATTTCACGCGGGTATGCCATTGCATGGCAATGGCGCCCGAGGCGGGCGCGCCAACGGTGGTGATGAGCCCGGTCTGCAGGCCGGTGAGCACATCGGTCAGCGGCAGCGGCACCGAGGCCGACCCCAGCGTCTCGAACATCGCGCGGGCGATGTCGTCGCCTTCCGGCACCCATATTTTCTGCGACCTCAGATCGGCGATGCCCTTGATCGGCGTGGAGGACAGCAGGTAGGCAAATCCGCCGTCCATGAACCCGAAAGTCACGAAGCCGTTCGCGTCCAGGCCCTGGGCAATCTTCTTGTCCATGCGCGCGCGCACGTAATTCAATTCGTCATAGGAGCGGAACAGCATCGGCAGGCTATAGACATACGCATCCGGATAAATCTCGGCCAGCGCGCCGCCGGTGAGCGCCCCGCCCTGCAACTGCCCGGCGCGTATCTTGCGCAGCACCACGCGGTCGCTGCCCATCACGCCGCCCGGATAGAACTTCACGGTGACCCGCCCTGCGGTGCGCTGCGCGATCTCGTCGCCTCCCTTGCGCAGTTCCTGCATCCACTCCGTGCCATCGGGCGCGAGCGTGGCGATTTTCAGGGTAGCAGCCTGTGCAAGCGAAAATGGTGCGGCCAGCAGCAAGGCCAGCATAAGTGACAATAATGAACGCATTTCCTCCCCCTCCTCCGTGGCCTATGGGCCGAAATTTTTTTATTACTGCAGGTCGGGTTAGCGGCTTCACCGCGTAACTCGACGGAGCACGCCCATCATACCCATGAATTGTTACGCTACGTTAACCCGGCCTGCGCAAAGGTTAAAAATAACTATCCGCGCTCGCCAGCAACTCGCGCGCCTGCCTTTTCGCCAGCACATTGGCCAGCGTCAGGCCCGGTGCCTTGGCTTCTGCATCCAGCACCTCCTTCAGCAGGCGGTCATGCAGCGGCCTGTCGTACACGATGCGCGCATAACGGCGCGCATATTCTACCTTGGCCATCAGGTCGCGCCCCTCCGAAAGTTGTATCGCCCGCTCGAAATGCGCCCGCCCCTCCTCCGGCTTGCCGCCCATGGCGGGCGGCAGCAGCGTGGCAATCACACCCAGGTAGACATGAGCCTCGCCGTGGTCATAAGCCTCATCCAGCTCGGCCACGCGCGCCATGGCGGCCTTCAGCTTCGGCAGGCTGGCCAGCGCGTTGAAGTCGCTGCTGTTGGCCTGTATCCAGGCGGCCCAGGATGCTGCGCTGGCATAAAGCACAGGCGCGTCATTTACCCTGAGCGCGCTCATGGCCTTGGCAAAATCCTCGAAAGGCCGCTCCCACACCCGGCACAAGTGCGCATCGTGCGCGCACAACGCACGGTCGCCGTAATCGCGCGCTTTTTGCGCCAGCCGCCGAGCGCGCCCGGCATCCTTCACAAAGGCCGTGGCATAGGAACCATACAGCTTGCTGCCCGCCGCCAGCATGTTTTCATTCTGCGGGTCGCCTTCTATCAGGCCGTCTATCATCAACAGGTAGGAAGGCATGCCCGCTTCCACCGTCTCCGGGTCATCCTGGTTGAGTATCGCGCCGGACAGGTTATTGGCGAGCCGGTTCGTGGCCGAAGAGGCCAGGCTGGCACAGCCGCCCAGCGCGGACAGGGCCAGCAGCACGGGCAGCAAGCGGAAAACAGGTGTGGACAATATCAAGATGGATTGGGGGATCAAGATGGATTGGGATTCAAAATGGGCTCTTATGCGATTTGTTCTCCGCCCAAACTAAACCATTTTGCAGGCTGGCGCAAGCCGCCGTGAATGGGGGGAGCAAGGAAACAGCCAATCAAGCCCTGGCCCTGGCCCAGCGCACAATATTGCCCGCATCCATCGCCCCGGCCTGCCGCGCCACCTCGACGCCGCCCTTGAACAGTGCCAGCGTCGGAATGCTGCGGATATTGTAACGCGCGGCCAGTTCCTGCGCCTCTTCCGTATTGAGCTTGGCCAGCCGCATGTGCGGCTCCAGCTCCGCCGCTGCCTGTACAAAGGCCGGGGCCATCATGCGGCAGGGACCGCACCAAGGCGCCCAGAAATCCACCAGCACCGGCACGTCGCTGCGCGCGATATGCCGGTTGAAATTGCCGCATACAGGCTGCCCGCCCAGCTTTTCCACGGGAACGCGGTTCACCGCATCGCAATGCGGGCAGACTACGTGCTTGGGGCCTGGTTGTTGGGAATGGGTTTGGGGGGAATGGGGCATGACCGCTCCTGAAATATAAGTTGATACTTATATATGGCCGGGGCCGCAAAAAAACAAGGGGCACCCACAAGAACGCCCAGTTAAATATTTATCCCATTAAAACATTGCATTATGAACTTTTTACCCGAAATGCAACACTTGCGGAACTATTTCAAAATAACCCCATCTTATGTTACAGGTAGCGCAAGCTGCCTCACGTTTCTCCTCCCTGAACGTGAAAGTCTTAACTCCCCCCTTTGTTAAGACTTCCATTGGCCCCCGTTTCGAAAGAAACGGGGGTATTTTTTTACCATAAATTCCGTGAGTTATAGCGCGAAACAAGTCGCGATGAAACGCGCCCGCTCGCCCACCGCCTTGAGCAGGGCAACCCCGAATTCGGGATTGGTTTTGACAAGGTCGAAAAAGTCCTTGCGGTTGATCGCCAGCAGCGAACACTCTGTCACCGCCACGGCGCTGGCGAGCCGCTCGGTGCGCCCGATCAGCGCCATTTCGCCGAACATGCCGCCCTCCCCGATTTCCTCCACCACGCGGCCCTGGATGGTGACTTCCACCGCCCCCTCGAGAACCACATACATCAGCAGCCCGACCTGCCCTTCCTGCATGATGGACTTGCCGGGCAAATAGCGCGTGATCACGGTGGCCCCAAACGTATCCACCAGCTCCATCAACTGCTTCTTGCCGAACACCCCGGACTCATTCCAGTCCGCGCCCGCAGGCACCCCCGCATCCGCATTCAGCCTGGCGATCATCTTGCGCAAGCGCCCCACCATGAGCGACATCATCGTGAGCGAAAATTCCGGATGCTCGCGCAGCGCGGCCCGGAACTGCTTCTCGTCCAGCGCGATCAGCCTGCACCGCGTCTTCGCTATCGCCGTCGCGCTCCTCGGCGAATGGGTGATGGAAGCCAGCTCCCCGAAAATCTCGCCCTGCTGGACGGAGCCAACCTGCCTATCCCCTACAAAAAGATCAATCTCGCCTTCCACCAGCAAATACATCATGTCTTTCTGGAGCAGAAAGCGGCTCGCCTTGTCATCCTCGTGGAAAATGACCTTCCCCGCCGCCACCTGCTCCTCTTCGCCCGCCGATGTGAAAAACCTCCACGCGGCAAGGGAATCGTAGCCTGACTTATTCGGGGAATTTGAATTTGAGGAATTGTTCATGATAGGCCCCACCTTTTATTACAGTGATTCAAAAGCACACCTTACGGCTGCATCTGGAAAAATATATTGAAGCCCATGTGAATCTACGCCTCAAGCTTGTGTGCGTCAATAAGGTGTTGCGCTGCTGATACTCCCTGATGGGGGAATTGCAGGGAGGGCAAGACGGTATCTACGCCACTCCCCTCACCACCCCCGCAATCCCCTCCGCGCACTTTTTAACTAGCGCCCCATCCTCCCCCTCCACCATCACCCGCAGCAGCGGCTCAGTGCCGGAGGGGCGCAGCAATACGCGGCCCTTACCATCCAGAGAGCGTTCCGCATCCGCAACGGCGGCCTTCACTTGCGCGTTCTCAAGCAGCGTCCCGGCTTTCTCCACCCGCACATTGATCAACACCTGCGGATACATCACCAAGTCATGCGCTGCCTGTTCCAGCGTTTCATTGGCGGCGCGCAGTGCATGCAGCACTTGCAGGGCGGAGATGATGCCGTCGCCGGTGCTGTGCTTATCGAGCGAGATGATGTGGCCGGAGTTTTCGCCGCCGAGTTGCCAGCCTTTTTGCTGGAGCAGTTCCATCACGTAGCGGTCGCCCACCTTGGCGCGCGCGAACGGGATGTTCATGCGCTTCATGGCGTGCTCGAAGGCGAGGTTGGTCATGAGGGTGCCAATCACGCCGCCTTTCATGATGCCCCTGGATTGGCGGTGGCGGGCGATGACGTAGAGCAGTTGGTCGCCGTCGTACAGCTTGCCTTCTGCATCCGCCATGATGAGGCGGTCGCCATCGCCATCGAGGGCGATGCCGAGATCGGCGTGGTGTTCCTTCACTGCCTTCTGCAAATTCGCCGGGGCGGTGGCGCCATAGCCGTCGTTGATGTTCTTGCCGTCGGGTGCGACGCCGATGGCGACGACATCCGCGCCGAGTTCGTGGAACACGTTGCGCGCGATGTGGTAGGCCGCGCCGTGGGCACAATCCACCACCAGCTTCAGGCCGCGCAGATCCAACTCGTAGGGGAAGCTGCTCTTGCAGAATTCGATGTAGCGCCCAGCCGCGTCGTCTATGCGGCGCGCCTTGCCGAGACGGGCCGAGGGCATGGTGACGATGGGGCTGTCCAGCCCGGCCTCGATGGCGCGCTCGATGTCGTCGGGCAGCTTTTCGCCGGTGCCGGAGAAGAACTTGATGCCGTTGTCCTCGAACGGGTTGTGCGATGCGGAGATGACGATGCCTGCCTGCAGCCGCAAGGCGCGAGTCAGGTGGGCCACCGCCGGGGTGGGCACAGGGCCTGCGAGGTATACGTCCACGCCCGCCGCGATCAGCCCGGCCTGCAATGCAGATTCCAGCAGGTAGCCGGAGATGCGCGTGTCCTTGCCGATCAGCACGGCGGGATTCTCGCCCTGCGCCAGGTGCCAGTCGGCGGCGGCCAGCACCTTGCCCGCGGCATAGCCCAGGTGCATCACGAATTCCGGGGTGATGGGAAATTCGCCCACCTTGCCGCGCACGCCATCGGTGCCGAAATATTTTCTGCTCATGCTGTTATCCCTTCAATACCAACTAGCCACGGATTGACACGGATATACACGGATGAAAACCAACTCTTGGAGGTTTTTTATCCGTGTGCATCCGTGTTAATCCGTGGCTAAATCATGCCCCCGGCGTTCACCGCCTCCCAAACCTTCAGCGCATCCACCGTGGCGCGTACGTCGTGTACGCGCACGATTGAAGCCCCCCGCTGAACCGCGATCAGCGCCGCAGCCAGGCTGGCGGCCAGGCGGTGTTCCACGTCCTGCCCGGTGATAGCGCCCAGCCCCGTAGGTCGGGTTAGCGCAGCGTAACCCGACTTCATGGAGATCATGATCCAGTCCTGTCGGGTTACGCTGCGCTAACCCGACCTACGATACTTTCGCCTCGTTCACCGCATCCCAAACCTTCAGCGCATCCACCGTGGCGCGCACATCGTGCACGCGCACGATGGCGGCGCCGTGCTGCACCGCAATCAGCGCCGCAGCCAGGCTGGCGGCCAAGCGGTGCTCCACGTCCTGCCCGGTGATAGCGCCCAGCATGGATTTGCGCGACAGCCCTGCCAGCACCGGCACGCCCAGTTCGCGCAAGGCTGCCAATTCCCGCAGCAAGACGAGATTATGCCCCAGCGCCTTGCCAAAGCCAAAGCCCGGGTCAACCACGATGCGCTCCCTGGCGATGCCTGCCGCCTCCGCCGCCGCGATGCGCGCGCGCAGGAAGCCTTTTACTTCCTCCACCGCGTCGGCATAGTGCGGCTGCGCCTGCATGGTCTGCGGGTCGCCCTGCTTGTGCATCAGGCAAACCGCAGCATTGCTTGCGGAAACGGCTGCCAGCGCGCCCTGCTCCTGCAGCGCGTTGACGTCGTTTACCATGGCGGCGCCCGCAGCCAGCGCTGCGCGCATCACTTCAGGCTTGCGGGTGTCGATGGAAAGGGGAACCGGCGTACCGCGCAGCCCTTCGAGCACGGGGATGACGCGATCAAGTTCTTCCTGGATGCCGACCGTGCTGGCGCCGGGGCGCGTGGATTCGCCGCCGATGTCGAGCAGGGCCGCGCCCTCGGCGATCAACTGATGCGCATGCGCCAGCGCGGCATCAAGCCGCAAATGCCGGCCGCCGTCTGAAAAGGAATCGGGCGTGACATTGACGATGCCCATCACCAATGGGCGGGAGAGGTCGAGGCGGAAAGGGCCGCAGTGCAGAGGCATAGGCAGTCGTTAGTCGTCAGACGCTAGTCGTTAGTCAAATACCAGCACACCTGTCTGCAAATTGCCGTGATCAGGGCGCAGCATCATCGCAAAAAAGCGCGGCTTGGTGGCCGCGCTGTATGCTCTGGTTCTTTGAGAGAAATCAGATGGCCGCTAGCCGCCAGCCAACTAACGACTAGCGTCTAACGACTGCTTTTCAAGTTCCCTGCGCCGGTTGCGTAGGCGTGGTTGCCGGAGCAGTGGGCGCCTGTGGCGGCTGCGGCGGCTGGCTGGATGGGCTGGGCTTGGGCGGACGCGCAGGCTTGCCTTCCATGATGTCCTTGATCTGCTCCGCGTCTATGGTTTCATATTCCATCAGCGCGTTGGTCATCGCCTCCACCTTGTCGCGGTTTTCCTGCAATATCTTGGTCGCCTGGGCGTATTGCTGGTCCAAAATGCGGCGGATTTCCTTGTCCACCGACTGCAGCGTGACATCCGACAGGTTCTTGTGCGTGGTCACCGAGCGCCCGAGGAACACCTCGCCCTCGTTTTCGCCGTACACCATGGGACCCAGAGCGTCGGACATGCCGTAACGGGTGACCATGTCGCGCGCCATGTCGGTGGCCCGCTCGAAGTCGTTGGATGCGCCGGTTGAAATGTCGCCGGTGAACAGTTCTTCCGCGACGCGCCCGCCGAACAGCATGCTGATCTTGGCCAGCATCTGGTTGCGGTAAACGCTGTAACGGTCGCGCTCAGGCAAGGACAGGGTAACGCCCAGCGCGCGCCCTCGCGGAATGACGCTCACCTTGTGTACGGGGTCGCAACCCGGCAGCAGGAAGCCGATGATCGCGTGGCCGGATTCGTGGTAGGCGGTCTTCCGCTTTTCATCCGGGGTGATCACCATGGACTTGCGCTCGGCACCCATGAATATCTTGTCCTTGGCCGACTCGAAATCGTCCATCTCGACGAAGCGCTTGTTGCGGCGTGCCGCAAACAGCGCAGCCTCGTTGACCAGGTTGGCCAGGTCCGCGCCGGACATGCCGGGCGTGCCGCGCGCGAGAATGTCGGCCTTCACGTCGGGTGCTACCGGAACCTTGCGCATATGCACCATCAGGATCTGCTCGCGCCCGCGGATGTCGGGCAGCGGCACCACCACCTGGCGGTCGAAACGGCCGGGGCGCAGCAGCGCCGGGTCGAGCACGTCGGGGCGGTTGGTGGCG
>JBGPSQ010000023.1:0-21798 GCA_041490205.1 Gallionellaceae bacterium
CGGCCTGCGCCTGGTGTATTTCGAGTTGTGCCTGGTTAAGTCCGGACAGTGCTTGTTTGATCATCGCGACACCTGACATAGTATTCAGATGACGTTGATTTTAGGTGTCAAAACCTATGCCGTAAATATGCCTAACGACCTAAGTATATTGATATAAGTATATATACCTATGCATTACGCATGAATACCGTGATGGAATCTGATGGCGTTGCGGCCGCTGCCCTTTGCCCGGTACATGGCGGCATCGGCGCACTTGAGGATGTGTTCTTCGCTGGCGGCGGCGCCGGCGAAAAGGGCCACGCCGATGCTCGAAGTGCAGCTATGCTCCACACGCTTGTGGCCCGCATCCTTGACGTGGATGGCCAGTTCGTAGGGCTTGCCCAGCAACTCCCGCACCTTTTCCGCCGTTTGGTGAGCGTTGCTTCTGGCGTGCTCGCTTTCATGCCCCAGGTGGCCCAGGATAACCACGAATTCGTCGCCGCCGTAGCGGGCCACCACGTCCACTTCGCGCACGCAGTCGATGATGCGCTGGGCCGCTTCCTGCAGCAGCAGGTCTCCCGCGCCATGCCCATGCCGGTCGTTGAGGGGCTTGAAGTTGTCCAGGTCGATGAACAGCACTGCGCCATATTGCCCGGTGCGCTTGCTGATGGCGATGTTCTCGACAAGCCGCTGGTGCAGGCGGCGGCGGTTGGGCAGGCGGGTCAGCGCATCGGTTCCGGAGAGCGATTCCAACTCGCGCTCGTTCCGGTCGGCTGCGAATTCGCCCACCCAGACCAGGATGAAAATCGAGAACATCACTGAACCGGCGAAGGATAGCCGCATGAGCCCCGCCAGCGCATCGTCCACATGCTGCAATGCCGGGTTCGCGGACACCCCGGCGAATTCGCAATAAAGAAACAGCGCCGCATTCAGCGTGAATACGGCAAGTATGCTCAGCCACTGCCGCAGCGGGAAGAAGGTGACGGACAGCATGGCAAACAAAATGAAATAGTAATGCAGGCCGAACCTGGAGCCGTAAACCGCCCAGGTCATTACGGCGATGGACACGGGAAGCGACAGGGATAACAACCAGCTTGCCCGCGTAAAGTGCCCGCGCCGATTCAGCCAGGGCACGGCGGCAGCCGTGAAGTAAAACGGGATGGCCAGCAGGTTTGATTCGATCAGCGCCGGATTGCCGATCATGGAGTTGATCCCGGCGAAGAGCAGCATCGTCAGGATGGTAATGAGGGCTGTGATATTGGCGTGCAATATCTTGCGCTTCAGCGAATGGTTCGCAGCCGCATCGCATCCCCAGTGCAAGCAGTTTTTCAGCAGCGTAATCAAATTTGTCGTGATGATTTAAATGGAGTGCGCGGCAGGCAGGCTGCCCGGACGCCCGGAGTAACTTCACCCGGGCATATTCACAGAACCGGCAATTCGGGCGGGGGCGGTGTTTATAGTGTCCTTCTCACCGCGTTCTTCCCCAAGGTCTTTCCCCGGGGGCTTGCCCCAAGACCTTTCCCCGGGGGCTTGCCCCCAAGGTTATATATTTCACCCGCCAGCCGGGCAATGAATTTGTGCCGGATGATCCCTTTATCAATCCGGCCAAACAGATATTTAGCTATGATTCTAGCATATCGCCCATCCGGCAAGCGGCTGCGGGCTTAGTAACCACGCAACAAGTATGGGAAAAGAAGGGGAATTTTAAGAGGGCCGGGCTGCCCGGCCCGCAGCCTAGGCCGAGAGGCCCAAGAGCCAGCGTTCATAAAGCCGCCGCGCCACTTCGTGCAGCATCGGCAACTTTTCGGCCGTCTGCGCCTGCATGGCTGCGGCGCTCTGCACACCGGGGCTGGCGGCGCTTGCGGCGATTTCATCCGCGCCGATCTTGCACCAGTCGGTGATCATTTCCGCGGTCATTTCGATGTGGCATTGCAGCGCGAGGTGCTTGCCCAGCGCGAATCCCTGGTTGAAGCAATAATCGCTGGACAAAAATTTCGCCGCGCCGAGCGGCAGGCCGAAGGTTTCGCCGTGCCAGTGGAAGGCATCGAACGAGCCCACGCTGCCGAACCAGGCGCGCGCCGTGTCGTTCTCCGCAACGGTGACCTTGCCCCAGCCGATTTCCTTGCACGAATTGCGCACTTCCACCGCGCCAAGCGCACGGGCCATGAGTTGACCGCCCAGGCAGTGGCCGAGCACGGGAATGTCCTGCCCCACTGCTTCGCGGATCAGCGCCAGCACCGGAGGAATCCACGGAAGTTTGTCGTTCACGCTCATCGGCCCGCCCATGAACACCAGGCCGGAATATTCTTCCACATCGAGCGGCAGGGGAGAATGCGCGTCTATGCGGATGAGCTGCCAGGGAATGCCCTTCTCATCGAGAAATTCAGCGAAATAGCCGGGGCCCTCGCTGGGGGCATGGCGGAATATGGCGATGGGTTTCATGGTTATGAGTGTTGGGTAAAAATAGTGGGCGGAAATCGGGGGTTAAATAACATTAATAGTAGTATGGATTTTACCCTATCTTTCTTTCCGCGTCTTTTCCCGTTCTCAATCCTTGGTTTTATCTCGCTCTATCAGGGCGTAAGCCGAGTGATTATGGATGGATTCGAAGTTTTCAGATTCGACGACATAGGCTTCGATGCGCTCGTCCGCGTTGAGTGCTGCGGCGACATCGCGCACCATGTCCTCGACGAACTTGGGGTTGTCGTAGGCTCGCTCGGTGACGAATTTTTCGTCCGGGCGCTTGAGCAGGCCGTACAGTTCGCACGAAGCCTGTTCTTCGGCGAAACGCACCACTTCCTCTATCCACACCGATTTCTTGGTGCGCACGGTGATGGTGACGTGCGAGCGCTGGTTGTGCGCGCCGCGCGCGGAGATTTTCTTGGAGCACGGGCACAGGCTGGTGACCGGCACCTGCACGCGCATGGTGAAGCGGTAATCGCCGTTGTTGACCTCGCCGATGAAGGAGACCTCGTAATCCAGCAGGCTCTGCACGCCGGAGACCGGCGCGGTCTTGTTGACGAAATAGGGAAAGGCCATTTCGATGTGGCCGGATTTCGCCTCCAGCTTTTCCACCATTTCCTGCAGGATGCCGTGGAACGATTCCACCGAGATTTCGCGTCCGTGCTGGTTGAGTATCTCGACGAAGCGCGACATGTGCGTGCCCTTGAAATCATGCGGCAGGTGCACGTACATATTGAACGTGGCGATGGTGTGCTGCACGCCCACGCTCTTGTCCTTGACGACGACGGGATGGCGGATGCCCTTGATGCCCACCCGGTCGATGGCCAGATGGCGCGTATCGGCCAGGTTCTGTACGTCCGGTATGGTAGCGGTATGTTTGGCTGACATGGCTATGCTCTCTTGAAAACCTCCCTCTCCCCAGCCCCTCTCCCGCTTGCGGGAGAGGGGTGCGCGATAGCGCGGGAGAGGGTCCGGTAATTATAACCTATATCCGAGATATTCAATCAGGTATAGCCCGGCGCACGGCTGCGGCGATGCCATCGGCATCCAGCCCGCACAGCCTGAGCAATTGCCCGTGCTCGCCCTGCTCGATGAAACGGTCCGGCAGGCCGAGATGCAGGATGGGCACGCGCACGCCGTGCTTGTCCAGGCATTCCGCCACCGCACTCCCCGCCCCGCCCTGTATGGTGTTCTCTTCCACCGTCACCAGCAGCTTATGCTCGCGCGCCAGTTGCAGCACCAGCTCTTCGTCCAGCGGCTTGATGAAGCGCATGTTGGCGACCGTGGCGTCCAGTTGTTCCGCCGCCTGCAAGGCGGGCGCCAGCATGGCGCCGAAGGAGAGGATGGCCGCTTGCTTGCCCTTGCGGCGCACGATGCCCTTGCCCACCTGAATGCTTATCAGGCCCGGCTCGATGGCAGCGCCGGGGCCGCAGCCGCGCGGATAGCGCACCGCACTCGGGCCATCGTGGCGGTAGGCGGTGGTCAGCATCTTGCGGCATTCGTCCTCGTCGGCGGGTGCCATCACCGTCATGTTGGGAATGCAGCGCATGAAGCTCAGGTCGAAGCTGCCCGCATGGGTCGCGCCGTCCGCGCCGACCAGGCCGCCGCGGTCTATCGCCAGCATCACCGGCAGGTTCTGGATGGCGATGTCGTGAATGAGTTGGTCGTAGGCGCGCTGCAAAAATGTCGAGTAGATCGCCACCACCGGCTTCATGCCCTCGCAGGCAGCGCCCGCGGCGAAGGTGAGCGCGTGCTGCTCGGCGATGCCCACATCGAAATAGCGCTCGGGAAATTTTTGCGAGAATTCCACCATGCCCGAGCCTTCGCACATGGCGGGGGTGATGCCGAGCAGGCGGCTATCCTGCTCCGCCATGTCGCACAGCCAGCGGCCGAAAATCGAGGTGTAGGAAGGCTGGCCTTCCTCCTGCGGCTCGATGCCGTTTTCCCGGTCGAATTTGCCCACGCCGTGGTACAGCACGCTGTCTTCTTCGGCATGGGGATAGCCCCGGCCCTTCTGCGTGACCACATGCAGGAACTGCGGGCCCGAGAGCTTCTGGATGTTCCTCATGGTGTCCACCAGCACGCCCACGTCGTGACCGTCCACGGGGCCGATGTAATTGAAGCCGAACTCCTCAAACAGCGTGCCCGGCGTGACCATGCCCTTCATGTGCTCCTCGGCGCGCTTGGCGAATTCCAGCATGGGCGGCATGCCCTTGAGCATCTTCTCGCCGCTGCGCCGCATGGCCGCATAAAAACGCCCGGACATGAGCTTCGCCAGGTAATTGTTGAGCGCGCCCACCGGGCGCGAGATGGACATGTCGTTGTCGTTGAGGATCACCAGCAGGTTGGCGTCGAGCACACCCGCGTTGTTCAGCGCCTCGAAGGCCATGCCGCCGGTCATGGCGCCGTCGCCGATGATCGCAATCGCGCGCCGGTCGCTGCCCTCGGCGCGCGCGGCAACCGCCATGCCCAGCGCGGCGGAGATCGAGGTGCTGGAATGCGCCGTGCCGAAGGAATCGTAGGGGCTTTCTTCGCGCTTGGGGAAGCCGGAGATGCCGCCCATCGTGCGCAGCCCGCTCATCGCCTCGCGCCGCCCGGTGAGTATCTTGTGCGTGTAGGTCTGGTGGCCCACGTCCCACACCAGCCGGTCGTGCGGCGTGTTGAACACGTAATGCAGCGCGATGGTCAGCTCCACCGTGCCGAGGTTGGAGGACAAATGCCCGCCGGTCTTGCTCACCGACTCGATGAGGAATTCGCGCAGTTCGTCCGCGAGCTGCGGCAATTGCTTGCGCTCCAGCTTGCGCAAATCGTCGGGAAGGTTAATGGTGTTCAACAGCGAATACATCAGTTTGTTTCCTTAGTGTCCTCTCCCTCCCGCTGGCGGAAGCAGATGCCGTAATGGCCGGAGAGGAATGATCCCTTAATATTTTCGTAAGCCACCGTAGGGTGGATAAAGCAGCGCAGCGGCGTATCCACCAGCAGTTGGTGGATACGCGCCTGACGGCGCTTTATCCACCCTGCCTGACAGGGCCGATATAACAACATCCATCAATATTTGCGCAACACAATAAAGTCCGCCAACTCGCGCAGCCTGCGCGCGCCTTCGCCAAACGTACCCAGCACCTCCAGCGCCTCGGCGTGCAATCTTGCCGCCATCTGCTTCGCTTCGCGCACGCCCAGCAGGGTAACGTAAGTCGGCTTGTCGTTGTCCGCATCCTTGCCCGCGGTCTTGCCCAGGGTGGCGGTGTCGGCCTCGCTATCCAGCACGTCGTCCACCACCTGGAAGGCCAAGCCCACGCAATGGCCGTAGCGCTCCAGCGCGTCCAGTTGCGCATCATTTGCTTTGCCGCAGTGCGCGCCCAGCATGATGGCGGCGCGAATGAGCGCACCGGTCTTGTGGATGTGCATCTGCTCCAGTTGCGGCAGGGCGAGCTGCTTGCCCACGCTTTCCAGATCTATCGCCTGCCCGCCCGCCATGCCGCGCGAGCCGGAGGCCACCGCCAGCAGCTTGACCATTTCCAGTTGGCGCGCGGGATCGTCGTTCAAATGGTGCGCCGCAAGCAGCTGGAACGCAAGGCTTTGCAGGGCATCGCCCACCAGGAGCGCGGTGGCATCGTCGTATTCCACATGGCAGGTAGGCTTGCCCCGGCGCAGCACGTCGTCGTCCATGCAGGGCATGTCGTCGTGCACCAGGGAATAGGCGTGGATCAGTTCCACGGCGGCGGCGGCGATATTCACGCGCTCGATGCCGGCACCGGCCAACTCGCCTGCGGCAAAGGCCAGCAGCGGGCGCACGCGCTTGCCGCCTTCCAGCACGCTGTAGCGCATGGCCTGGTGCAGGCGCTGCGGGGCGATGTCGCCCGCGGGCAGCAGGCGGCGCAGCACTTCTTCGAAGCGGTTTTGATGGGCCGCAGCCCAGGACTGGAATTCAGGCATCTTTTGGAAATCAGGTGTCTTTTGGAAATCGGGCATCCGGGGGAAATCAGGCATCCGGGGTACCTGAAGAATTGGCGGAGAAATCCTTGAGTATGCCGCTTTCCAGCACGCGCACCTGCTGCTGCGCGTCTTCCAGGCGGGTGCGGCACTGCCCCAGCAACTCCGCGCCGCGCTTGTAGGCGGCGAGCGATTCTTCCAGGGACAGCTTGCCCGTCTCCATCTCCGCCACCACTTTTTCCAGCTCGGCCAGCGCCGCCTCGAAACTGGCGGTTTTTTGGGGCTTTGCGGCCATGTGTAGATTCCAAATGCGTAAAGGGTAGCATTCTACTAAAGGACACCCTTAAATTCCAATTTTGCGGGTGTCGTCCATGCGATTTGCCTGCAAAATCGCGTCCGAAACACCGTTCTTACCCCGGAGCAGGCTCATCTTCGAGGCATCCGCGGCGCCCAATAGGGCTGCCGCAGAATGCCCTGCCCGTGGATTATTACGGGTCATCAATCGCCAGGATCGATTCGCCCGGAAGCAAACCGCCAACGAGCGCGCCACTTTATGCAAAATGCATAACTCGTTATTTATATTGTGATTTATTGTTTTGATGTTAAATTACTGTCCGCATTTCCCGGGGGCATCAATAACTACAAATACCCCCATTCTTCCCTTTGAGTTCCACATAAAAACCTAGCAATGGAGAATTAAACATGGGCAGCAACCAAGATGTAATTATCCTGAACCAGCCGGATGAAGAAACCAAACAAAATATCGCTTACGCTTTATGGCAAAAAGAATACGACGAAAAATCCATCCCCAAGCACATTCTCGACAAGATCAATAGCGAAAAAAACAGCAACACGAGTATCGGAAGCCGCATCAAGCACCACTATCAGGACCTGCTGCGCAACCCGCTATCGCTTCTTCCGTCATACGGGGGACGCTATGGAACCCTCATCAGCCATTCAGACAGCTTGTCGGCTCACCAGGTTTACGCGCGATCCATCATGCAGGGCCTGGACAGCGTAAAGGGTTATTTGCCGATTCCCTACGAACCCAACATAAACCTCCCGAAATTCGATGTGCCCCAGTGGAAGAACCAGGTTGGCTGGCATTTTTTTGTCGGAAATTACATGACATCGGAGGGCAAGCATTACGGTGTCGAGATGATGTTTTGGCAATATGCGATATTGCCGCCCGGCACGGCAGCCGAATTGGGCCTCACCGAAATCGAAAATCAGGTCATCGAGCTCCACCTGGCCATCAGCGATGAAGCCGCTGGCGTGCATTACCGGGCAATCCCTACCATCGTGGCCGGAACGACCGGGCTGGTCGAATTCACCGGCAGCCCATTTTGCTACAAAATGGGGAAAAACAGCATTACCGCGTTAAGCAACACAAGCACCTTCCCTATCCGGCTGCAAGCCTGGGGATTGGATAAAGGGGCAACAAACCCGGCAGAGATAGAAATCGACATCTATCTGGATAATATCAAAGGCTACTTCATGCAAGGCGACGACGGCTGTTCGCCAAGCGTGGACGGCGTTGGCACCCTTTATTATTCCGCTTCCAATCTGCAACTGAGCCAGAAGCATGAAAGCAGCATAACCATCAATGGCAACCGGATTGGCCTGCAAAAAGGCAAGGCATGGTATGACCACCAATGGGGAACCGGATTCATGCCTTCCGGCAGCCCCCAGCATGCGGTGATGCGCGCCTCGCAAAACTTGTCTGCTCCCGCGCCGGGCGGATGGGATTGGTTCATGGTGCAATTTAAATCCAATATCGAGCTGACATTCGCCGCGCTGCACAGCAAGGCGAACCAGCAATTCTATGGACAGACCGGCCCCACCCCCCCGGTCAACATGCAGGCCAATGTCAGCGGCAAATTTATCGACGAACAAGGCAAGGCAGCCAATGTGGCAGGAACCATGACGGTCACCGAATGGGTAAAGAGCGAAATCTCCCCCGACAATGACGTCTATTGGGTAACCAACACTTGGTATCCGAACAAGTACGAATTCACCTTTGATTCACCCGCACCCGAATCGATCCGGAAATTCACACTCACGCCGATAGTCCGCACCGGACAAACCGGATTTTTCGCCACGGGCCTGCAGTATTCGGAAGGCGGCGCAATCGCCAAGGACGCCAACGGAAATGAAATCGGCAGAGGCTTTGCCGAAGCGACAGCCTATGCAAGCAATCCGAAGAACGTCATTGCCATCGCGGGACTGCCCGAATCGGACCAGAGCCTTGAATTGCTGAGACCTACACCAGTATCGATTGGGCTGTACCTCATAAGCCTGATCTATCTTATTTTTAATTACGGCGAGTTTAAAAAGATCATGGCACAAGCCAGGGGGCTTTAATGCACGCCGCTTGAGTAACAGCCAGGCATCCGGTGCAATCCCCTCGTGGGGATTGCACCCCATGCGAACCGCGCAACTTTCAGGCGGCGAGGGGTTCTTGCAGAAACAACTTTCCTGCCTTTCTCCGTATCCACAGTGCACAAGGCAGTGCGTTAGTGTCAATAACATGATGTGACTACACTCAGAGGTTTAATGTGGCAATACTGATCCCCAGCCTGACCACCTGCCTTTCCAGGATGCAAACAGGAGAGAAGCGTTTCGCGCAGCGCCTGGAAGCAAAGCTGGATGATGACTATTTGCTCTGGTACGATATTCCACTAGGCTCCGCAGTCGCACACCCGGACTTTATTGTCCTCCATCCCCAGCGCGGCATTCTTGTCCTCGAAGTGAAGGACTGGAAGCCGGAAATCATCCGCAAGGCGAATAAGCAATCGTTCGAAATACTCACCGGCACCGGCGTCAAGCATAAGCCCAATCCGCTTGAGCAAGCCCGGCAGTATGCGCATGCGATCTGCGACATTTTGCAGAAAGACCCGCAGCTTACCAATAGCAGTGGAGCGTATTCGGGCAGCCTGATGTTTCCATGGAGCTATGGCGTGGTGCTTCCCAATATCACGCGCAGCGTATTCGACTCGTCCGGGCTAGGCGACGTCATTGAGCCTGGCCGCGTTATCTGCCGGGACGAGATGCAGGAAAGCGTAGACCCGGAAACATTCCAGCAGCATCTCTGGAATATGTTCCCCCACAAATTCCACTCAAAACTTTCCTTGCCGCAACTGGATCGCATACGCTGGCACATGTTTCCCGAAGTCAGGATTGCTGCCAGCGGAAATCTTTTCCAGGATCAGCAGCAAAGCGTAATGGAAATTCCCGACATCATGCGCGTGATGGATTTGCAGCAAGAGCAATTGGCACGCAGCATGGGAGAAGGCCACCGGATAATTCACGGCGTGGCGGGATCAGGCAAGACGCTCATCCTGGGTTACCGGGCTGAGCACTTGGCCAAGACATGCAAGAAGCCTATTCTGATTCTATGTTTCAACAATTACCTGGCCGAGAAATTGCATGATGTCATGACTGCCAAGGGGCTGGTCAAAGAAATCTCGGTACGGACTTTCCATTCCTGGTGCGGTTCGCAGCTCCATCACTATAACGTCGATTTCCCAAAAAATAATGGCGACAAGGATGCATTCTATCGCGGCATGGTTGATGCGCTTATCCGCGCGGTTGATATGAAGCACATACCGTCAGGACAATATGATGCAGTGCTGATAGACGAAGGGCACGACTTCCGCCCTGAGTGGCTTAAATTGGTGGTGCAGATGGTAGACCCGAGAAGCAATGCGCTGATGGTGCTGTATGACGACGCGCAATCAATCTACGAACATGCAAATAAGCAGAAATTCAGCTTCAAGAGTCTGGGAATCCAGGCGCAGGGGCGCACGACCATCCTCAAAATAAACTACAGGAATACGCAGGAGATTCTTGGCGTGGCGGCTTCATTCGCCAGGGAACTGCTCTCTCCTGAAGACGCGGACGAAGACGGCGTGCCAACAGTGCAGCCCATGAGCGCCGGGCGGCATGGCGAGCTTCCTGTCCTCGTGAACCTGCCGACACTGGATGATGAGTCGCTATGGATCGTCAACCAGTTGAAAGCGGCGAATCGAACCGGAACCCCTTGGAACGAGATAGCAGTTTTATATCGCAGCAGCAAGGTAAGGTATGCGATGGAAAAAAGGCTAAAAACTGCCGGTATCCCGTTCGGCACCAAGGATGACAACAAACTCACCAATGACCTCGACATGGTCAAATTGATAAGCATGCACTCATCGAAAGGTTTGGAGTTCCCGGTTGTCGCCATACCTGGCGTCGGTTATATACCGGACAAAAATTGCGCAATCGAAGACGAAGTGCGATTGCTGTATGTTGCCATGACGAGAGCAACTTCTAGATTGCTGATGACCGGGCATCCCGACTCGCCATTCGCCGAAAAAATTCAACAGGCAATCGGGGGAAAGTGAAAATCCGGCATGATTGGGCAGGTTGAGCAACCAGCAGGGCATAGCCCAACAATGCCGGCGGGTGAATTCACTCCATGCGAACCGCGCAACCTCTTTGCGGGCAGGCGGGGTTGGCCGTTCGCCCTGAGCCTTTCGAGTTCGCTCAAGACAGGCTTGTCGAAGGGGCAATACGAACCGCAAAGCCAATTTATGCGAAACGCATGAAATATTCAATGAGATAGGCATTTTCCCTGTGTACAAAAGGGTATTTAGTGCTAAATTAATATCTATATATCTTTAACGCGAACGATGTGGCGCGTCACTCACTGCATCCTGCACCGGCTAGACTTTACCTTGGCACGCAAGACAGATATGCACCAGCCTAAAGATAAACATGGTCGTCCCGTCACTGTTGGCGCACGAGTACGCCTGCTTGAGCTATCGCCGCGCTTCTTTGAATCGTTACCCGCCGAGGAGGTTGAAGATATTCGCTCCATGATAGGCGAGGTCTTTGAAGTGAAAGAGGTAGACCAGTACGGTTGTGTGTGGATCGAGAAAGGCTGGCATTTTCCTGAAGAAGGCCAATATATTGGGCATTCCCTCGCGCCGGATCCGCACGAAATCGAATTGGTTGATGAGAACATGCACGCGCAGCCCGCGTAGGCTGCGGTGAATGAAATGAACCGCATCGGTGGAGTACGCGAACGATGCGGTTCGTGCCTCACCGCATCCTACCGTGCTTGATTGGGGCGTAACGCTGGCAGCTCAACGACAGATGTCAATAGAAGAACCACGTTTCAACGCTAAGTGCGGTCGGCCACTATGTTTTTGAGCTTTGATAATAAGGAGAATAACCATCATGGCTCATTTTGGGGAGATATAGCTTTGTTTAGCACACGAGCGTTTTATTTCTTTGTCTTTGGCTACCCCACACTGGTCTACATATTTGCCACTCATCAAAATATATTTTCCGACAAATTTTACGAATTTGCAGTTACAGCTATAGTAACCGGCATCGCAGCTTGGGCTGGCGGATGGGCGGCGTTTAGCTCAGAACGAAAAACAAGAGAGGGCGCCGAACGGAAGTCGCGAATATCTGCGGCAAATAAAGCGTTGTTTACCATCGCCACTATGTTTAATGCTCTCGACAATTTGCGTCAGTTCTATATTGACATAGATGGTCTCAGGCAAAACCCAGATCGCGCTCTTCTTATGGATTCGCCACAACCGGGAATGATGCAAGCAATCCATTTCGACTTCGACAGCATCAACTACTTTCTAGATCAAGGAGGTGCTGAATGTTCAATGACTCTAATGGAATTGCAAGTTCTCGATTGGCATTTTCAAATGGTAGTAAACACGGTCGAATTGCGCTCAAAAGCTGTTGAGGATTTGCACAAAGCAATTGAATTCCAGCTTCCCACACTTGAAAGTATAAAGGTCACACACGACAAGGAATACCATAAATTAGCTGCGCTGACCGAGCAAATGATTGAGCAAGTGGATGAAGGAATTGCAATTACAAAACGACTGAACGCAATGATGCAAAATGCACTCCAACTTCAGTTTCCTGGCCAGGATTTCCTACAAATCAATTTTGTTAAAAAGCCACAAACACAAGAATAACCAACCCGGAAAGAAAGATACAAAAATGTGGCACGGAACGAACCGCATCGCACTTAGCTCCTTCGCACAACGTTGAACATAACAGATCGGAGATACCTAATGCTCACCAAAGTACCGTAGGTCGGGTTAGGCCGCAGGCCGTAACCCGACCTACATACTGATGGGTAGGAGCCGCTCAATAATGCACCTGCGCCCCCAGCAATTTTGAAATGCGCGTATTCGCCATTTCCAGGCGCTTCATCAATATATGCAAAAAGGCTTCGCTGAACTGGAAGCGGCATTCCAGGGAGGCGCGGGCCAGGTCATCCAGGCCCAACTCGAATATCACGCAATCGGAATCTGATTCCACGCCGGTGGTGCGCACATAAGTGCTGCCCGGAAGGCGCTTGATTTCACCAAAGCAATCTCCCTTGCGCATGTAGCCGACTAGTTTTCCGCCCTTGATTACTTTGGCCGCCCCTTCGATCAGGATGTAGAACGAATTGCCCATGCTTCCCTCTTTGAGGATGGGCGTGCCATTGCTTGCAATCTGCCATTTGCTGATTTGCAGCATTTCGCGCAACTCGGTCTCGCTGAAATTTTCGAAGAATGGCATCGCGCGCAGGGAGTCGAATTTCTTTGTCTCGACTGGCGCCGCGGTTTTACCGCCGAGAAAGGCAGCCAGGTCGCGGGCGAATTCTCCCCAGGTCTGGTAGCGCTGCGACAAATCCTTGTGGGTCGCGCGCTGCACGATGTCATCCAGCGCTTCCGGTATTTCAGGCCGGATCATCTTGGGCGGCTGCTGTTCGCCGCTCACTATCTGGTAGATCATGCCGTGCCGGCTGGTGGCCTGGAACGGCAATCTGCCGGTGAGCAGCCTGGACATGGTCACGCCGAGCGAATAGATGTCGGTCTGGTGGGTCAGCTCGTCACCGGTGATCTGCTCCGGCGACATGTAGGATAGGGAGCCCACCCCGATCACCATGGTGCTATCGCCATCCTCGAGCATGGCAGCGCCGAAATCGGAGATCTTGATCTCGCGCCCCCCCTGCAACATGATATTGCCGGGCTTGATGTCGCGGTGGATGACCCCCCGGGCTTGTGCGTATTCCAGCGCCTTGCAGCACTGAAGCATGAGCTCGGCAACCGCGTTGAAAGGCAGCAGCCGCGCAGGGTCTGCGAATTGCTCCAGCGTTCCCCCGTTGACGTACTCAAGCACGATGTAGCTGAAGTCTTCATCCAGCACGGCATCCAGCATTTGCACGATGTTCGGGTGCTTCAGTTTGCCGACCAGGGAGGCCTCGACCTGCAACAGCTTTTTGAAAGCCTTGGCGCCGGTCTTGTCGCTCATTGATTTCAGGTCGATCAGCTTGAGCGCAACCTCCCGGTTGCTGAGGTTGTCGATTGCAAGGAATACCTTGCTGGTCGCCCCCGCCCCCAATGGCTTGACGATGGAATATTTGCCGATTTTTTGCACGAGAAAGACCGAAGGCAATACGTTGAATTCATGATTTTATCACGTTCGCCTATTTCTCCCATTTTTTGAGCAATGGTCCAGCCAGGCAAGCCGGGCACACCGTACCCGCGCGAACCTCTATAATGAAATTCATGGCGGGCCGGACTTCCACCCTGCACTTCAGGTTTCGCCAAGTTTAAGCAAAGTGATGGAGGAATAATCATGCAAACATCCAAAGCCAGCTTGTTGAATGTTCTCATCGCGGCCGCCCTGTTCGCGGCGGCAGCCATAGCAACCCCCGCCGGCGCCCAAGAGCCCAACATTCAGCAACCCAACACCTGCTCGACCGCCAGCGATTGCGCCGTGGGCGAATTCTGCGATACCACGCCGAAGTGTCCGGGCAATGGCGCGAAGGGGATGTGCCGGAGAAAACCCTCCGTGTGCACTGACCAATACCTGCCGGTTACCGGCTGCAATGGCAGGGTATATTCAAACGCGTGCGTGGCGGCGAGTGACGGGCAGCCCAATACCGGGCCAATCAAAAGAGATTCAACAAGCAGCTTGCACAGGGAGCAAAAGCCAGGGGTCACCCCGCCGCATGCGTAACAACCATCCACCTACAACGCTTTAACCAAGGAAATGCAATGACATCTTGCTCGGCATCGCCGCCGGATAAAAAGGCATATGGAAAGGAAGTCGGTGAAATCCTGGTGCGCGACCATGGGAAGAAGTCATTCTATTCCATTGACCAAGTCAAGAATGCGCTATCCCAGAGCGCATACGGCATGGATTGGTCTTGCTGGGCTTTTTGCTTATATACCTCCGCGTCCGATTTCAAGGCTTACCATGACTCAATCGGGGAGACATGCGACTATGCTTCCATGAAATCGGAGATGACTTCCGCGATTACCGGCGGCGCTTCGGATTCGTGGTTTGATCTGGATCTGTCGTGGCTGGAATGGCCGGATATTGAGCTGTCGTCCATCTTCGATTTTCTGGACTGACAAGCGTTGCTCTCCGCCACGCAATACGGCGCAGGCAACATTTGCAAGTTTCGCGGGGGGATGAAGCCCCCCGCAATGTGCACAACCTGCCGTATCCACCCCAGTGCACTATAGGTAATTTGCCCCGTGGCAGGCTGGATTATTTGGTGCTAGATTACCGGGTGTGTATTGACGCAAAGGATGCAGCTCGTTCTCTGCGGCATCCTGCCATGCGACCGCGCTCAAAGCCTTGGTGTGTCAATTCTATGCAAGCAGGAGGACGCGATGGAATCTGGTTTTTCTATTTACGAAGTCTTGTTTCGGTATACCAAGGCTTTATCCACTGCCCTGGGCTACCGCGATTTGATGACCAGGCTTCATTCCGAACGTGTGGATGCCCTTTCTGCCGAACTTGGCGCGAGCTATGGCCTAGATGAACACGCACTGGGCGCTTTGCGGATGGCTTCCGCTTTCCACGACATCGGCAAGATAGGCACGCCCGACAGGGTACTCTTGAAACCGGCCAGCCTCGATGATGAGGATTGGAAGGTCATGAAACTGCATTCCGAGATTGGCGAAAAAATCATGCTTTCGACGGAAATCGAAGAAGCGAAATCTGCCGCAATTGCAATTCGCAATCATCACGAGCATTACGACGGCGGCGGCTATCCGGATAGCCTGTCGGGAGAAGATATTCCCTTATATTCCCGCATCATTTCCATCGCGGACAGTTACGATGCGATGGCGGTGGCACGTCCTTATCATAGCGCGAGGAAGCATTCAGAAATCATGGAAATATTGCGTAGCGAGACAGGGCAGAAACACGATCCGCACCTGATGGACATCTTCGAGCGAATCATAGAGCAGAGCCCATACAAAATCGCGGAGGCATGATTTCTTCCGGTAGGCCGGAATTTCCGCAACGGCCCCAGTCTTGACCCTTTTGCTGCTTGGCAGTGAGAGGGGCGGCCAGACCCCAATCCATGCAGGGAATGACCCTGGGCGGGCATAGGGCCATTTTCCCCGGGTTTTGCGCCGAATCGGCTTTACAAGGCTGGGCCGTATCTCTATAATGCGCCCTCTTTTTGGGGGTATAGCTCAGCTGGGAGAGCGCTTGCATGGCATGCAAGAGGTCAGCGGTTCGATCCCGCTTACCTCCACCAAAAAGTTGCACCACGTCCCCATCGTCTAGAGGCCTAGGACACCGCCCTTTCACGGCGATAACACGAGTTCGAATCTCGTTGGGGACGCCATATTCATAAAGGCTCATCCCTACAGGGGATGGGCCTTTTTTATGCACTGCCGCAGAGACTAATCCGGGTGCGATGGATGCGCCGAACGGCTTCTGCGTATCTTTCCCGCAGGGGTCTGGAACATCTTCTGAAACGCCCGCGAAAAAGCGGATTCCGATTTGTAGCCCACTTTGTTCGACACTTCAGCGGTGCTTTCGCCGTTGCTCAACAGCGACCAGGCCAACTGCATGCGCCACCAGGTGAGATATTGCCCCGCCGTCCAGCCGCTCACCGCCTTGAATGTCTCGGCAAAGGAGGTGCGCGACAAAGCGGCCTCCTGCGCCATGGAATCGAGCGTCCACTCGCGGTCGGGATGCTGATGCACGGCATTGATCGCCATCGCCAGGCGCGGGTGGCCGTAGAGGGCCAGCATGCCTGCCTTGGCCGGGTTATCCATCAGGTATTGGCGCAGGGCATAAACAAACAGCAGCTCGGATAACCTGTCGAAGATCACCTTGGAGGCGGGACCGGCCTGCATGTTTTCGGCAAGAAATATTTCCAGCAGGGACTTCAGCCAGTAATTGGATGGATCGTAGCGGATGATGAATACCGCAGGCAATGCATCCAGCAGGAAGCGGCTGCCCTGGTGCCGGAAGTGGGCGGAGCCGCACAGCAGCCCCGTCCCGTCGATGTCCTGCGCTGCGCGGTAATCCAGATAACGCTGTTCGCCTTTCAGCGGGATGGCCGACACCATGGTGTGCGGCAGCTCGCGCGGGAAGATGACGAGATCGCCGCTGTTCAGCACGCCCTTGAAGTGGCCGGGCACATCCAGAATGATGGTGCCCGTCATGACGACGTGAAAGCAGGTCGATCCCAGGCTGTGTTCGGTCATGCGCCAGTTTCCGCACACCTTGGCGTTGTAATAGACGCTCACATCCATCTTGAGCAGATGCAGCATCTGCGAAAAGGCGTCATATCCGGACGCTTGAGCAATAGAATTGTATTGTTCGGCATTCATAGTTCACAGTATAGCGCATAAAGTGCACTCCTCGATCTCGAGAACAACCGATCACAAGGAGTTGCATCATGACAGGCTTCACATTTCACACCCCCGAAACCACCAGCGGGCACGCCCGGGATTTGCTGGAAGGCATACGCAAGGGCTATGGATTCATCCCCAATCTATTCGCCTACATGGCCGAAGCGCCCACGACAGTGGAAGCCTATCTGAAGTTGAACGAGCTGGTGTCCAAGACCTCTCTATCCCCCGCGCAGCAGCAAGTGGCGCTGCTTGCCGTGAGCGTGGAAAACGACTGCGAGTTCTGCACCGTGGCACATCGCGCCATGGGCAAGAAGAATGGAGCGAGCGTACAGACGCTAGCCGCACTCGCATCCCAATCGAAGATTGCCGATGTCAAGGACAGCGCCCTGGCGGCCTTCACCCAGGCAATCGTAAAAACGCGCGGCAGGCCGGACGAAGCGGAGATTCAGGCATTTCTGGGTGCGGGCTTTAGCAGGCAGCAGATCCTCGAGGTGATCCTGATCGTGTCCATCAAGACCCTGTCGAACTACATCAATCATCTGACGCACCCGCAGCCCAACAAGGAACTGCTGGCCATGATCCAGTAATCCGCCGTATTAGCGACCATGTCTGCCCTCGAGGGCATGTTCCGCCGCAATTTCAAATTTCATTCAAACATGGAGAGTAAACATGAACCTGCTTAAATCAATCTTTATCAGCACCTATATGATGATGATCATGGGCATTGCCGGGTATTCCGGCTGGATGCTGTATCAGGGCGCCGACCAACTGGTGTGGCTGGGCGTGCTATTGACGGTCATGCCGATTCTTTCGGTAATCAGTTGGGTGATGATGTTCAAGAATGTGGCGCGCACCAGTGCGCATTTCCCGCTGGTCAACGTGCTGGGTGCAGTTGGCGTGGCGCTCTCGGGATGGGCATGGCATGAGCACGGGAGCGGCACGCTGGCATTGGCGCTGGCCGCCGAATCGTGGGTTTCTTTCCTGCTGTATGCCTATTGGTTCTCCACCTTCGGCGGCCGCGAGCCCAGCATGAAGCTGGTTGCCGGAACGAGCCTGCCGGAATTCAAGGTGAAGAATGCCGACGGCAAGCTGGTCAGTTCCGCACAGTTTGCAGGCAAGCCCACCATCCTGATTTTCTACCGCGGCAACTGGTGCCCGTTTTGCATGGCACAACTCAAGGAGCTGACGGAACGTTATGAGGAAATCGACAAGCTCGGCGTGCGCATCGCGTTCATTTCACCACAGCCGCATTCCAATACAGTGCAGATCGCCAGGAAATTCCGCATCCGGCTGTCGTTCGAATTCCTGACCGATGAAGGCAGTGCCGCCGCGCGCAGCCTGGGCATACTCAACCAGTATGGCACTCCCATGGGGATGCAGGCGCTGGGTTACGACAGCGACACGGTGCTGCCCACTGTCGTCATAACCGACAAGAACGGCAAGATCATCTGGGTGCACGAGACCGACAACTATCGTGTTCGCCCGGAGCCCGCGACCTACCTGGACGTGATGCGGCGCCACGGGATCGTGCCTGCGGCGGCCTGAATCGCACAGTTGAAGTTGCCACCCCGAGCGGCAACCATACGAAGGGAAGGCGGGGCAGGAAAAGCTTTGACTCAGCGCCCGGATTGATCTTATCCGGTGCGCTGTTTGCCTGTCCTGTCCCCGATTCCCACTTCAGCGCGGCGCTTCAGCACCCACTCTTCGAACTGTTCGACCGGCAGGGGCTTGCTGAACAGGTATCCCTGGAAGTTTTCGCATCCGAAGCGGTGCAGCAGCTTGAATTGGGCTTCGGTTTCCACACCTTCGGCAATGATGTTCAGTTCGAAATTCATGCCGAGGCCGGTGATGGCCATCACCATCACCTTGTCGGCATTGTCGTTGGTGATGTTGCGCACGAAAGACTGGTCTATCTTGATCTGGTCCAGCGGCAGGCGCTTCAAATAGGACAATGACGAGAAGCCCGTCCCGAAATCATCCAGCGAGAAACTCACCCCGATCTCTTTCAGCACATGCATTTTCCGGATCGCGGATTCGATGTCCTGAACGGCCAGGCTTTCCGTCAGTTCCAGCTTGAGCAGCATGGGGTTGATGTTGTGCTTGCGGATGACGAACTGTACCTGCTCGACGAAATCCTGCTGGTAGAACTGTTCCGCGCTGATATTCACCGCCACCACCAGGTTGCGGAACGGCTCCCGGCCCTGCCACAGTTTGATCTGGGCGCAGGCGGCATCCAGCACCCATGCGCCGATCTGGATGATCATTCCGGTCTCCTCGGCCAGGGGGATGAATTGCACGGGCGGCACCGGGCCCAGCTCAGGGTGCAGCCAGCGCAGCAGCACTTCCACGCCTTCCGGTTTGCCCTTGGCATTGACCTGCACCTGGTAATACGGCTTGAGCTGCCCCCGTTCCAGGGCCTTGCGCAATTCGGCTTCGAGGGACGCGCGCACATTGAGCGATTCCTGCATTTTCTGGTCGAAAAAGCGCAGCGCATTGCGGCCCGCATGCTTGGACTGGTACATGGCGATATCGGCCTGCCGCAGCAGGGCCTCGGCTTCCTGTTCGCGCCCCTGGAACAGGGTGATGCCGATGGAGGCCGTGCAAACATATTCGTGCTCGGCCAGCCGGTAGGTTTCGGACAGCACGGCAATGATCTTTTCACCGACGGTCTTTGCCTGCTCGGACGCGACGATGGGATGCGAGCTCAGTTCCAGCAGCATCACCACGAATTCGTCGCCGCCCAGCCGGGCCACGCTGTCGCCTTCCCGTATGCAGGAAGTCAGGCGCGCGGCGACTTGCTGCAGCAGCAAGTCGCCCACGTCGTGGCCCTGGGTGTCGTTGAGGTTCTTGAAGTTGTCCAGATCGATGAACAGTAGCGCGCCGCCCCATTTCCTGCGCCCGCTGGCCACCAGCGCCTGGTGCAGCCTTTCCATGAGCAGGCGGCGGTTGGGAAGGTTGGTGAGGTGGTCGTAATAGGCCAGCCGCTGGATCTCGGCCTCGGATTTTTTCCGCATGGTGATGTCGGCAAGGGATGCGACATAATTGATCACCCCGCCATCCCGATCCTTCACCGAAGTGATGGTGAGATGCTCCGGGTATAGCTCGCCGTTCTTGCGCCGGTTCCATATCTCGCCGGTCCAGGAGCCGGTCTTGATGAGGCTCTTCCACATTGCGGCATAGAATGCCTTGTCGTGCCGTCCCGAGGTGAGCAGATTCGGGTTCCGCCCCACCACCTCCTCCGCCGAGTAGCCGGTAATCTCGGTGAAGGCGTTGTTCACCCGCTGGATCGTGGCATTGGCATCGGTGATCAGCATCCCATCCTGCGATTCGAAGGCGGCTGCGGCAATGCGTACTTCACGCTCGGCCTGCTTGCGGTCGGAAATATCGCGGATGAACGTGACGATTACCCCGCCGCGCACATCCATGTAACGGGAGCTTACTTCCACGTCAAACACGCTGCCGTCCCGGCGGCGGTGGCGGGAATCGATGCGCATCGGCTTGCCGCTGCGTATCATTTCAATGTTGTTCTCGATCTGCTCCCTGCCGTACATTTCCACGATGTCGAAGACGCTCATGGACAGCAGCTCTTCCAGGCTGTAGCCGGACATGGCACAGTAGGCCGGATTGACTTCGAGTATGCGCCCGTCCGGGACGGTAAACATAAAGAAGCCATCCCCGGTCGCCTGCACAATGGTCCGGAATTCCGTTTCGGCTTCCCGGCGCTCGGTGATGTCGCGGTTGATGCCTATCATGCGCAGCGCGCGCCCGCTCCCGTCCCGCTCGATGACCTGGCCCTCGCTGGCCACCCAGATGTAGCTGCCGTCTTTTTTCCTGACCCTGTGCTCGACCTTGTAGTTGGACGACTCCGTCCCTTTCACCGCCCCCACGATCGCGGCCCGCACCATTTCCCGCTCTTCTACCGGCACCCGTTCAGCCAGCGCCCGGAGCGTGGTGTCGGTCTGCTCCCGTCCGTCGCCCAGGAATTGCGACCATGCCTCCGAAAGATGCACCCGCCCCGTGATGACATCAAGCTCCCATAACGCGGAATGCGATGCCTGCATGGCATCCTTTGCCCGTTCTTCGCTCTTGCCCAGCCTGTCGATCAGAGCCTGCCGGGATTCGGCATCCCGTTTCAACTGGGAGAGCAGCAAAGTCAGGATAGCCACGATGATGGCCGATACGACCATGGAGGTCACAAAACCGGTCAGGAGGTAATCGCCGGGAACCGTCCCCTTCAGGAGAAACCCCATGCCAACCACGATGACGCCCGACATCGCAACCGAAATGACGATGGTGAGCAGCCAAAGCTTGAAAGCAGTTAATTTTTGAAGAAACTGAATGATGGGCATGTCACACATCATACTATGGAAGCGCGTGGGGTTGGGCAGCGCATGGACTGGCCCAACCCGGTGCGGCGCTAACGGTAGGGCTTTACCCTAGTTTCGCCCAACCCCGGTTTGCCGCCGTACTGGAACCGGGGTTGGGGGAAAATCAGGGGCGAAGATATGGGTTAAAAATCAGGCGAAATTCTTCGCCACGAAGTCCCAATTGACCAGGTGCGCGAGGAAAGTCTCGACGAACTTGGGGCGCAGGTTGCGGTAGTCGATGTAGTAGGCGTGTTCCCACACGTCGACGCACAGCAGTGCTTTATCAGCGGTAGTCAGCGGGGTGCCGGCGGCGCCCATATTGACGATATCGACGGTGCCGTCGGCTTTCTTCACCAGCCAGGTCCAGCCGGAGC
>JBGPSQ010000024.1:0-21722 GCA_041490205.1 Gallionellaceae bacterium
CATGCCGGGATTGAAGATTGCTTTTCACGTTTGCCCTTTCTCCCGCTTGCGAAGGGGGAGAGCGAAGCGAGGGGGGCTTGGATAGGGGGCCTTAGTCATAATTTACTAGCAATTCGAGCGGATAACGCTTGCCCGCGAGGTAATCTTCCACGCAGCGCAGGATCAGCGGGCTGCGGTGACGCGATTGGGTGGCGCGTATTTCCTCGGGCGTCATCCACACCGCGCGCAAAATGCCTTCATCCAATTTGCGCTCCGGATGATGGCCCAGGATGCGCCCGGTGAAGGCGAAACGCAAATAAGTGGTGTCGGACGCTGTCGAATGCCAGCGGTATATACCCAACAGATGCTGCGGCTCGAAGTCGTACGCCGATTCCTCCAGGGTTTCGCGCGCAACCGCAAAAATCAGGGATTCCCCTAACTCCAGGTGTCCGGCGGGCTGGTTGAACAGTATCCCCTGCCCCGTTTCTTCCTCGACAAGCAGGAATTTCCCTTCCTGTTCCAGGACAGCGGCGACAGTGACGTTGGGCTTCCAGATCATGTTCGTATTTTACAAATGAAAAAGGCAGGGAGTTCACCCTGCCTTTAAATTACTGCCTCAGAATTACTTGGCTGCAGCAGCCTTTTCATCCTTCTTGGCTTCTTTCTTGCCTTCAGCCTTAGCTTCTTTCTTGGCTTCTGCCTTGGCAGGAGCGGCAGTAGCAGCAGCGGCCGGAGCGGCATCAGCAGCAACAGCGGAGAAGGTAACGGCTGCGAAAGCAGCGGCGATCAGGGCGGACAGCAGTTTGCTCATTGTTATGACTCCAATATTTTAAAGTTGGTAAACGAGTAATTTCGCCAATACTTGGCAGGGCGAATCATATACCACTTACTTGAAACTGTCTTTGAGATGGGAGGAAGTGTGGCCGGGATGCCACAGGCGCCGCGGAGCGCAGGAAAAACCGCGAAAATTGCTCTGCAAAACGCCATGGGCAAATAAAAAAAGGCAGGGATGCCCCTGCCTTTTCAGACGAACGCCAAATTACTTGGCAGCAGCGTCAGCGGCCTTCTTCTTGCCTTTGTGGCCCTTCTTGCCTTTCTTAGCGGGCTTCTTGCCTTCGTCTTTCTTGGCATCAGCAGCAGGAGCGGCAGCAGTAGAACCAGCGCCAGCAGCAGGAGCGTCAGCTGCAACAGCGGAGAAAGTAACGGCTGCGAAAGCAGCGGCGATCAGTGCGGACAACAGTTTGTTCATTGTGAACTCCATCTAGTAGGTTATTAAACGTTTATGACACTACAGTGTGCCAAGTCCATTAACGCATGGTATGCGACTTGGTTGACACCCCCCCTGAAAATATTTGGTGCCGGGAGAGGGACTCGAACCCTCACACTGTCTCCAGCACCGGATTTTGAGTCCGGCGCGTCTACCAATTCCGCCATCCCGGCAGGAGGCGGCGCATTATCCTTGAAACCCCCTGTATTATCAAGCAAATGTTGGCTGTATTTACCTAATATACACGGCACGCTGGGCGGGCAGTGCGTGTGCGCGGCAATTTGCCGCAGGCTGTGCAGCTTCGCGAATGCAGCCCAAGGTATAGAATGGCGCAATTATGAACTTGAGGAAAACAGTATGAATAGGGGTATTCTTTCGGGCCGCAGTTTGGCCATGCTAGTACTGGCGCTTTTCGCGACGGGAGTTATCGCCGGCGAGCCAACTGTAACCGGAGCCTGGGCGAAAGCCACAGCACCGGGACAGGACAGCGCGTCCGTCTACTTGCATATCAGCGTCCGCAAGGATGCGCGGCTGGTGGCGGTCGGCAGCCCGGCGGCAAAACACGTGGAAATCCACGTCATGAAACATGAAAGCGGCATGATGATGATGCGGCAAGCCGAAGACTTGGCCCTGCCGGCGAACAAGGAGGTTGTACTTGGATCCGGCAGTCATTTGATGCTGGTCGGCCTGAAGCAACCGCTCAAGCCGGGCGATCGCATACAGCTCGCCCTCACGGTGGAGTATGCCGACAAACACAGGGAAACCATTACGGTCACCGCCGAAGTCCGGCCTTTGACTTCAAGCCATGACATGCAAGATATGCATGACATGGGCGAACACGACATGGGAAGCCACGGCTACTGATGAGCGGCCCGTCCATTCAATAAACAGGACTTGAATCGGCTGCAGCCATCCCAATGTTAGGGTACAGGAGGAACCCTGTTCCCCTTTTATCCAAACATATGGAATATGGAGGTTATGATGGCAAACCTGATCCGTTTTACCCCACGCGACGATGTTTTTGATGACTTGTTCCGCGGCTTTTTCATGCGCCCGGTGCGCCTTGAAGGCGGCCAGGAAATGCAGTTCAAGATGGATGTGAAGGAAAACGATAAGGCTTATACCGTTCATGCCGAAATTCCGGGCGTGAAAAAAGAGGATATTCATGTCTCCATCGATGGCAACCAGGTCTCCATCAGCGCCGAAGTGAAGGCAGAAAAAGAAGTGAAAGAGGGCGAGAAAGTGCTGCGCAGCGAGCGCTATTACGGCAGGGTGGCCCGCTCCTTCACCCTGGGCAACGATGTGGATGAGGCATCATCGCAAGCTCGCTACGACAACGGTGTGCTCGAACTGACCCTGCCCAAAAAGGCCGCATCAAAGGCAAAGCAACTGGAGATACACTAATAAGCAAGCCAAATTAATGCATAACGCATGGGCGGTCGAGACCGCCCATTTTTTCTGACCATATTTTTCTGCCGACCTGCCAACATTTTGGTATAAGCTCGGCATGTTGCCGGAATTTGAATAAGGAGATGTTGATGATATTTCGTAACGTGCTGTTTATAATTGTATTTGCCTTATCTGGCAGCGCTTGGGCAGAAAGCAAGGATGCAAAGGATGTGAAGGATGTGGTGGTAAAAAATGCGTGGGTGACTGAAACCACGCCAGGCCAAACCAAGGCATCGGTGCAGATGGAAATAACCTGCGTCAACTCGATTGGCAAGCTGGTGGCCGTGGAGAGCCCGCTGGCCGAATCGGTGGAGATGCAGCGCCTGCGCCCCAGCCATGGAAAGATGGCAGTGGAAACCCTGTCCGCAGTTGCCATGCGTCATAACCGCCCAATGGAATTCGGCCCTCGCACGACCTCAATCATGTTGCTGGGCTTGAAGCAGCCGCTGAAGGCGGGTGACGTGGTTCCGCTCAAATTGACCGTGAACACAGCCGGGAAAAAAGTAGAAGTGGAAGTCAAGGCCAAGGTCAAGCCGCCAGAAACGGCTGCCCAACCCTCGGGCGCAGGAATGCAGCCGCAGTCGGGGGTCGTGCCGGCACAATCGGGAGTAATGCCGGGGCAAGCGGCAGCCAAGTAAGCACGGACTTCGCTTGTAACGGGCGGCTGCAAGCCGCCCGTTTTGTTTTGCGCTGCCGTCAAGGGGCGCTTCTGATGTAAAATGCCCCGCAATTCAGTAACTAGTTCTGCTTGAGGAAACGCAATGTCCCTTACCCCCTCTGCCGCCGATAAAAAAGCTCGCACCCTGTCCGAGGCGATGCCCTATATTCAGCGCTTTTTCGACAAGACCATCGTGATCAAATACGGCGGCAACGCCATGACCGAACCCGCATTGCAGGACAGCTTCGCGCGCGACGTGGTGCTGCTCAAACTGGTGGGCATGAACCCGGTGATCGTGCATGGCGGCGGGCCGCAGATCAATGAGCTGCTGGGCAAGGTGGGCAAGCAGGGCACTTTCGTGCAGGGTATGCGCGTGACGGACGAAGAGACCATGGACGTGGTCGAGATGGTGCTGGGCAAGGTCAACAAGGACATCGTCAATCTGATCAACAAGCACGGCGGCAAGGCGGTGGGGCTGACCGGGCAGGACGGCGCATTCATCCGCGCCGAGAAAATGATGCTGGAAAGCCGCGACGAACCGGGCAAGATGCTGGACATCGGCCTGGTGGGCGACATCAGCAAGATCGACCCGGCCATCATCCGCTTCCTCGACTCCGGCGATTTCATCCCGGTGATCGCCCCCATCGGCGTGTCCCCGGAAGGGGAAACGCTGAACATCAATGCCGACGTGGTGGCGGGCAAGCTGGCGGAGGTGCTGCAAGCCGAAAAACTGGTGCTGCTGACCAATACGCCGGGTGTGCTGGACAAAAACGGTGCGCTGCTCACCGGGCTGACCCCAAAGCAAATTGATGACTTGGTGACGGATGGCACGCTTTCCGGCGGCATGCTGCCCAAGATCGGCTCGGCGCTGGATGCCGCGCGCGGCGGAGTGAAATCGGTGCACATCATAGACGGGCGGGTGGAGCACGCGCTGCTCCTTGAAATTCTTACCGACGAAGGTGTAGGGACGCTGATCAAGAGCAAATGAATTTAGCCACAGATGAACACGGATGTTTTTTGATCCACTATCTTGGCGGATAAGTGCAATGGGTAATCCGTGTTTCATCTGTGTTAATCAGTGGCTAATTTTGGTTTTGTGAAGATGAAGCTGGTTTGGATTTTCGATCTGGACAACACGCTGCACGATGCGACACCGCACATCTTCCCGCACATCAACCGCAGCATGACGGCCTATGTGCAACGCGAACTGGGCATCGGCGAAGAGGAGGCGAATGCGTTGCGCATGCATTACTGGCAACGCTATGGCGCGACATTGAGCGGGCTGATGCGCCATCACGGCACGCAACCGGAACATTTTTTGTGGCATACGCACCAGTTTCCAGAGTTGCCGAAAATGGTGCTGCGCGAACCGCGCTTGCGCCATATGCTGAAGCGCTTGCCAGGCAGAAAACTGCTGTATTCCAATGCGCCGCGCCATTATGTGCATGATGTGCTGAAGCTGCTGCGCGTGAGCGATGCATTTGAAGACGTATTCGCCATCGAGCATGCGCGCTTCCGCCCCAAGCCGGAAATGGCGGGGTTTATGCGGCTGCTGAAAAAGCACCGCCTGAGCCCTGCGCGCTGCGTGATGGTGGAAGACAGCCCGGAAAACCTGCAAACCGCCAAGCGTCTAGGCATGAAGACCGTGCTGGTGAGCAAAATACCGCGCAAACCGTCGTATGTGGATGTGAAGATCAGAAATGTGCTGGAACTGCCGCGTATTTTGCCGCGGCTGTTGTAAAGCGAAAGGAAAACGACATGGCAACGAAACCTGGCGAACGAAAACTGCAAATATTGCAGGCTATCGCGGAAATGCTGGAGCAGCCCAAGGGAGAAAAAATCACCACTGCCCTGCTGGCGGCGAAACTGGGACTGTCGGAGGCGGCGCTGTATCGCCATTTCGCCAGCAAGGCGCAGATGTTCGAAGGTCTGATCGAATTCATCGAACAGACCGTGTTTGCCCTCGCGAATAAAATCACCACGGATGAGGCCAGCGGGATGAAACAGGTCGAAGGCATCGTCGCTATGCTGCTGGGATTCGCCCAGAAGAATCGCGGCATGACGCGCGTGCTCACCGGCGATGCGCTGGTGAACGAGGATGAGCGTCTGCAGGCCCGCATCAACCAATTTCTGGACCGCATCGAGGCCACGCTCAAGCAGGCGCTGCGCATCGCCGTGACCCAAGGGGATCTGGATGCCAATACCGACGTGGTGGCACACGCCAACGTGCTCCTGAGTTATGTGATCGGGCGCTGGCAGTTGTTTGCCAAGAGCGGCTATGTGCGCGACCCGATGGGTCAATGGCCGCAGCAATGGGCGATTCTTTCATCACCCAATCGGACACGCCACGGATAAACACAGATAAAACACGGATGGCTCACTGTTCTTACCGGTGAGCATCCGTGTTAATCAGTAGGAGCGGCAGATCAGGCCGACCTCAAATGGTAGCCAACAGGAATCATGCAAGCGGCGCAGAGTCTCCTTTAAGGAGACTGGTCAGACTTGCATGAAGCCCCGCATGTTCGAGTACGTAAAACAGCCCGCCCCGGCCATTTTGCGAACTGGCGCAGGGATCCTTTTCCTTGCTGATCCCGCAGAGGGTGCCCTGTTGGTTCATGTCGCCGAAGATGCAAAAGGGCTGATCCGCGAACTGTGAGACGCCTACCTTGGCATGGTTGAACATATCGCCGTCCCCCCCCTCCAACCCTATGCTTTTCCCCTGCCATGTTCCTGAAGTGGCTATTTGAACCGGCCCGGGCTGTCCGAGCATCGCGGCATTCCAGCATTTGATGGGGGTGGTGGCATCGGTTGAATTTACCTTGGGGTCTGCCCACCAGGTGGCGGCCCTCAGCGGAAGCCCGCCCAGGGCTGCGGAAACCATTTGCCAAGTTGGCACATGCAAACCAGAGGGCTTGCTGATCAGGCGCACGCCGCTCGAAAGTGTGGTCATCGAAGGAGTCGTGCCGGTTGATTCTTTACCCAGCGCGCGAACCAGCGCCTGAATGTTCTCCGGCCCGCCGTTGCGCACGATTTGAAGTTTACCGGGATCGGTGACGACGCTGGCATTGGCCAGCCCTTGCAGGACAATCGCAACATCGTCGGCATTCAGCTTCAGCGCGAAGAAATGCTGGCTCACTTCGACATCATCATCATGCACGTATCCGAGGGTATTTCCATCGGATTTCCGCGGATAATTCTTGTTGCCGGATGCAGGCCATGAGGGTGTGCTCACCTGGAGCACAAACCCTGAGCCTGTGTCATCCCATGCGAGCAAGCCTTTGGAGTGTCCCGCAGGGGCGCCCTTGCTTTCCAGCGGATCGTTATAGAACTGGTCATTCCAGATTACGTAATTGCAATCCCCGTTATAAACCTGGTTGAAAGTCGCACCGAGCGGGTCGTTGACCGAATTGCCGATGTAGCCCGGCCCCATTTTCAGGGTGGGGTCGAGGTTGCTTGCGAAAGCGTAGTTCAGGCAGGCACCTCCCTTATAGTCTTCGACCGCTCCGCCGAACATGCCCTCCTTGGGTTCTTCGGCCTCGTCATACGGGAAAGTGGTAGTGTTGAACTTGAACGCAAACCACCAATCAGCGGGTTGATTTGCTGCCAATAGCGGGGACAACGAACTCATTTTTTTATTAACTCCCTGTCAAATGGTTAATCAAAACAAGTGGCGATTTCAAATCCCATATACGGAAAATATTTTTCCGCGAAATATGCTCGCCGCATAAGAAGCGCGATCTGGCGCGTTTGATTCTGCCATAGGCCGCATAATCGTGCTATACAATTGGCTGCTCACATAAGGCAGTGGCGGCAGTCTCCTTCAGGCCGGTACTTCGGTCAGCATGGCCCTGCACTTCCCCCGCGCCCACGGACAAGCGCGAGTCTGGCAATGCTGCAACAAGGCAACGAAAATAGAAGCAAGAAGCTTAGTAGCGAGACAACCGGAAACCAAAATGATCCTCATCCTCTCCCCCGACACCGACCAGCAAGGTGCCGATTTTCGGCAATTGATGGGCCGCCTGGCCGGGCTGGCGGGCATCCAGGCGCGGGTGCATACCGAGCGCGGCGCCGAGCAGGCGCTGACCGAAATCTACCTGATCGGCAATACCAAACAATTAGAAGTCGAGGACATGCAAGCGCTGCCCTGCGTGGAGCGCGTGGTACGCGTGTCGGAGGAATACCGCATCCTCGGGCGGCACAAGGATGATCCGCGTCCGTCGCATTTCGAGTACAACGGCGTGCGCTTCGGGCAGGATACGCTTAACGTTTTCGCCGGGCTGTGCGCGGTGGACACTCCCGAGCACGTCGAGCTGATGCTGCGTGCGCTGCACGACAACGGCCAGGTTTGCACTCGCATGGGCGCATACAAGCCGCGCACCAGTCCCTATGCCTTTCAGGGGCATGGCAAGGCTTGCCTGCCTTACGCTTTCGAACTGGCGGGAAAATATGGCATCAAGGTGATCGCGATGGAGATCACACATGAATCGCATCTGGACGAGATACGCGAAGCCTTGCGGCAGACCGGAAACACGACCGGCGTGATGCTGCAGATCGGCACGCGCAACACACAGAATTTCGAGTTGCTGAAAATCGTCGGCCGCCAGCAGCAGTTTCCGGTGCTGATCAAGCGCGGTTTCGGCATCACGCTGGACGAATCGCTGAACGCGGCGGAATACCTGGCAAGCGAGGGCAACCGCAACGTGGTGTTCGGGCTGCGCGGCATGAAAACCAACATGGGCGACCCGCACCGCAACTTCGTGGATTTCGCCCATGTGCCGGTGGTCAAGCGCCTGACGCGCATGCCGGTGTGCATAGACCCTTCGCACTCGGTCGGCAGCCGCGCGGCCGCGCCGGACGGCATTCTGGACGTGATGCACGTCACCGCCCAAGGGGTGCTGGCCGGAGCCAATATGGTGCTGGTGGATTTCCACCCCGCGCCCGCAAAAGCACTGGTGGATGGACCGCAGGCCTTGCTGCTGAAAGAATTGCCTTATTTTCTGGAAGACGTGCAGATCGCGCGCGAAGCGTATCTGGCACGGGAGAAACTGCAACGGCGCTACGCCGCGAGTGCGTAGCGCCGTGCAGCCAGGAGACTACTTGCTTACCAGCGGAATCCCAATTTTGCCGTGACCGAACGTGCCGAGCCGGTCTTATCAACCTCGGCGGCCAGGTTCAGCAGGCCCAGATTCAGGTTTGCGCCTGCGAACACCTTGTTCTGGGTAAAGTTGTCGGACAAGGACAATCCGGTCGCCACGCTCGCAATGTTCGCCGTGCTGTTCACCCAGACCTTGCCCACGCCCGCATACGGAGTGAACATGAGGAAACCCTTGGAAATGGAGATATCCACGCTCTTGGTGTTGAACGACAGTTGGTCAACACCACTCAGCTTGGTGAAGGCACCGCGAACGGCAACTGACGGCAATGCGATGCCGCCATCCAGGATGGCGTAACGCAGTTCGCCGCCGATCAGCGAGATGTTGGTGGAGGGAACCTTGGAATAGACCAGCGCTACGTCAAGGCCGAAGGGCAGGCCCTTGGCGACGTGCAGCTTGGGCACATACAGGCTGTTGAGCGTATTGCCGCTGCCGGTGACCGTGCCCCAAAGCTGCGAGCTCTTGGCCATGTTGGTCTGGGTCACTTCCAGACCGATGTCGAAGCCGGTGACGCCCAGTGGCGCAGCCGGCGTAACCGGCTTGTAGCTCAACGCGGAACCGAGGTCTTCAGACAAAGAGTTGAAGTCCGTTTGCCCCAGTTTTTGCAGCGCGTTGATATTGTTTGCGGCCAGTGCGGGTTGCGCGAGGAAGCCCATGGCGCAGAACAACGGCAGAAATTTTTTCATGGTATGCAGTTCCTTATTAATTAAAAAATAACATTCACGCTTCGCCCTCGTGGGCTTTTTTCCGTTTGCCCGCAGCACATTCTAATTTGTCTCGTTGCGGCAGAATAAGCACCTCCAGTAAAACCCATCCGGCATTTGACCGTCAAGCAAGGTGTGGCATTTATGCTGCAACTACGCCATTCCGGCAGGGTTTTCCCCTAGCCCGGAGGAGTATCTACTGCCTTGCAAGGCAAGCGAGGTAAACGGCAGCGTCCGGCCCGGTTCCGTTGCGCTGTGCCTGCATGATCATCTCAGCCATGCATTCCATCATCGCATGTTGCGCTTCATGTTCCGATTGGCGTTTCCGCGCGAGCCGCGTGAATTCTTCGCGGACGCCGTGCGGCTGGTCAATGGAAAGCTGCTCCTCTATCGAAAGGTGCATCATCAGGTGCAGGAAAGGATTGATCTCCCCGAGCTCCGGAAAATAATCCTTGTCCTGATTGTGTTCCGGCGCATCCAGCAGACCGTGGAATTCGGGATGTTTCTCGATAATGTGCGCAGCTACGCCCTCCAGCGGAGTAAGCGGCTCGCCGTGGCGGCGCTTGCGCCAGGCTTCGAACAGGAATTGGCGCGCTTCGTTTCGGGTTGGATTGAACATGTTTGCAGCCCTTTGAATAAATTGAGGGGCTTGGGAGAGCGGCAGCAAAAAAGGCGGCCTAAGCCGCCTTTTTATCGAAATGACAGAACAATAAGTTACCCGTTATTGTGCGTCTTCGACTTTTGCGTTCTTGCGCAGGTCAGCAATCATCTTCTGCATGGCCTGTTGCTGCATGCGCTGCCTCAAGTTGTCCCTGACTTGTTCAAAGGGCGGCACGTTCAGGTTGCGCTCGTCCACCAGCTTGATGACATGCCAGCCAAACTGGGTGTGCACCGGCTTGCTGATCTGTCCCTTTTTGAGTTCGGTGATGGCTTTGGCAAAAGGCTCAACATAATTGGAAGGCACGCTCCAGCCCAAGTCGCCACCGGTGGTCTTGGAACCTGGATCCTGGGATTTCTCCTTGGCAAGGCTCTCGAACTTGGCATTCTTCTTCAATTGGCCCTCGATGGCATTGGCTTCTTCTTCAGAGGCCACCAGAATATGCGAAACCTTGTATTCCTTGCCGCCGAGCTTGGACTTCAGGTTTTCATATTCCTGCTTGAGTGCGTCCTCGCTGACCGGATGATCCTTGAAATAGTCCTGAACATAAGCACCGGCAAGCGAAGACTTGCGGATCAACTCCATCTGATCCAGGAACTCCTGCTGCTTGTCCAGGCCTTTCTTGACTGCTTCCTGCGACAGCAATTCGATGTTGATTGCACGATCGAGCAAGCCCTTGCGCAGTTCAGGGGAATCCGCCTGTCCCTGGCTGGTGGCGTCCTTGACCATCGCGTCCACGCGTGATTGCGGGATAGCAGCACCGTTGACCTTGGCAGCTGTTTTGTCTTGAGAGAAGGCCGGAGCAGCCAACATCATACCGGCTGCCGCGATTGCGGCCAGTTTCACAATTTTTAGCATAGCATTCTTCCTTAAATGAAAAATTATCGGGCTTAAAATGAAAAATTATTGGGGTTGCAATTGAACCCGGCGCATAGGCGCGGACACCGCACTGCACTGCATTTCATGCAGCGGCAAATATACCATGCAGCCCGCCCCAAAGGGAATTTTTCGATGGACCGAAAAGGCCGTGACACGCCTGGAGTTTTCAGCCCGAGCAAAGCTCTCAAGCCGGAAAAACCTTTACGAAAGGCTTGACTGTAAGCTGCGCGCAAATCCCGGCGGCCATGTATGGATCGGCCTCTGCCCATGCCTCGGCTACCTGAAGCGAGGCGAATTCGGCCACGATCAGGCTGCCGTAGAATCCCGCCGCCCCGGGATCGGCGGCGTCCACAGCAGGAAACGGCCCGGCCAGAATCAACCGGCCCTTATCCTGCAAGGCTTGCAGCCGGGCAACATGCGCCGGACGCGCCGCAACACGTTTTTCCAGGCTATTCGGGGTGAACTGCCCGATGATCGCGTACAGCATCAGTTATGCTCCTTGTCTTTTTCGATGTATTTCATGAGTACCGCCATTACCCCGACCATGAAGATAGCTATCATGCCGGTCACGCCAAACACCTTGAAGTTCACCCATCCGTCGCACGACAGCCAATGTATGGCGGCAATATTGGCAAATCCCAGGAAGAGGAAAAACAGGGCAAAGGCCGCATTGAGATTGCGCCAGATGTGATTGGGAAGGTGGACCTGGGATTCCATGGCGGAGCGGATCGGGTTGCGGCCGGCAAAGAACGGGGCGGCCGCAAGCACCAGGGCAAACGTCCAGTAGAGAATGGTTGGCTTCCACTGGATAAAAACGGGATTGTGGAAATACAAGGTGGCGCCCCCCAGGATGGTGATCATGGAAAAGCTCATCCACAACATGGTGTCCACTTTCCCGTGGCGGAATTTCACCCAGCCGATCTGGATGAAGGCGGCCACAATGGCGGCGATCGTGGCCAGCAGGATGGGTTCCTGGGTCCATGGCAACTGCGCGGCCTGGTCTGCAAGGCAGGCATGGCCTTCCTTGCCCAGCCCGAATAATTTGTAAACCCCGAAAAAAACGATGACGGGGAACAGGTCGAATAATATTTTCATGGTGTGAGTGGGACAGTTAATCGCGGTCCAGCGTGAGCGCGGCGGAGTTGATGCAATAGCGCAGCCCGGTGGGCTCCGGGCCGTCTTCAAACAGGTGGCCGAGATGCGCGTCGCATTTCGCGCAGCGCACCTCGATGCGGTTCATACCGTGGCTGGTGTCCTCCAGCAATTTCAGGGCACCCTCGCTTGCCGGCAGCAGGAAGCTGGGCCAGCCAGTGCCGGAATCGAATTTGGTCTCCGAACTGAACAGCGGGCTGCCGCAGCATATGCAGCGGTATATGCCCGTATCCTTGCAATCCCAGTAAATACCGGTGAACGGCGACTCGGTGCCGCACTGGCGGCACACTGCATATTGCTCCGGCGTCAGCTCCGCGCGCCAATCAGCATCGGCTTTGAGTGGTTTGTTGGCCATAGTAAAAAACATTCACCACAGAGACACTGAGAAACCAAACACTCGCTAAACAGAACGAATTGTTGATTGATCCTCCAGCCCATGCTGGATTGATTGCTTTGGTTTTCTCTGTGTCTCGGTGTCTCTGTGGTAGGTTTTTAAAATCACAGTACATCGCCCGCATAATCTGCCAGGCGCGAACGCTCGCCGCGCATGAGTGTGACATGGCCGCTGTGCTCCCAGCCCTTGAAGCGATCCACCACGTAGGTCAGGCCGGAACTGCCCTCGGTAAGGTAAGGCGTATCTATCTGCGCGATGTTGCCCAGGCACACCACCTTGGTGCCGGGGCCGGCGCGGGTAATCAGCGTCTTCATCTGCTTGGGCGTGAGGTTTTGCGCCTCGTCGATGATGAGGTACTTGTTGAGGAAGGTGCGCCCGCGCATGAAGTTGAGCGACTTGACCTTGATGCGGCTGCGGATCAGGTCGCGCGTAGCGGCGCGCCCCCATTCGCCGCTGTCCTCGTCGGGCTTGTTGAGCACATCGAGGTTGTCTTCCAGCGCGCCCATCCACGGAGTCATCTTCTCCTCTTCGGTGCCGGGCAAAAAGCCGATGTCTTCACCCACGGGAACGGTGACGCGGGTGATGATGATTTCGGTGTACAGCTTTTTCTCCAAAGTCTGCATCAACCCGGCTGCCAGCGTCAGCAGGGTCTTGCCGGTGCCCGCCTGGCCCAGCAGGGTGACGAAATCAATCTCCGGATTCATCAGCAGGTTGAGCACGAAATTCTGTTCGCGGTTGCGCGCGGTGATGCCCCAGATGGCGTTTTTCTGGTGGGTGTAGTCTGTCACCGTGCGCAGCATGGCGGTATCCCCGCCCTGCTCCACCACCACGGCGTAAAACGGATTCGCATCGTTTTCCTGGAACACGAACTGGTTGACCATCATGCCCTGGCACATGGGGCCGGCGATGTTGTAATAGGTGTGGCCGCCCTGCTGCCACGACTTCATGTCCTTGCCGTGGCGATCCCAGAAATCCTGGGGCAGCGCCAACACGCCGGAGTAGAGCATGTCGGTGTCTTCCAGCACCTTGTCGTTGAAGTAATCCTGTGCGGAAAGGCCAAGCGCGCGCGCCTTGATGCGCATGTTGATGTCCTTGGACACCAGGATCACCTTACGCTCAGGTTGCTGTTTGTGTAAGTACATCACCACGCCGAGAATGGCGTTGTCGGCCTTGCCAATGGGCATGTTGGCTGGCAGTTCGTTGGTAATGAATTGGGTTTGCAGGAACAGCCGCCCGGTGGCGCTCTTGTTGTTCGGCGATTCCAGCGGAATGCCCTGTGCTATGTCGTGCGCGGTTTCGCTGACGATGGCATCGAGAAAGCGGCTGGCCTGGCGCGCATTGCGCGCGACTTCCGACATGCCCTTTTTGCCATTGTCCAGTTCTTCCAGCACGAACATCGGCAGGTAGACGTCATGCTCCTCGAAGCGGAACAGGCTGGTCGGATCGTGCATCAATACGTTGGTATCCAGCACAAATAACTTGGTGGCGGGCTTGGTGGCGGGCGTTGCGGGTGTCATGATGCTCCCTGAAGTGATTGCACGAATTTCAAAACTTCCGCAACGTGGTTTTCCACTTTCACGCCGCGCCATTCATGGCGCAATGCGCCATGCCGATCCAGCACGAAAGTGCTGCGCTCGATGCCGCGCACTTCCTTGCCGTATAGTTTTTTCAGTTTGATCACGCCGAATTGCGTGCATGCCTTTTCCTCGGCATCCGACAGCAACGGGAAAGGCAAGCTGAACTTGGCCTTGAAATTTTCGTGCGACTTGATACTGTCGCGCGAAATGCCCACTACTTCGCAGCCTGCCTGCTGGAACTCCGGGTACATATCACGGAACCCCTGGCTTTCGGCGGTGCAGCCGGGCGTATTATCCTTGGGGTAAAAATAGATCACCAGCGATTTGCCGCGCGCGGCGGACAGGGAGAAATCGGTTCCGCCGGTGGCGGGAAGGGTGAAATCGGCAATGGCTGTCTTGGTCATGGTGCTGCTTTACGTCGTATGGCTCCATTCTTGATTAAAAACGGCGTCAAGGCAAGTGCGCCGGAGAAAAGCCATGCAAATTTATGGAATGGATGGCGGCAAACCGCCAACCGGAGCCAGATCAAGACGGATTGGGCGCTTTTGCGTAAAATAGCGGTTCTGAACTCATCTGCCTCGATACGCCATGACCCTGACCTCCCTCACCGCCCTGTCTCCCCTCGATGGCCGCTATTACGGCAAGGTGGATGCCCTGCGCCGCCATTTCAGCGAGTATGGCCTGATACGCTGCCGCGTGCTGATCGAGATCGAATGGCTGAAAGCCTTGAGCTTTGAGGAGCACATCAAGGAGGTGGAAGCATTTTCGGCGAGCACCGTGGCGCAACTCGACCAGCTCGTGGAAAAGTTCAGCCGGGAGGATGCCGAGCAGATCAAGTCCATCGAGATGCGCACCAACCATGACGTGAAAGCCATCGAATACTGGCTGCGCGAGAAGCTTTCCGGCAACCTGGAAACCGTCAATGCGCTGGAATTCATCCACTTCGCCTGCACCTCCGAGGACATCAACAACCTTTCCCACGGGCTGATGCTGAAAGCCGCCCGCGCAGAGGTGATGCTGCCCATGCTGGATTCGATAATTGCCAAGCTGCGCGCCCTGGCGCACCAGCACGCCGCGCAGCCCATGCTGTGCCGCACCCACGGCCAGACCGCCACCCCCAGCACCTTGGGCAAGGAAATGGCTAATGTGGTGCATCGCCTGTTGCGCGCGCGCGAACGTCTCGCCGCCATTGAACTGCTCGGCAAGATCAATGGCGCGGTGGGAAATTACAATGCTCACATGGCGGCCTATCCCGAGGTGGATTGGGAAGCATTCGCCAGGAAATTCGTCGAGGCGCGCGGCCTGACGTTCAACCCCTACACCATCCAGATCGAGCCGCACGACTACATGGCAGAGCTTTATGACGCCTATGCGCGCATCAACACCATCCTGATCGATCTCAACCGCGACATCTGGGGCTATATCTCGCTGGGATATTTCAAGCAGAAAGTGGTGGCGGGCGAAGTCGGTTCCTCCACCATGCCGCACAAGGTCAATCCCATCGATTTCGAGAATTCGGAAGGCAACCTTGGCATGGCCAATGCCCTGCTGAAACATCTGTCCGAGAAGCTGCCCATCTCGCGCTGGCAGCGCGACCTGACGGACTCCACCGTGCTGCGCAACATGGGCGTGGCGCTGGGCTACACCCTGCTCGCTTACGAATCCTGCCTGAAGGGGCTGAACAAGCTGGAGGCCAACCCGCAGCGGCTGGATGAGGACCTGAACAACAGCTGGGAAGTGCTGGCCGAGCCGATCCAGACCGTTATGCGCCGCTATAACATCGACAATGCATACGACAAACTGAAAGAGCTCACGCGCGGCAAGGGCGGCATCAACCGCGAAAGCCTGCATGTCTTCATCAAGACGCTGGATATTCCCGAAGCCGAAAAGCAGCGCCTGCGCGAACTGACGCCCGCCACCTATGTGGGCAAGGCGGCAGAACTGGCGAAGCGCATATAAGACCATGTTCATCATTCCAGTCGGCAACCGGGTAAATTGGAAGCGGCCGCCGGTCGTCACCCTGCTGCTCATCCTGGTCAATTGCTTCGTATTTTTTTTCCTGCAGTCCGGTGATGAGTCTCAGGAAAGAAAAGCAGCCGAGTATTACTTCTCTTCCGATTTGCCGAGCTGGGAGTTGAATCGCTACCCGGAATACCTCGAAAAATCAGGCGACTTCATCAAGTCACAACATGTCAGGCAATTGCTCGATAGGAAAGACCCCCGCGCGTTTACCGTGATGGAACAAGATTCCAGATTCATTCGCGAATTGCATGCCGGGCATGTCGTCACTGCGGATGCACCGGAATACCCCGCCTGGACTGCACAGCGCAAAAAATTCGATTCCATGCGCTCTTTCACCACGCGCTACGTCTTCTATGTAGATGCCCCCACCCCGGCCAATGCATTTGTCTCGGCCTTCATGCATGGCGGGTTTGATCATTTGTTCGGCAATATGGTGGTGCTGTTCCTGGTCGGATTCCTGGTCGAATCGGTCATCGGCAAAGCGTTGTTCACAATCGGTTATGTGGTGTCCATCTTCACTGCGACCTTCATGTTCGGCCTGACCGCACACGGGGGAGCAAGCCTGGGCGCTTCCGGTGCGATTGCCGGGGTGATGGGGATGTATACCGTTATTTTCGGTCTGCGGAAAATCGACTTCTTCTATTCGCTGGGGTTTTATTTCGATTATGTTCGTGCCCCGGCCATTGCCTTGTTGCCGCTGTGGCTGGGCAACGAGCTTTACCAGTTCCTCTCCGAAAAGGGCGCGCACATCGCCTACATGGCCCACTTCGGCGGCTTGCTCGGCGGCGCTGTGATGGGCACGGTGTTCCGCCAGGTGCGCCCCGCCCAGATCGAGGAGCACCACGAGGAGGCGGAAAGCAAGGAGATGGACAAGGAAACATTCCAACGCGGCATGAATCATTTGGGTGCGATGGAATTCAAAAAAGCGCTCGCCGTATTCAGGGCGCTGCAGGAGAAACACCCGGACGACATGAACCTGGCCCGGCTGGTTTATCGCTCGTCCAAGGCTGACCCTGCGAGCGAAGATTATCATCGCGCCGCGTTGAAGCTGCTGGCAACGCCCGGTATGGATGCTGCCACCTCAGGGCAGGTGCATACTCTTTTCAGGGAATACATGAGTTGCGCCCAGCCGGTACCCAAACTGGGGCACGACCTTTCCGCGAAGCTGGCAAAACGCTTCGCCTCCTCCGGCCATTGCGAAGACGCGGATAAATTGGCTGCCTTTCTGCAGCGCAGCACCCCCCGGCATGCCGAATTGCCCGCAGTGCTTCTGGCGCTGGCTAGCGGATACTACCGTGAAAAGAACAAGGACAAATTCGAGCAGACCCTGCAATCCTTGACCAGCCAGTTTCCCCATTCGAAAGAGGCGGAAAGCGCGGCAAGCATGTTGCGCATGAGCTAGCGTACAAACCGGGCCAGCCGTGGCGGACTCAAACCGGCCTGCCGTAAACTGATTTCCCGGATACTACATCCGGGAAGAAAACATCGGGACTCGCCACATGGTCAAGTTTTCCGTTTTTTTCGCGCTTGGCGTCTGGCTGCTGCAACAGCAGGCGGATCTGCCGCCGTTTTCATGGGCGTGGGCGCTGCTGCCGCTCGGCCTGCTTTTGCTGCTGCCGCGCGCACTTCCTTGGCAACGCATATTCCGCCATGCCACCATCTCCGCCCTCGCCTTTACTTTGGGATTTTTCTACGCCGCCTTTTTTGCGCAGCAGCGCCTGGCGGACAAGCTGCCCGATGAATGGCAGGGAGTAAACATCGAGGTTACCGGCGTGGTGGCGGAACTGCCGCGCCAGCGCGAAGGCGGCCAGAGCTTTGCCTTCGATGTGGAACAGACGCTTACGCCCGGCACGCATATTCCGGCGCACGTACTGCTTTCCACTTACGACAACAATCAATCGCTGTCAGTCAGGGCGGGCGAGCGCTGGCGCTTCACCGTACGCCTGAAGCAGCCTCACGGTTCGTCCAACCCTTACGGTTTCGATTTCGAGGCGTGGATGCTGGAGCGCAACCTGCGCGCCAGCGGCTACGTGCGCGCCGATGGGGGCAATGCACGGCTGGACGAGATGGTGAATACACCGGGCTACTGGATCGAGCGCCTGCGCGAGAAAGTGCGCGAGCGTTTCCGCACCGTGCTGGGCGACGCCCCCTACTCCGGCGTGCTGATAGCGCTTGCCATCGGCGACCAGGGCAGCATCCCTGCGGCGCAATGGCAAGTGTTCACGCGCACAGGCGTCAACCATTTGATGAGCATCTCCGGGCTGCACATCACCATGTTCGCCACCGTCGCCTTCACGCTCACCTATGCGCTATGGCGGCGGGTTACACGGCTTGCCCTGGCCTTTCCCGCGCGCAAGGCGGCGGCGCTTGCCGGACTGGTGGCAGCGCTGGCCTATGCACTGCTCTCCGGATTTTCCGTCCCTGCCCAGCGCACAGTGTATATGCTGGCCACCGTCGCCATCGCGCTGCTGCTCTCTCGCCGTGTTGCGCCCTCGCAGTTGCTCGCCGCCGCGTTGACTGTAGTGCTGCTGGCCGACCCGTGGGCAGTGATGGCGCCGGGATTCTGGCTGTCATTCGGCGCGGTGGCGCTGATACTGTACGTTAGCGCCAACCGCATCGGTAAAACCCACTGGCTCGTGGAATATGGCCGCGTGCAATGGGCAATGATGGCGGGCATGGTTCCGCCGCTGCTGGCGCTGTTCCAGCAGGTCTCGCTGGTATCGCCCATAGCCAATGCCTTCGCCATTCCCGTGGTGAGCTTTATCGTGGCCCCGCTCGCGATACTGGGCGCGGCAATCCCCATAGACGGCCTGTTGTGGCTGGCGCACGGCGCCATGTCGCTTTGCATGACGGCCCTGGAATGGCTGAACCGCCTGCCGGATGCAGTCTGGCAGCAGCACGCGCCGCCCGCATGGAGCATTGCACTGGGCATGGCGGGCGCATTGTGGATTTTGCTGCCGCGCGGCTTTCCGGCGCGCTGGCTGGGTGTGCTCATGATGCTGCCGATGTTCCTCACCCTGCCCGCCACACCCAGGGACGGTGCAATGCGCCTGGTGATTTTCGACGTGGGACAGGGACTTTCCGTCGCTGCGCAAACTCAGAACCACATGCTGCTGTACGACGCAGGCCCGGATTTTCCCGGCGAGGCGGACAGCGGCAACCGCATCCTCGTTCCTTCCATGCGCGCGCTGGGCATCGCACAACTCGACGGGCTGATGCTCACCCACGACGACACCGACCACACCGGCGGAGCGCTCTCCGTAATGCAGGCCATGCCCATCAACTGGCTGTCGTCATCCTTGCCGGAAGACAGCCCCATCCTGCGGGAGGCGCACAACCCGCAACGCTGCGCCGATGGCCAGCAGTGGGATTGGGATGGCGTGCACTTTGAAGTCTTGCATCCCTCCCGCGCCAGCTATGCGGATGCCGAGATCAGCAAAAACAATCGCGGCTGCACCCTGCGCATCAGCACCGGCACGCACAGCGTGCTGCTCGCCGCCGACATCGAGAAGGAATCCGAACAACGCCTGCTGCAATTACACCCGGACAAATTGCCCGCCACCCTGCTGGTGGTGCCCCATCACGGCAGCAAGACGTCCTCTACCCCTGATTTCATCAAGGCCGTGCACCCCCGCTATGCGGTATTCACCGTCGGATACCGCAACCGCTTCGGCCACCCGAAGGAGGAAGTGGTGGTACGTTACCGGGACATCGGCAGCGAACTGCTTCGCTCGGATGATGATGGTGCGGTAATCGTGGAGATGGACGGCAAAGATTTTAAAATTGATCGCTGGCGCAAGGCGCATGCCCGGTATTGGCAGCAATCCCCCTAAGGTTTGATCGTGCAGTCCTTTCAGGTGCTATAGGCAAATACCTGCTGGCTGTACTATTATTTATCGGCGGGCAGATCCATTCCATTGGGGCCAACCTGCTGAACCGTACCCCCTTCACGGAGAGAAATATGAAAGCTATAAGTTCCATCTTCGCCATCCTGTTTGCCGCGACTTTCTTTGCCGCCGCAACGCCTGCGCACGCCCAAACCGTCAGCGCTGTGCCGTTCTACAACTCCGGGGTCCACAAATACAAGCAGGGCGATCTCGACGGTGCAATCGCCGACTTTACCAAGGCGATCGAGATCAACCCCGATTACTGGAAGGCCTATAGCAGCCGCGGGGTGGTGAAACGCGACAAGCACGACCTGGAAGGCGCGATACAGGACTACACGCGCTCGATCCAGATCAACCCCAATAATGCCGGGGCCTATAGCAATCGCGGCGTTGCCTTGCGCGACAAAGGCGATCTCGATGGCGCACTGGCGGACTATGCCAAAGCCCTTGAACTCGATCCGCAGGATGCCTATACCTATAACAACCGCGGCGCGGTGCGGGCCGACAGGAGTGATTTCGATGGGGCCATCGCCGATTTCACGCGCGCCATCGAACTGCGTCCGGATTATGCGGAAGCGTATTTCAACCGCTCGATATGCAAGAAGCGGAAAGGCGATGCGGCAGGCGCCCAGGCTGACCGTGCAAAGGCCATCGAGCTTGATCCTCGGCTGAATCATTAAACACGAACCCCGGCATTTACGGACATTAGACCTGCCGGGCTCAGTGCCACACTCCAGCCTACTGGATGGGCGGATGCAAGAATTCCTTAAGCAGGGCTTCCGGAAAACCGGAAGCCTCGTGGCAATTTGATCTATACCAGATTGACGGTATTGACTCGCCTTCCGACAGTGCATACGCTGAACTCTCGATATCTCGCATACGAAGAAGGAGAGCGACATGAAAAATCTTTCGAAAATTTCATTGATCACCATGGCTTTGGGCATAGGAGGTTTGTGCACTGCAAGTTTCCCGGCCATGGCGCAAGAGTTTGTTTATGGCGCAGTTGATATTGGGCAAGCCAAGGCGTCAGATGTGTGTACAGGGGCGGGCGTGACAGGATGTACCGACACCAGCGCAGTATTCAGGGTCGCAGGCGGATACCAGTTCGTCCCGATGATGGGCGCGGAACTCAGCTACGGTTACTATGGCAAGCAAAGCCTGGGGATGCTGGGCGCAACGTCACAGGGAGACTGGAAAGCAAGCGGCTTCCAGTTTTCCGGGGTTGGCACATTTCCGCTGGGCGGAGGATTTTCTTTGGCAGCCAAGCTGGGCATCGCTGCAACAACGCTTGACCATACAGCATCAGGCAGCAGCGTCACCAGCACCAACCTGGCTTGGGGACTGGGTGCAAGGTACGACTTCAACCGGGACGTCGGGGTGCGCGCCTTATATGAAAGTCTGGGCAACGTCGGCGATGCCGCCACCGGCAAGACAAAAATCACCCTGCTCACCGCTGGCGTAGTGGTCAAGTTTTAAATGTTTGTTTCTGCACCAGGCCAATGCCGGGCACATGCCCGGCATTGGCTTTCCGCCATGACCACATGCAGCGTGGCAGCGTATCAACAGCAATCTACAAAGCCCTGGCACTGTTCCGGATGCGCATCGCAGCCGTAAATATAGCCCATCCCCGCATCGCCCAGCAGGTATTCTTCCCCGAATACATCCTCAAACTGGAACAGGAAGCGCATGGGCTGCTGGCACATCCCGCAGCGCGGCTCATGCTCGCCCTGGATGAGGTCAGGATCGCCGCCAACCTGAATCCCCTCTCCCAATGATGCCCCATAATAGGTTGCTTTCCTGGAACCCGACAGGATCCATGCCAATGCCTCCCTATAGTGCAGGGTAAACGGCTCCAGCCGGGTTTTCAGTTCCGGTATGCACTCGATGATCTTGTCCATATCGACGGCAGAGGAGTATTCCTCTTCGTCATCATCAACGACCGG
>JBGPSQ010000025.1:0-21192 GCA_041490205.1 Gallionellaceae bacterium
ACCGAGACCGACCTGTTCGGCGAGCAGGCCGTGCTGTGCGGCGGCGCGGTGGAGCTGGTGAAGGCCGGTTTCGAGACGCTGGTGGAAGCGGGCTATGCGCCCGAGATGGCCTACTTCGAATGCCTGCACGAGCTCAAGCTGATCGTGGATCTGATGTATGAAGGCGGCATCGCCAACATGAACTATTCCATCTCCAACAACGCGGAATACGGCGAATACGTTACCGGCCCGCGCGTAATCGGTGACGAAGCGCGCGCCGCCATGAAGGAAGCGCTGAAGAACATCCAGACCGGCGATTACGCCAAGCGCTTCATCCTCGAAGGCCGCACCAACTACCCCGAGATGACCGCCCGCCGCCGCCTGAACGCCGAGCACCAGATCGAACAGGTAGGCGGCCAGCTGCGCGCCATGATGCCCTGGATCAGCAAGAACAAGCTGGTCGATCAGTCCAAGAACTAAATAAAGGCAGTCGTTAGACGCTAGTCGTTAGTTAAAACAAAAAACCGCGCAGCGGACAACCCAACTAGCGACTAGCGACTAGCGACTACCGACTAACAACTAGCGACTGAATTAACATGAACAACTACCCCCACCCCATCATCGCCCGCGAGGGCTGGCCGTTCCTGGCGATTGCGCTGACGCTGGCCATCGGCGCCACCGTGTGGTGCGCCGCGTGGTCGATTCCGCTGTGGATCATCGCGCTGTTCGTGCTGCAATTCTTCCGTGACCCGGCGCGCGAAATCCCGCAGGATGCCAATGCCGTGCTGTCTCCCGTCGATGGACGCATCGTGGCGGTGGAGCGCGTGCAGGATGTGTATGCCAAGCGCGATGCGATCAAGGTGAGCGTGTTCATGAACGTGTTCAACGTGCATTCCCAGCGCAGCCCGGTGGACGGCACGGTGGAACTGGTGCAGTATTTCCCCGGCAGCTTCGTCAATGCCGACCTGGACAAGGCTTCCACCGAAAATGAGCGCAACGCGGTGGTGCTGAAGACCGCGGGCGGCGAGACCGTCACCGCCGTGCAGGTGGCCGGGCTGATCGCGCGGCGCATCCTGTGTTACGTCAAGGCCGGGGACACGCTGCATCGCGGCCAGCGCTACGGTTTCATCCGCTTCGGCTCGCGCGTGGACGTGTACCTGCCGCTGACGGCCGCCGTGAAAGTGACCATCGGCGACAAGGTTTCCGCCACCACCACCATCCTGGCTTACCTCGAAGGCAAATAACCGGAACCCGCCATGTACGAACCCGAACAGGACATACGCAAAAAAACCGGCCTGCGCAGGCGGGGCATCTACATCCTGCCCAACCTGTTCACCACGGCCGCGCTGTTTGCCGGGTTTTACGCCATCGTGCAGGCGATGAACGGCGAGTTCGAACATTCCGCCGTGGCGATATTCCTGGCCATGATCCTGGATTCGCTGGATGGCCGCGTGGCGCGCATGACCCATACCCAAAGCGAATTCGGCGCGGAATACGACAGCCTCTCCGACATGGTTTCCTTCGGCGTGGCGCCCTCGCTGGTGGTGTACGAATGGACGCTGAAAGGCCTGGGCAAGTGGGGCTGGTTCGCCGCCTTCATCTACTGCGCGGGCACCGCCCTGCGCCTGGCGCGTTTCAACACCAACATCGGCGTGATAGACAAGCGCTACTTCCAAGGACTGCCCAGCCCGGCGGCGGCGGCGCTGGTGGCGGGCTTCGTCTGGCTGGCGCACGACAACATCCAGTTCCTCTCCGGCTTCGGGGAAGACCTGCGCTGGGTTGCCTGCGCGCTCACGGTCTTTGCCGGGCTCAGCATGGTCAGCAACGTGCGCTACTACAGCTTCAAGGACATCAACCTGCGCAAGAGCGTGCCGTTCATCGTGGTGTTCCTCATCGCCATGTTCTTCGTCGTGGTCTCCAGCTACCCGCCCGGCGTACTGTTCCTCATCTTCCTCGGCTATTCCGTATCCGGCTATGTGCTGTGGCTGGTGGAGCGCTACCGCGCAAAGGCTGTTCGCAAGGACTGACCGTCCCCTCTCCTGCCTGGGTTCTCCCTTCGCGTGCAATCTCAACACCGGCCTATCAATTCCGATAGGTTATACCTCCGGCTTTGCATGCTAATGCCCATAATCCGGAGGTATGTGCTGAAACATACGAAAGAATGAAGGCAGGAAGTGCATTAGCCTTACTGCATACACGGTTTCTGCTAATATTCCAAATCTTCCTTTCCGGGGGCGCCAGCCATGGCTGAGCAAGAACGTTTTTCTGTTGAATCCGACCCTTCCTTCACGCCGTTCTGGCGCAGGCTGCCCAGCTTTTTTGTTTACCCGATGCAGATGGGTTCGCTGGTGCGCTTGGCTGTGTTTTCCCTGGCCGGCAGTGTCGCGATACTCCTGATAGGCATGTTTGGCGTTTTCATCTACCTGATTCTCTGGCTGGTGTTTTTCAAGTATGCCTTTGTCGTGCTGGAACGCACGGCCAATGGCCGCTTCGATGAGCCCAACAATCTGGATGGAAATGAAGTGGGCGAGATAGGCCAGGTCTTGCGGATGATAGCGCTGTTCGTCATTCTCGGGATACAGGTCGTGCTGTTGTCCCTCTTGGGCACGATCGGCGAGGGGCTGGGCTGGCTGCTGGTAAACATTATTCCCCCGGCAGGCATCATGATCATCGCCACGTCCCGCAGCCTGTTCCAGGCGCTCAATCCAGGCCAGATATTTTTTTACATCCGCACCATCGGCTCGCCCTATCTGGCGCTTTGCTTCCTCCTGTTGAGCGTGACTTCCAGCGGGGCGTGGATGCAGCATTTCATGCATTCGCACACGAATTCGTGGCTGGTGGTGCCGCTGACCTTCTTCGTGCAATTTTACTTTACGCTCATCACCTACAACATGATGGGGTATGTGATTTACCAGTATCACGACAAGCTGGGCCTGCATGCGGAGGTGAGCTTTGAAAAGGCGCAGGAGAAGATTGGGCCCAACAAAAAGGCGGGCGACCCTTTCCTGGCGAAGCTGGCCGCGCTGATTGCCGAGGGCAAGGAGGAGGAGGCATGCGGGGTGCTGCGCGAGGAGCTGCGCACCAATTGGGAGCGGAACGATTTGCACGAGCGCTACCAGAAGCTGCTGATGGCGACCGGCAAGAAGGAGCAGGCGCTGCAGCATGCGCTCGATTTCATCGGCAAACTGGTGCTGGAGAAGAAAATGTTCCAGGCACTGGACCTGTGCGAACAGGGCCTGAAGGCCGACCCGGCATTCCAGCCGCGCAATGCCGACCATGTGTATGATCTGGCCGCTGCGGCCAGCCTGTCGAACCGGCCCAAACTGGCGCTGGATCTGATGCGCGGTTTCGACAAGCGCTATCCCGGCCACAAGCATACCGCGCAGGTTTACCTGCTTTCGGCGAAGATACTGGACGAGCGCTACGGCAAGAGCCAGGAAGCAGCGAAGATTCTGCGCGCAGTGCAGGCGAAATTCCCCGACCACGCGGCGGCAGCCGAAGCGCGCAAATACCTGGAAGTCCTGGCCCGGCTGGATGCGGCCGCCCAAAAAGTTGGTTAAGCCCTGTTTTGCTCCTTCCTCCTATCAGGGGGAAGGCTGGGATGGGGGTACAAACTTTAGGCTTCATTCATGCTTGGATTCTACCCCCACCCTAACCCTCCCCCTGCAAGGGGGAGGGAATCCTGCCTTATCTCCGTTCACCCTTCGACAGGTTCAGAACGAACGGTGACGAAGGACTCGGGGCGAATAATTCCATTTCAAGCGCGGTACTGCGCCCTCACCTCTTCCAGCACCGGGCCTTCCACCAGGCACAGGCGGATAAGGCTCAGGGAGGTCTCGGGGTTTTCCAGCCAGTATTCGGTAACCGCGCGGCGGTAGGCGCGCGCGCAAACCGTGGCAGGCACGGAGAAGATGCCGGAGCTGACCGCAGGAAATGAAATCGAGGCGTAGCCTTTTTTGGCCGCAAGGCGGAATGCGTATTTCAGCGCGGACACCAGCTTGGTTTCTTCGTCACCCTCGCCCTGGCGCGGGCCGACCGCGTGGATGACGGCCTTGTAGGGAAGGTCGCCCGCGGTGGTGAGCGCGGCACAACCTACCGGAACCCGCCCCACTTTTTCGATGATGCGCTCGCAGGCCGCTTCCAGCCGCTCACCCGCCGCCTCGGCGATGGCAGCGGCGATGCCGCCACCGTGCGAGAGGCCGCCGTTGGCGGCATTGACGATGCAGTCCACCGGCTCGGCCAGCAGGTCGTTGGTCACTACCTGGAAGCGCTTGCTGCCGTGGCTTTCCTCAAATACCGTTTCTGCCATACGTTCACCTTCGCTGGATGATTCATTCCTTCGCGGTTTTCTTGCCGCCCTCCGCTCCCGCATCGGCTGACACGGAACTGGCCGCAGGTGCAGGTGCAGGCGGGTGCTTTGCCATTTTCTTGCGCATCGCATCTTCGTCCGCGATGGCGGCAGTATAAACCACCGGGGTGGCGTACAGGTTGCCGTAGCGTATGCCGACATAGTATCTTTCCTTGCCGTCGCGGCTGTTGTACACCCTTTCCCAAGGCGCGATCGCGCCGCAGCCGATGTCGAATATCACGCGCTGGGAGCGGGCCATGTTGGGCGCAGTCTGCTCGGCCATCTTGAACGATTCCGGATTCTCGTTTTTCCAGCCTTCGACATCGCGGCAGGCTGCGACTCCACCGCCATAGTGCGGATAGGTTTCGCCGGTTTTGGCGAGGTCGTTGTTCAGCGCCAGGTATCGCCTGATGGAGCCGTATGCCTGCACCACTTCCCCGCCGCCGAAATAGCTGTCTTCATTGAGCAGGATTTGCGCCCAGACCCGCCACAGCTTGCCATCGTCATCGAAATACACTGTTCGCAGGCCGACCTTCAGGTTGGGTGTGGCAAATTTTTCGTCGGGGAATTTTGCCACATCGTAAGAATTGCGGAACTGGGAGTTGGGGCTCTCCATCATCCCGCCGACTACTGCCAGGACTTCTTTGTGCGTCATGCCGAATTTCAGGCCGAAGCGCGCGGGCATCAGCTTGGCGGCGGTTTCGTCCTTGATGTCCACGAATTCGTCCAGGATGAATTCGCCCGCCTGCTTGCTGCCATCATTGAGGGTGAGCACCCCTTGGCCGCTCATGGCGCCCTGGTATTTTTCGCCCTCATAGGCGCCGCCCTTGGCATAGGTCCATTTCCCTTTCAAATGCCCGCCGCCCAGCGCCTCACCCTCGAACAAATCGCCGTTCTTGCTGGTCAATTTGGCATGGCCGCTGTCGTTGCCGTCCACGAATTGAAGTTCCAGAACATCGCCGTTCGCCAAATGCGCGGCCATTTTCCCGTTGAGCTTGCCGTGCGCAAATGCCGCCTCAACCCAGAGCACCGAGCCGTCATCGGAAAAAACCGTTTTTGCAGCGCCCTCCCGCAGCTTGTTTTTGAAAGTTACGGTTTCCGTTTCGACCAGCCTTTCGTCCCGGTATTTGGTCAGCGTGCCTGGCCCGTCCGGATAGCCGGATGTGCATTTTCCTTTCCACTTGAGGGTTTTGGCGGGGCCGAATTCCGGCATCTGCTTGAGGTGGCATCCTTGCTTGTCCTTGGTGTAGGTTTCGATGGGTGCATCTTCTGCCCATGAAAGCATCGGTATCAGCAGCATGACCAGCAGCAGTGTGATCTTTTTCATGTTTGTTCCTTGTTGGAGTTGAGTAAAAATAATGTTTGCTTCGTGTATCACACGAAACCGCGGGCTCAGCTATCGTCCGCCTCGAATTCGGCATAGCGCGATTTCCTCAGGATTTCTACTGCCCTCGGGTAGCCGTAATCGGCAGCCTTGCGGTAGTAAGCCACCGAGGCGCGCCGATCCTTTTCCACGCCCTTGCCCAGGCCATGCAGCCAGCCCATCTGGAACAGCGCCTGGAGATTGTTTTGCGCCGCCGCTTTCCGGTAGTTGTCCACCGCTTGCACCATGTCCCGGGCGATGCCATTTTTGCCTTCCTCGAACAACTTGCCGAGTTCGTATTGCGCTTCGGCAAAACCCTGTACGGCAGCCTGTTCCAGCCAGAACCGCCCCCGGTCGCAGTCTTCCGGAATACAGCGGTGACCCGAAAGGTATTCGCACCCCAGCGCGCATTGCGCTGCCGCATGCCCCTGCACCGCCGCCTGCTGCAGCCATCCGGTGAGGATGTCCCGGCCTTCCTCGCCCCAGCGCTCCATATCCCACAGGTTGTATTGGGCGTCTGCCAGGCCCTGCAGGGCGGATAACTTGAACCAGTGCAGCGCCCTTTCATGGTTCTGCCCCACGCCCAAGCCATGGTGATACATCAGCCCCAGCAGGTTTTGCGCCTCGGCATCATTTTCGATGGCGGCCGGCAAGACAACTGCCCGGGCGGCGGCCATGCGGTTGGCGGCGGTTTCGGCAAGCGCCTGGTTGCTGTCGCTGCACGCCATGTCGGAATACATTTGCATGGAGAGAAACCTGTCCTGTAGGGGGGGCTGCGCCTGGTAGAAGAAATCGGCGATCTTGAGGTCGCTGGTGTAAGGATAGGCGGCATGGCGGTGCACGTTGTCCCTCGCCGCATGAAATTTCCGGTAGCAGCGCGCCGCCTCGGGCAAGTCCACAGGTACGCCGAAGCCCATCTCATGCATGAGCCCCAGGCTCAGCCAGGCATCGAAATTGCCCTGCTCCACCGCCTTGCGGCTCCATTCCAGCGCCAGGTCGTAACGGTGCGTCAGCACCCATTCGTTATCCAGGTAAACGCTGCCCAGCCCGGCTGCCGCATCCAGGTAAACGCTGCCCAGCTCGGCTGCCGCCCGCGCGCTGCCGTTTTCGGCTGCCTGGGTAAGCCAGTGAACATATTGGCTGGAATCGCGCGCGAGCCCGCCCAGCCCGCAAAGGTAGCATTCCGCCAATTCGCGCTGCGCTTCGGCATGGCCCTGTTCGGCTGCCTCGCGGTGCAATTGCGCTGCGCGCACATAGCTGACCTCGACGCCCGCGCCCGCAGCATGAAACCTGGCCAATTGGTATTGCGCCTTGGCGCAGCCCAGCCGCGCGGACTTGCGATACCAGGCCGCCGCCTGTTCCAAATCCTGTGGAAATCCTTTTGCATGCTGGTATATCCAGCCCAGCTTGTATTGCGCGCGTGCGTGTTCCTGCATGGCGGCGCGGTGATAATAGAGAAACGCCTGCTCGTAATCCTGGGAAACGCCCCGGCCATATTCATGCATGCGGCCCAGGTTGAATTCACCCTCGGCCAGCTTTTTTTCGGTTGCCTTGCTGTACCAATGCACCGCCTGCTCATCATCCTGCGCTACGCCCAGCCCTTTTTCGTAAAGCGCGCCCAGGCTGTTTTGCGCCTGCGCATTCCACTTTTCCGTCGCCCGGCGATACCACTCGGCGGCTTTCGCGTAATCCTGCGGCACGCCCAGCCCCTGCTCGCAGCACTGCCCCATCTTGCACTGGGCTCCGTTATGGCCCCGCTCTGCGGCAATGGCACACCACCGGGCGGCCTGCTCGAGATCCTGTTCCACACCCAGCCCATGCTCATACAAGGCGGCAAGCCGGAACTGCGCGTATACATCACTCTCTTGCGCATGCCGCAACAGCACGGGGAAAGCCAGTTCGTAATCGTCTCCGTAATAAGCCGTCAGTTCCTCGACCAGGCTGAGATCGACGGTATTATCCGGATTGGAATTGCCGCCCTCACCCGTGCCAGCTTTGCCAGCCTCATCCGGGTTGAGCTTGCCGGTTTCGCTATCTTCGCTCATGCCATGCTCCTATCCCAACCGCCCATTTGAATTGCCGGGCACTCAAAGCTATAGACGCGCGGGATGGAAAATTGTCAGGCCGGAAAACTCAGGCCGAAAAATACCGGAAAGCCCGCCGGAAGGCAGTGCCTGTCAGTCTGCCTGAAACTCCATGCGGATGTCCTGCGAACAAAAGCGCCAAATCACCCACACAAACAAAACGGCCTGGACGATGGACAGGGCATATCCGGATATTCTGGCTGTTTCGATCATCGCCCTCAACTGCGCCTGGATTTCGGGAGGAGCGTTATTCAATTCCGGCGGGAGAAATGAAGAAATATCCGGCTGAAAAAACAATCCGGCCATGAACCAGACGACCATCAACCCCATCATGACCACCCAGAACAGCCGCGCCCAGTTCCTGCGCTTGAGCAGCGCATAGGACGCGATGAACATCACCGCGGATAACGCCAGCGACGCGGCCAGGATCGCCTGGATATGGCGCAGCGCAAACATCGCAGACGCCGGGACGATCTTCTGAATTTCCGGGCTCTGCATGACGGCCATCATCTGATCGGCCGGGAGCAAGGTTTTGAAGAGCAGCATCATGCCGAGACAAGCAAACACGCTCAGGCCGCACAGGACTATATTGAACCAGGCAAAGAGGGTGATGAGTTGTGATCGGCTTTCCCGGGGCGAAGGGATTTCCTTGGGCGGGTTGGCAGTGCTTTTCATTCGATGGCTCCGGAGGTTTGGGCAATTATATGCCAGCACGGCCGGGTGGATGAAATGCACCGGTTCTATCAGAAAGGAAGGCGGCGCCGTAACGGTAGAGGGTGTAGTTAGCGCCAGAGGGTTATGGAATGGCTGTCAGATCAAATCGGAACTAGTACATTTTAGCTGATTTGGCCGTTTTTGAGTTTGTCGTCTAGGATGGCTCGCTGCCCCCGATATGGAAATTGTGTAGCAGTTTAATCCGGCTGAATGCGATCAACCATAAATTGCGCCTGATTTACCAGCGTTGCAAAAAACGGCATGTTCCTTGATTTATCCCGGTAACAGGCCGTGTACGCAGCAAAACCCTGCTCTTCCAGCCGAAGGAACTCGAGCCATAACTTCTCGTCTTTTTTATTGGATGCATGATATGCGTCAAGCGACACAGATGCCCTTTCCCCAAACTCATACCATCTCCTTTGGCAGTCAGGAATATCGGGAATCTCTATCACCGTGGGGGCTTTCATGAAATATATCCTGTCTCCCGCAAGGAGAAAGACCCATATTTCATATGGTGGAATCGCTTCCAGTCCTTCATGGGTGCTACGTCCGAGGAAGGCGCGCACAATATATTTTCCACTCACGCCATGCACGGGAAGATCGGAAAAGTTTGCGAGTTCGTATTCTTGCACCACCGCAGAAAAATATAACCCCTCGGCTTGCGGCCTTCTCCTGACCTTCGCCGCAAACCCGGGATTCCTGGTCAAATAGTTATCGACCAACCCCTTTGTCGAGACGTATAGCAACTCATCTTTAGTATTTTTGAATTCAAGAAAATTAATCTGGTCACAGCAAGGGTCATCCGAAATTAAGTGGGGCAACATGCGTCCACTCACAGGGAAGCCGTCAACCTTGACCGGGCCAATTACCGCCTCGATTTCCCTCTTCAGTTCAACGGGAACCTCTACTGCTCGGCTCGGATCATTAGCGGCCTTCTGGCGGATGGCCTCCTGGCTCTTGAAGAATTCGGCTTCTTTCTGTGCCTGCACGGGAGTTTGCCCCCCTGCATGATCTTGGTCGCTGGCCTGCGCAGCCTGCATGCCCAATATTGCACAAACAGAAACAATTAATGCGCGTCTGATTCGCAAACGTACCTCCATGTGCTTAATGTCTACTTTACATTTTATAAGCGTGAACCATTTTAGAAATATACACCACATGTGCAATTACACTCAACCAAGACATAACTGCAGAACTCACCTTTGCAGGCGGAACCTGGGCCATGGCCTATATTATTACCATCTCACACCGAAAAGTGATCGTCTTCAAGCGCCAATCACCAGCACTCACAAGATTGCGTGCGGATTAGGGCCTGTAAATCGCCATGCCAACTTTATTATTTTCGAAACTCCCACCCGCCCAAATGCGGCTTCCATATTTCTTATCTTGTACATAATCCGACACCCAATGTTTTCCATCAAACATCGCAATGTGACCAGCGGGAGGATCTTGATCAGGATAATCCTGCAAAACTACGACGTCGCCTTTTCTGGGACTATAGCTGGCCAACTGGTCTGAGTTTGTCAGCACCTTCTTGAAACCAGACGCCTCAAGGATTGGGCCCGCTTTTTTGGCAAGGTCCGGCCCCGTTATCTGTTTGTTAGCCGGCCGCCCAGCATTGATCGCCTTGAAAACAGCTCGCGAACAATATCCTGTTGGATCATCCTCCGCATTACCATCAAGAGTAGAGGTTGATTTCTCAATATCTATGACAGGTTGATGGGCCGGATCATCAGCGGGCTGCGGCGGCAGCAATACCTTCGTGCCATTTGGAATCCACACACCGTCACGCTTTATCTTATTGAGTGCCTTAAGCTGGTCGAAGTCGCAACCTGTTTCCTCACTGATCTTCCACAGATCAACTGTCCTGCCTTTCCCCTTCGCCTTAGCTACATACACCCGGCTGTCCGGATCATCCCCTGCGGCTATCGCTCCATTCGGCATTTGCTGTCCAACGGCAAGAGCAGCCGGATAGACTTTTCGCGCATCTGCCATCGTCACCGTTGCCACCGGCGCACCGTGTGGCATGATATTGGGCGGACTAAAGAATGTTTGCTCCGAGACGGCTTGAGCCTGTGGGCTGTCAGTGTTCTGCATGCTGGGTGCAGTTTTATGCTTCCCGCCTTGAGCTTGTGGCTGCTTTTCCTCTCCATTCCTCAACATGCCGCCCCCCTTCCCATTCAACACATGATCCGCAAAGTATCCCATGGCGATGTTCTGCGCCTCTTCCGGGGTGAGCGGTGTTCCGTTCTTGGCCTGCTGGGCGGCGATGAGCTGGTCGCGCAGGTCTGATTCGATCTGGGCTTGTTGCTGTTCTTCCGGGCTGCCGGGCTCGGGGTTGATGCCTGCCATTTTCATTTCGGCACGCAGGGTGTTGACGGCGGTGTTCACGACTTTGCTTGCCTGCATTTGCTGCGGGTCTTGTTTGTTGATGGCGTCTTGCAGGGTTTGCAGGTATTTGTAGTGTGCCTGGGAGATGTTTCCGCTTTCGGTCAGGAGGTTGGTCTGGGTGAATTTCACCGGGTCTTCAATCGAGAGGCGGTGCAGGTCGTTGAAGCGTTTGGGGTCGTCTGTGGCGGGGTGGCTGTCGAGGATGGCCTGGGCATTCCGGTCGAGGCCGCGCGATGTCAGGTAGGCCCAGTTTGATGCGGGGATGTCGGTGATCGCGGCGTTGGGGTTGTTGTTCTTGAGGCCCAGGACGTTGGCGATGACTTGTTCGTCGTTTTGCTTTTGCACGGCGGCCATTTGGTTTTGGCTGGCTTGCAGGGTTTGCTGGGCGATGTCGTGGACGTTTTGGCTGATTTGGCCGTTTTTGAGTTTGCCGTCGAGGATGGCTTGTTGCTTTGCCAGGTCGGTTTCCTGTGCCTGGGCTTGGAGGGCGGTTTGGTAGGCTGTTTTCTGGTCGGTTGCGGTGCAGATGTATTGGTCGAGCTTGTCGCGGGTGGGCTCGGGCAGGGTGTGCTGTACTTGGTCGAGGTAGCAGCGCGCTTCCTGCGGCTGGTTGTCACCCAGCAGGCGGTTGATGATGCTGTTGTGGAGCGAGACCATGCCGCCGTTGCCGTCGGGGCCGAATTGGGTGTGGTGGTCGAGCAGGGCTTGGTAGTTTTCGTTATCGGGGCCAACCGGGCAGGTGTGGCTGAAAATGTTTTCCAGGTTGTTGTGGTAGAGGGCGGCGCCGTAGCGGTAGAGGGCGGCGCCGTAGCGGTAGAGGGTGTTGTCGGCGCCGGGGGCGGGGTTGTAGGCGTTGACGGCGAGGTCGCATGCGTTCTGGGCGCTGGACTGTGAGGCATCGTGGTCATATACCCGGCATTGGCTGGCGGCGTGCTGCTGGATTTGCGCCCGGAAGGCGTCGAGCAGGGGGTCGGATACTTTGCTGAATATGTCGCGCTGGATGGGGTTGCCCAGGCTGTCCGATATTTGTTTGTAGTATTTTTCGACTGCATCCTGCGCGGCGCCAAAGCCGCCCATGGCGGCTGCGCCTTTCTGGTTTAGGAAGCCGGTGGTGGGGTCGTACAGGATGGCGTTCATGCCGCCCAGCCAGTCGGCTTGCGCGCTCTTGACTCCGGCTTCGTTGAACTGCGCCATTCGCATGGCGTGGTCGGCGTCGAATGCCACGCCTTGTTGGGCGGCGTCGGGCTGGTTGGCAGGGGTAGCTTGGTCAGGATTCTGCCCGGCGGAATCGGTGAGTGCTGGAATCTTTAGCATGGTTGGGGTCTCTTGTGATGTCCGTTCTATGTAAGCGGTTGGCTACTTGTAACTTGCGGCAAATGATGTCGCGCTGCCGAGCAAGGAGCCGAATGCCGCCATGTCGGGGTTGATCGCGTTCATTTGGGCGAGCTTGGCCTGTTGAGCCGCCTGGTATGCGGTTTGCTGGTTGTGCAATTGCCATACCTGGCGGTTGGTGTCGTCGCGTATCATCATGGCGTTGCGCTCGCCCATGTATTCGGTCGAGGCCAGCACGTCGGTCGCCGAGCCTTGCCCGAGGTCTATGCCGCTGGCGGCCATGTGCGCGCGCTCGGAGCCGAATTGCGCCGCCGTTTGCAGCCGGGAACTCTGTTCGTTCGTAGCGCCCACCTGCTGGGCGATCTCCGCCTGGTATCCGGCAATCGCGGCCTGGTTGGCGGCTGCCTGCGCCTCGTAGCCCAGCACATTTTTTTGGCCCTGCGCCTGATTGCGGGCAGAGATGGCGGAGTATCCGGCTCCGAATCCGGCCAGTCCGGACGTTACGGTCTGTTTGTTTTGGCTCCACCAGCTAGCGCCACCTCCGGAATCAGTTTTCGGAGAGGGTGGGTAATCCACCCCGGGTACTGCGGGAACAGTTGGCTTGTACGGCCCATATATGCCATATGGATCGGGCGCAGGGCCAAAATAAGAAGAATAATCCGTCACCGCCATTTACACTCCTCCTCCAACCGCAATCTCCAAGGTCATCGAGGCGATGTCCAATGGCAGCGGGTCGCTTTGTTGTATGCAAATTTGTCCGCTCATGCCCCAGTCGTTGGAGAGCAGTATCTCTACCTCGTCGCTCACCAGGTTGGGCGGCGAGCCGGGGTTTTCGGTGCTGCGCTGGCGGTATGGCGTAAGGTCGGCAAAATCCGGTCCGGCCAGGATGCCGCTGGAGCGGTAGGTGCGCAAAAACACCTTGTTGACGTTCTTGGAAAGACCCTGTGCCATGGCCGGCTCCGCCGCTTGCGCCGCTGGGGGCGTCTGCAATTGCGCGGTGAGCGGCAGGCCGATATGCACTTGGCTCGCACCGACCGGCAGGGTGATGGTATTGGCATTGGGCCCGGTGGTTGGCACGAGTTGCGGCGGAACCACTGCGCCATCGGCGAGGATGTTGACCGTCATGCCTGCCAGCCAATTAAGGCCGCTGATTGTGGAAGCCATGCGGGTGACGTTGCCTGAGGCCGCGCCCGCGACGCAGACGCAGGTTTGCTTGCCGGATTGCACACCGCTGGTGGCGATGGCCGCACCGCCGGGTGTGGCCGCGATCTGGAAGGTGTTTGCGGTGGGATTGAGCACGTAATATGTTGTCCCGGTGGCAATCCCGGTGGGCAGCGCGCCGGTTGTAGAAAAGAGTATCGGCGCGCCTGCTGCAAATCCATGGTTCGTCAAGGTAACGATGCCGGGATTGGCGATGCTGATCGCAACTGCCGCGCCCGGAACGTAACCGCAGGTTTGCGTGCCGGATTGCGTTCCGGTGCATGTCTGGGTGCCGGATTGCGTTCCGCTGGTGGTGATGGCTGCGGCGTCGGGCGTGGCCGCGATCTGAAAGGTGTTTGCGGTGGGGCTCACCACGTAATACGCGGTTCCGGCGGCAATCCCGGTGGGCAGCGCCCCCGTGGTGGAGAAGACCACGGCAGTCCCCGCTGGCAGGCCATGTGCATTCCAGGTGACGACACCGGGCGCGGCAATGCTGATGGTGACGGGCGCGGACGGTGCGACACCGGATTGCGTGCCGCTGGTGGCGATGGCCGCGCCGCCTGGGGTGGCTGCGATCTGAAAGGTGTTTGCCGTTTGGTTGGCCACGTAATATGTCGTCCCGGCGGTAATCCCGGTGGGCAGCGTGCCCGTGGTGGAGAAGACCACAGGCGCTCCTGCGGCGAGCCCATGGTTCGCCATGGTAATGACGCCGGGATTGGCGATAGTGATCGTGACGGGCGCGGCAGGTGTCGGGAGGTTGACGACGAAGTTGTTGCCGTCCACCACGTTGGTCACCACATAGCGTGTTCCGCCTGGCAACGAGCCGAATGTGGTATCCGAGAAAGATAACCAACAGCTCTGCCCAGCAGTGAGGGTATGCGGGATCGTGCAAGTGACCGTCGTCCACGAGCGGGTGAAGCTACCGGTATTGGCGGCGGGAAGGTTGTAGGTCATCCCGCAATCCACGTAATGGCAATCGGCCACGGTATTGAAGAGACGAGTGTGCAGGCGCTCGACGAAGCGCTTGGTCGTTCCATTGATATTGCGCCGCACGATGCAATACAACATGTCCTCGTTGTTTTCCGAGATGGTGCAGATGGACTCGAAAGCGTCATTCACCCCCGTAGTGTGCTGGTGCCAGGCGGCGATCTGCTGCTCGGGCAGGTAGGTCATGCCCAGCAAGCGGCCAGAGGAGGAAACGCACCACAGGATGGGTATCGGCCCCCGGCTGTAGGTCATGTCCACGATGGTGTTGTAGTCGAACAGGTGCGGCGCGAAAATGCTGCTGTCGGTGGACTGGTAGCCGTTGACCTGCCAGTTGTAGTTCATCTGGCGGATATGCCCGCCGCGCGCAGCCGCGTACAGCACTGCATTGCCCACCACCACTGGCTGGACGTTATTTGCCCCGATGTATGACTGCGGCTGCACGTTGATGGTGGAGGGCGTAAGCACGCCCGTGGTGGAACTGCATTTCCATTCACAGGATCCCGAAAAAAACAACAGGTCTTGCATGGGCACGATGTGGCGGATGGCCGAGGCTTCGCGCGCAGAAATCTTGAAGGCCAGGCGGTTGTCGTCGCGGCTGGGGATGGTGTAGGAAAGCTCGGTTTCCGTGCCGGAGCGGGTAGCCCATACGTTTTGCGGCTGGTTGGTCGATCCGGCGAATACGCGGCGCTGCTGATAATAGGCCACCGCGCTGGGATAATTTCCGGTGGAGGCCAATACGTTCACCGGAGCCAGCGGCGGGGTGCGGCTGATGTCGGCGGTGATGTTGTTGTCCACGAATGACAGGCCGGAACCACCCAACTGCGTGACGGTGCCGGTAGTTGCACCCGCATTCGCCACGATAATCGTGAATGTATTTACATCCACCACAGTAACGGTATAACTGGTACCCCCCGGCTGCGCTCCGAAGCTGGTATCCGAGAAATAAAACGAGCAGCTTTGTCCATTCGCCAGACCATGCGCCGTGATGGTGCAGGTCATGGTCGTGGTGGTACGCGAAAACGTGCCCGCCCTGGGCGATGGCGCGACTTGACCGATAAAGCCGAAGACGCCGTATGATAGCTTGTAAATGTTGTACCTGATTGCACCAGATACCGCCGGAAAAGTAATGGTGTTCTTGTTCGGGATCGTAGTCAGGTCGTTGTAGCAGACGGCCTGGCTGGATTGGTAGGACTCGTTGCTGCCCTCATCCAGGGCAGTGACGACGTAGGAGTATGAGGTGGTTCCAGACCCGGATGGCCACGCTGAGACGTAGGCATTGGTTTGCAAATACGGCGTAGCCGATATGGTTGCAGGGCCTGAAGCGCTTACGGCAGGGAAAGGTAAAAAGCTTAGAACCGGTTTCGTAAAAGAATCTTCCTTGAATGAAAGCCCGGAAGAGACCGCAATCTTATAAATGCCCGCCCCCATGATCTTGTATACGCTGTACTGCATAGCGCCTGGAACCGGCCCCCAGCTGATGTTGTTGTAAGCCCCCGGCTGCGTCAGGTCATTGCTGCAACTGGCAACGCTGGATGGACTGGTATCAAATTCACTCGGGAGAGTGTTTGTGGCATCCGGGTTCATTGGATCCCAGCGGTAGGTATTCCAGCAATGCGCCACAACCACATAGCTATGCGAGATTGGATTACTCACCACGCCGCTTGAAGTCGGCGCAGGCAACGATGGCGTGAACGTAACTTGCTTCAATCTCCAGTTTATCGCGCCATAGCGGCGCAGCTCCATGATGGGATAGTTAGGATGCACCAGCGTCAGCACATCGGCAGACTGCGTGTAGTGGATGTCCATCAGGTCTGCGGCCGCATAGGGGTTTGATATTTCATAATCCCCATTCGCGGGCAACGCATACCAGTAAGTGGCATTAGGCGGCGCATTGTTGAGCGTGGACGCAATGCATGAATAAGTCACCCCGCCGGACGTTACGAGGTCGCCAGTGGAATAGGTGTAGGTACTCAGCCAGGCCGTGGTGCGCCATAGTGGCGTCCAGAAGTTGGAGCTGGGCGGCTGGTTACCCGACCCGGAGGTATGCGCGTAAACGCAAATATAGGTAACGCCGCTCTGGCTGACCATATTCCCCACTGAGTAAGCCGTGGAAGTTGCCCAGGCAGAAGCCACCGGGCTGCTGTTGGTGTTCGCCGTGATGCAGGAATACGTCACCCCGCCGGTTGTCACCATATCGCCGGAACTATAAGACGTGGCGGAAATCCATACCGATGCCGCAGCCTGCACTGTCCCACCCTGTGTATGGAAACGGAAATACCCCGCCCCCACCTGAATGGCGAAGGTCTGGGTATTGCTGTAGGTGAAAGGGATGAGCCGCGTGGGGTTAGCGGAAATCTTCACCTCCTCGACAAACTCCGTGCCCGGCCTGTTGATCACCGGCCCGTGCGGCAGTGTGATGAAATTCATGCACAGCGCCAGCGCCTCCTGCACCTTGGAAAGCTCCAGTCTGCCGAAAAGCTCCGGCGTGATCTCGCCCCCGGAGAAAGAGCGGTTTAGTATGCGTATGCTCATCGGTTCACCATCCATGCCGCGCCCGGGGTGGGCCTTACACGGCGCTGGTTGGCGTCGGATTGGATCGCCCACTCGCGCCACTTGATGAATTCCTGCAATTTCGCCATGCCGGCGGCGCGCCCTTCCGCGCCTTTCAGCACGGGGCCTGCCAGATGGCTGGCCAGCAAGGTGGCGAGCCCCTGCACGAACAGCGGGGAAAACTCTGCGGTATCCGAAACCGCATGGGTGTAGCGCAGCACGGCATTGGCCTGATTGGTGAGAATGACCTCCTGCCCGCCGAGTGATTCCACCTGGAATGGCTGCGGCGTGTAGATGCCCACGCCCGAAGCCGGAGAGTAGGGAACGGTTCCCGCCATTTGTATGCCGACGCTGTAATCATCCAGCGCGTTGAGATCGAGGATTTCCAGGTAGTTGATCGCATCCGACGGCGCGACATAGGCGTATTGCCACTGCGGGAACGTATTGGCTACCTGCGCAAGCTGAACGCGCAGGGTGGCAAAACCCCAGGTGTGCATCTCCAGCAGCGCATCGCGCGCGATGGGGTAAAAGCGGGAGCAGTGCCCCGCCTGCGCGCTCTGGTCGGGCGGGTTGATGCTCTGCACAGAGGCAGAATCGCCCAACTGCGCCAGCGCGAGATTGCAGATGTCTACGTCGGATGCCATGTTGTTCTCCTAGTCATGTAGCCACAAAATATGCGTTTAAGTAGTGGTATGCTTAACATGCTGGTTTACGATACCTTTATTGAATTGGAGCCTACAATGAACAAGTCACCTGTAGCTGTTTGCACTGCGTGCGGCGAATACACGCATCGCGGTGAAGTAATAAATGAACGATGCTACGTTCAAATAAATGGAAAACGATGCAAAGGTGTTTTCCAAAGCGCCTTGAATAACGGCGACTGGGTAACATGTACATCATGTGCAGGCTCCGGTTGTGAAGCCTGCCAAAGGTATGGCGTTGTGTTCGCACGTAAGCGATAGCAACGCTTTCTGTAATTCCTTTGGCGTACCGACAATTAGCCTCACTCCGCTTTCTGTTATCTCAAAGTTGAGCACGGAGCCATACAAGACAAACATCCTGTCACGCTGGACAAGCATTTGTAGGTCGCCTTGCTCCCATGCCGTATTGCCGCTTTCATTTCTGATTAGTTTCATATTTGCGGCCCTGTAGGTCGGGTTAGGCCGATGGCCGTAACCCGACAATCCATTTTTGTTTGCACCGTCGGGTTACGCTACGCTAACCCGACCTACACCCCTTCCTTCACCACCTTGCGCGCAGCAAACGTAGGATGGGTGGAGCGCAGCGATACCCATCGTGGTCATCCATCACATCCTGTTGGGTATCGCTACGCTCCACCCAACCTACGCAGTCATGTAGCCCTGTAGGGTGGATAAAGCGCGCAGCGCGTATCCACCATTTATCCGGTGGATACGGCACGATGTGCCTTTATCCACCCTACGAAACCTCCAAAAATAGAGAGTGGGTACGCAAAGCACCCCCTCCCCAGCCCTCCCCCGGCGGGAGAGGGGGTTATGCCCCCAGGTCTTCCTTCACCACTTTGCGCGCCGGATCATCCGGGTCGTTGAGGTTGATGCCTACGGCCGCTTCCTGCTGGCGGACCAGCGATTCCTTGTCGGCATGCTTCGCCCCGGTGACGGCCTTTTTTGCGGGCGCATCGAGCGGTTCCAGGTTGGTGGACGGAATGCCTTCGAATTCGATTTCAGTGCCTGCTTCCACCAGCACGTTGCCGATGAAGCTTTTTTCTTTCACGCGATACTTGGCCATTCTTGTCTCCTGAAAAAACCGCCCCGCTCAAGCGGGGCGGCAGTCTTGTTACAGCACGGTGAAGCCGCTTGCATACACTTTGTTGTCGGCGATTTCCACGCCGATGTCGGCATACACCGCGCCTGCGGTATTCGCGCCGACGTTGACGGCGCGCATGCCGAGGTAGCGCTGCGAGAGCGAGCCCAGGCGCGGGTTGAGCTTGCAGGCAAAGCGCGCACCGGCAGTCAGCGATGCAACGACAATCGCGCCGGTGGTGCCGATGACGGTGACGTTGGTGGTAAGGGCGGCATCGTCGGCCACGATGTACTGGAACTCGACCGAGGTGCCGCCTGCGGCAGCCGTGGTCACTTCCACGCGGCCATACAGGTCCTGGCCTTCGCCGATGTCCCGGTTTTGCGACAGGTCAACGGTGTTGGTCGAGGTGACGTTGGCGTTGGTGGCGAAGACGTTTTGCCCGGTAAGGGTGTTGCCGGTGATGGAACCGGAAACCGCCAAGAGTGCATCTACTATCATGATTTGCTCCTTTAGTATTAGGTAAGCCCCGCGCCGTAGCGCGGGGGCAGGTCACGCCTGGTTAAACGACGCGCGCTTCGGTGTTGAGCAACTGATCCACGCGACGGATCGGGCAGCCTTCGAATTCCAGCCAGCTTTGCGGCGTGCCGAACTGGTTGAGGCCCTTTTCCACTGTCACCGCGTAGTTGCTCTTCTGCAGCGCTTGCAGGCGCAGGATGGAGTAGACCGTGCGATTCATGTAGAAGCAGAAGCGGCCGCTGCCGAAATCAGGCACGCGATCCAGGGTGCGCGACATCAGCGAGATCAAGTCCGCAGCCGATGTGTTGGCCACCAAGTTGGATACGTTGATGTTGGCGATGCGCACCACGTAGCGCCAATCCTTCACCACCAGGCCATTCTTCCACTGGTAGTGGGTGCGGTAGGCTTGGTAGGGGTTGTTGGTGGCGTCATACACCGGCAGCACGCCCAGGTCTTCGTGCACCAGGCCCGCCTTCGATCCTTTCGGGAATGTGCAGAACACGGTGTTCTCGCCCCAGCCCACCAGCCAGATGGAGGTGTTGTTGGAGGCGGTGCCGCCTGCATCCAGGATGTTCTGCGCATTGCCTGCGCCGCTGATGGCGCTGTAGCGCGGAGCCAGGCCCAGGTACTGGCGCGGGTCTGCTCCGGGGTTGCCGTAGAACATGGCGTTGGCCTGCGCCTGGTTCATGGATTCGATGAAGGCCACGTCTTCCGAGAGGCGGAACTGCGAGACGCTGCCGTTCAACTCGGCCAAGTCCTTGTCCACGTCAGAATAGCCTTCCAGCATGCCGACGGATTCATCCACCGTTGCAGTGGTAGATTTGGAACGCGGCACGCCCTGGTTCAAGCTGCGCCAGTAGACGGTGGGCAGGCCGGTACGGATGACCACGCGGTGACCGGTGGGCAGGTTGCCTTCCTGGAATACCGCGTCTTCCAGAATTGCGTTGCGCTGGGAGAGCAGCTCAGCCACCACCGGCACCTTGCCTTCGGGGTCGAGGCGCTTGGCCCAGTCTGCGAGTGTCAATACGCCATTTGCGAGTGTTGCCATGATTTATTCCTTTCAGTGTTGTTTGCCGTAGAGGACAGTCGCGGCGTCCTTGCCGCCTGAAGCGGGCCGGGTTCCGCCGGATACGAACGTGTCCTCGCTGATCGCTTGCCCCGCGCGGACAAAGAACCGGATCACCTCCGGGTGGTTGCCGATGCGGGATTCGTTCAGCAGCTTGCGCAGGCCATCCGTGCCGAAAGCGTCGCGCGCTTTCTTCGCGATGGCGAGATTCGCTCCCAATTTTTCGCCGCCGATTTCCTTATCGGCTTTTACCGCGCTCACCCATTGCTCATTCAGGTTCTGAATGGCGGCATACTGCTGCCGGGCGATGGCGGGGGCGACCTGGTCGAGCATTTTCTGCGCGGCATCCTGGGAAAGATTCAGTTCCTTGGCGACATCCGAGAACTTGCCGACGACTTCATCGGAAAGGTTCACCCCTTCCACCGGCTTGAACTCGTATTTTTCCGGAGCGCCTTCCGCTGTTGAATCAGCGTCGTGCTCCTTTGCCTCGGAATGATCGCCTGCGCCCTCTTCTGCCTCCGCATTCGGCTCGTGACCTTCCGGCCCCTCGCTTTCCGCATGAGAAAATTCGATAGGTGCAGGCTCTTTACCCTCGGATGCTTGCTGCTGGGTAGCCGGATTCGCTGCGGGTTGATACAGCTTCGTCGCGGCCGATTGCGGTGCGGCTTCCGCTGAAGCTACTGCCGCAGTCTGCGATGCACCGGAAATTTGAGATGTTCCGCCGCTTGGCAATTCTTCGCTCACTGGTGCTCTCCTTGATAGGCATTTTCCTTGACCATTAACGCCCACTGCTCCGGGCACGCGGTCATCAGCTTATTGGTCAGCGCCAAACCCTCATTGCGCCGCCCCTCGTTAAACGCCATCGTCATCGCGTTCGTAT
>JBGPSQ010000026.1:0-20557 GCA_041490205.1 Gallionellaceae bacterium
AGCGAGCAATATCAAAGCGTCGAAAACTTCTTCGTTGAGTCCGGAGGTGCCGGAAAGGGCATCGTTGCGCGCTTCCACGGCATGGGCGAGGCGGGAGCGCAATTCCGGTTCACGCTCTAGCCGCCGCAGCAAGTGCGCCATTCCGAACGCCACATGGCGGGCTTCGTCGCGCGCCGCCAGGCGTGCGATCTGGCGCGTGACCGGATCCGGGGCGTGGGCGTGGAGAAAGTTGAGCAGGCTGACGAATGTCCCTTCGCCAAGCACCGAGAGCAGGAAACCGGCCACGGAAAAATCCGGCTCATCGAGCAGGGTCTTGAGCGAAGCTTGTCCGCCCGCGGTGGACAGCGCCGGTTCGCGCCCGCGCAGGCGCAGGCGCCGGGTAAACACGTCGATGTGGCGCGCTTCGTCGGCCACCTGGATGGCAAGCACCGCCTGCACTTCGCGAAAATGGGGGTGCATTTGGCCCAAAAAGCGCGCCGGGACGATCAAGGCGGCGTTTTCATTTTCGATCATATAGGTCATGACTTGCGCCACGGCATCTTCCACTTCGCCAGGAAGGTCGAAGGAAGCATCCCAGTCTATGGCCTGGTCGGCGTTCCACTGTGCGGCCACTGCCTGCGCGTACAGCTCGGCGGCATTGTCCGCCCATACTTCGTGCTTTTGATCCAGGCGAAACGGGAAATCCGGCGCGCCCGCTTCCACGGTGGCGCCCCGCGCTGCCAAGCCGTAACAAGGCAGGGCATGTTCATGCACTGCGTTATCTTGTTGCGGATCGGAGCGTCCGGTTTGGGTCGCACCGCGCCAGCGCCCGGCATGCTGGCCGCTGCGGGTGACCCGCGCCATCCCATTGGCGAAGGTGAGCGGATGTCCCTGGGCGCGGCACCAAGCGGAAAGTTGCGCTTCCCATCCGGGCACGCTTCCGGTGACGAGTATTTCGCCGCCGACCGCAACCTGGTTCAGGCCATGCTTGACGAGCAGGTGCGCGCCTGCGTCCAGCCCGAGGTTTTCAATATCGATAATCGCGGGCAAGGATGTTCCCCTTTGCGTCATAAAATCTTTCGTCGTCCACCGCGCGTTCCAGCAGCGCATAGCCGCTGGTGCGGCCGGCGCGCCATGCCTTGAGCCCTTCCAGTTCGAGCAGCGGACGCACTTCCGGGTCGTCCCATGACATAGCCAGCAACAGCCCGGTAAAGCGCGTCACCAATTCGTCCGGTACCGCCGGGCTGGCGGTGAAATTGCAATGGTCATAAGCCCCGGTGCGAGCCACGATGCGGGTCGCGCCAGCCGGCAGTACGCCTTCGCGCGAGAAGGCGAGCTGGTTGCCGTCTATCATCCAGGCCGCATCTATTTCACCCGCCATCAAGGTCTGCGCCGCATCGCGCTCGCCGCCGATGTGGTCGCCATGCTTGCCGCTGAGCAGATCGAAGCGCCGCGCGGTGTAATCGCGAGCGGCGACCAGACCCTGCGCGCGCAAGTGATCGAGCGGGATTAAATTGGCCTGGGGGGAATCTATCGCGCCGAAGCCGACGGTCTTGCCCTTCAGGCCGGACAGATCCCCGCCCGCCGCGATGGCGGAATCGCTGCGCACCACCAGCACCGAGGTAAGGTCGCAATCGGTGTCGCGCATCGCCACGGCGCGTACGCTTTGGCCGCGCGCGCGCGCCATGCGGTCGGCCCGCACCCATGCCAGCGGCGAGTTCCAGGCCAGGTCTATGCTGCCGTCGAACTGCGCTTCCACCTGGCGTTCGTAGTTGGAGTAAAGGATGAAGTCGAACTCGAAACCTTCACGGCGGAAATATTCCTTGAAGCCTTCCCATATGGTCACGACTTTTGGCGCATAGGCCACTGCGCCCATGATCAGCGGACGTGTCATGGTGCGGCCTCTCAACCGAATACCGGCATGCCGCAGACTGCCTTGCCGATGAAATCGAACAGCACGTCCGATGTCGGAGCCATGACGGATGCGGCGCGGGCATCGCGGAAACAGCGGTCGACGCCCACATCCTTGCGGAACGCCGCGCCAGCACAAACGCGCATGGCGATGTCGGTGACTTCCAGCGCCGCTTCGGCCGCGGCCGCCTTGACCTGCATCACGCGCAACATGGCATCGGCGCGGCTCGCGGCCAGCGCCGCCACCGTGTCATCGCGCAGGGTGCGCGCCATATCGGCGCGGATGCGCGCGCGCGCGATATAGGCGCGTATGGTCGGCAAGTCAGCGATGGAACTGTCGATATGCTCGAATTTGCTGCCGCTCACATGGGCTATGGAACGGCTAATGGCAGACTCCATGATGCCGACGGAACTAGAGGCAATCAAAGTCGAGAATACCGGAAGGACGACCCCGATCATGATGTCGAAACTGCCACCATCCTCACCCAGCATGGCTGAGTGCGGCAGGTACATGGATTTGCATACCAGCGGGGCCGAACTGTTGCCGCGCAGGCCCATGCCGTCGAACGGATGGGGCTGGCTGATTCCGGCTGTCTTGCTGCCGACCAGCCACAGCGTGCTGGCGCCTGCCGCTTCCGCCGGGCGGGACGACCAGATGTAGGAATCGGCCTCGACCGCCGAAGTCACCATGGTTTTTTCGCCATCCAGCAGGTAGCCGTCTTTATCGCGCACGGCAGTGCCGACCGGCGCCCAGAAGTGGCTGCGGGAACCGGCTTCCGACCACGCGAGCGTGGAGAGGTGCTTGCCTGCCGCGATCTCGCGGCGGAGCGCTTCCGGGCCGAATTTCTCGATCACTGCGGTGGCGCAATAATGCATGGTGACCACCATGGCGGTGGAGGGGCAGGCTTGCGCGATGCGCTCGACCACTTGCACGGCCTCTGCCAGCCCAAGCCCCATTCCGCCCATCTCTGCCGCACTGGTAAGGCCGAGCAAGCCGGCTTCGCCGAGCGCCTTGATGGCCGGACGGGGAAAGTCTCCACTGCGATCAACGGAAATGGCTGAAGGCTCGATTATGTTTCGGATAATGGTGTCTAGCTTTGCAAGATAAGTCATGGCTGCCCTTCGCTGAAATTAATTTAACGCAGCAGCAACTTGCGAAGGAAAAGCAGATATGAGGGCGCCGCGCACGCGTTTGCGGGCGGGAAAAGCCTCCGGCAACACGGCAAGCGAGTGCCATGACAGAGCTTCGTACCTCAATAGGATCTGCTGACCTGCACGTTGGCAGCGCGTTGATACGGTACATTCCATCGCATCCGGTTCGGGTCTGCTGCACGCGGGCCGGCTGACCCGTTTCATCTAAAATGAAACGGCGTTACGGCGAGCAAACAGGAAGCGGCTACGACAGCGGGGCGAAGTTTAGCAGAAGAATCGGTATCCTTGTGCCGTGTCAAGGATGGTGCAGAATTGCCAGGCATGAAAACATCCTTAATTTCATAACGATGTTTTTGGGGTGCGCCCGAACGGATAAAAGTGGGCGCAGGGAAATCGTTATATCAATGTCCCGGCCTGTCATCGCCTGTTTGAAGTCATTGATGTGCGCCATGCCTCCGGGCGATCCGGAAAAACTGAATGCCCGCTTACGGTGACTGCAGCAACAGCACAGCCTTGTCGGCATCTTTGCGCAAGGGGCTGTCCGGATAAGTTTTGGCGAATTCGGCAAAGGCCGACGCTGCCTCTGTTTTCTTGCCGCCCTCGGCCAATGACAGCGCTTTCTGGAAGGCTGCCAGTTCCGCCGCGTCTATCGCACGGGCTTCGCCCTTCCAGTAGACATCAGAGGTCTCCACCGGGGCGCCGCGCACTCCGCCCACGGCTGTCGTGCTGCTCAGCTTTTTTTGCGGGACGAGTTGTTCGATTCTCATTCTGAGTTTATCAAAAAAAAGTCCCAGTGCACTCTGCTCCTCGGCATGTGCCGCCTGAGAGGCAAGAATCAAGGCAGATAAAAGGACAACATATTTTTTCATGATGGCTCCTTTACTTTATTAGCGCGACGCTTTTTGCTCGGAGAAAGGGTGCTTTGCAGTTCCAGCGCAAGTGCTTTATATCTCTCCGCTATGGATGCATCCAATTTCTGTGCTCGCGCGAAGGCCTCTTTCGCTTCTGTTGCATTTTTTGTGGCCATGTAGACCTTCGCCAGGTTGACCAGCACTTCCGCATCCTGGGGGTCGGCCTGAGAAGCAGCCAGGTAAAGCTCTTGTGCGCTCTGGTACTGTCCGTCCAGCATATAAAGATTGCCCTTGTTGTTTAGCGCAGATGCATTCTTGGGTTGCGCCTCGATTATCTTATCGAAGTACTTCATGGCTTCTTCGCTGTCGCCGGCCTTGGCCATGATGATGCCAATCTGCAGGTGGGCGTCCATGTCGGCGGGATTTTTCTGTATCGCTTTCATATAGCGCCGCGTCTTGGTTTGTGAGCTGATCTTGAGGACGGATACGGAATCCCCGGGAAATGCCTTGTCTACGTCGGCGCGAGTTTTTTCGACGGGCCGCCAGGTCTCGTCAGGCAGGGTTGCCGGTTTGAATTTCAACCACGCGTCATGCGGATCGAATACGACCAGCCCCTTGTCCTTCCACTTATAGTAGGCTTCGGCGCCCTTTTCCCACGCCTTGGCAAACGATTTGCCGACCAGTGTGGTCTCCACCGGGATCCACAGCGTGCCCTCGTATATGACGTACATGTTGTCCATCGTGTAGTTGTCAGGGTCGGCGACAATGCCGGTGTTGAACATCATGAGCATGTGTTCCGGCACCAGGAGCGCGCGCGTGGATATTCCCAGTGCCTCAAGCGAAGCCGAATAGAGCGCCACCAGGTCGTCGCAGTCGCCAGACTTGCGCGAGATGGCTTCGCGCGGATATTCGATGTAGTCGACCGTGTCCACCTTGCGCGAGGATATCTGATAGGGATTGGTCGGGTCCTGCACATAGGTGACGCCAAGCGCACCCAGCGTATCGAACACCGCCGCAGCCAATTGGGTCGGCTCCTTGACGACGCCGAATTCCGTGGCGACCGACCGGGTAAAGTTGAGGATCACGGGGTCCTTGGGGGTGATGAACGCGGCATAACGGCCGGGCTCGCTCCAGATCAGCCTGTGCTTGTCGTATACATTTATCGTCCGGATCTTGCTGAACGCCTTCGGTTGCCCATTCTCGAAATAGCTCGCCTCCAGCTTCGCCTGCACCGGCGTATCTTCGGTCAGTGTCAGGATGGTGTTATTGAACACAGCCATGAGCGTGACGTCCTTGCTCTCTCCCGGCAAGAGCGAATCGATCTTGGTCTCGGTCGGGTAATCCATGAAGTTGTTGAGAACAAACGTGACCTTGATGTTCTTCTTCACGCTGTTCGTATTATTGGTAAGTTTGATGGTGCCGATGCCCGCCTGCTCGTAGAGCTTGTAGGTATTGGAAAACACATCATGCAACTCGACCACGTTGATCTCTACCGGCGTGCTGGTGTCCACCGTGGTGGCTGCCTGCACCGGTTGTTTTTCCGATTCGATGCCATCCACGCTGCGCGTTGCCAGGTAGAAGGTATAGTCGGTGCCGGGCGTCAGGTTGTCCTTGATGAACTCTGGGGTGGCGGTCTCGCCCACCTTGGTGTAGGTGTCGCCATTTTTCTGGTAGATCAAATAGGCGCTGACGAAGCGCGAGTCGAGCGGGTCCCAATGCATTTTCAGTTGCACGGCAGCGGGCGTCACCTGCACATTGGATAGTGCAGGCGGGATGTATTTCAGCGTGAGGCTGTTCACCGCAGGACTAGCCAAGCCTTCATAGCCGGCATTCGATTCGGACGCGACCATGTAAAAATACTTCTGGTCGGGCGGCAGTCCCTGATCGGAATACTGATTGGTTTTGCTGGCGCCCAAGCTGATAAACGGCCCCTTGTCGCTGCCGGAGCGGTAAATTCGATACTGGCTCACATACGGCAGCGGGGATGCCGCCCACTTGAGTTCCACCGCGTGGGCTGTGCCCTGTGCGGCCACTTGTTCCGGGGCAGCGGGTTTGTAAATGGTAGTGAACGCCTGCACCCGCTTATTGCCCTGTTCAGAAATAACCACCGTGCTGGCATCCTTCATGGCGATGGCGATGGCCTCGTCAAATTCTCCCATATCCTTGCCCGGCGCACCGAACGAGCGGATGTATTTCCCGTCGTGCGAATAGACTTTGACCCGATCCGAGTCGAGCACCATGACCTCGGTGTGCGTGGCCACGACATCGACGGGATTTTTCAGATTGTATGCGGCCAACGGGTTGCCCTGGCCGAATTCGACTATGGGTTCGAGCGTGGCGGAGTAGCTCGTCACGGTCTCGCGATCCGTATCCAGCACGTAGAGATTGTCTTGCGGGTCCAGCGCGATGGCACTCGGCCTGGACAGGCTGGATTTAGGGCCGCTGGTGATGACGTTGAGCAGCACGCCGTCATTGCTGAATGCCTGAACCCGGCGATTGCCCGCATCCGCCACGAAGACGATGCCCGTGCTGGAGATGGCAAGGGCGGCGGCATTTCTGAACTGGCCGCGCTGCGAGCCCCACGAGCCGAAGTTCAGCACCGTGTTCCCCGTGCTATCCAGCTTGATCACGCGCATCTTGCTCTTGTCCAGCACCCACAGGGCACCATCCTTGTCCACGGCCACGGCCGCGGGCGTGATGTCTTTCAGCTTTAATGCCCCCTCCGCTGCCCCGTTGCGCAGCCGGATAATAGCGGAGCCGTCATTGGCAACCGCGTATAGAGTATCCTTGCCATCCCAAGCCATCTTGCCAACCGTCGCGGGAATGGTTTCCTGCCAGCGCACGAAGGTGGTCGCGGTGAGCTGCGGCCCCCGTGCCGAAGAGGGCGGAACATCGGTCATGAAATTATGAATCGCGCCCCGTTCGCTATCGCCGATGAAAATCTGGCCGCGTTCGGCCACCAGCCCGGAGAGGCTCTTGAACTGGGCGCGTCCGTCGCCTTTCGAGCCAAAGTTATTCACCAGCTTGCCGTTCAAGTCGTATTTCTGGATGGCGAAGCCCACTTGGTCGGCGACATACAGCCCATCTTCGGCCATGCTGATGTCAACTGGTTTTCCGTCTTGCGGAAATTGCCGCAGATAAACGCCGGCCGGGCTGTATACCTTGATCGTGGGGTTGTCGCTGAACAAAGAGCCTCCGGCATCCAGCACATAAATTTGCCCCGCAGGGTCAACTGAAATATCGGTTGGCTTGTCTGCGTTATAGGGGACTTTTTTGTCTTTGAAGGTCTTGTTTGCCGGGTTGTTCTCGACTTCGAGCGTATTCAGGAACACACCATTGTCGCCGAACAGTTGAATTCTGCCGTTGCCGGTGTCGGCAACGTAGAGTATGCCATCCCTGTAAGTAATGCCGCGCGGCGAGCGCAGTTGATCCGGATCATCGCCTTTTCGCCCGAAACTCCCCTTATATTTTCCGTCGTCGGCAAACATTGCGACCCGGTTCATTTCACTATCGACGACGTAAATCACACCATTGGCGGCAACGGCTGCCTCCGGCTGTTTAAGCGTGGGCTCGCCCTTGCGGCCCTTGGCTTGCAGCGCAACGCTCGTTTGTTTGCCGTCCTTGCCGAGGGTGACGACGTCAACGGAACCATTCTGTTTCGCCACAAACAGGCGGTTGTTGGAGCCGCCCAAAAGTTTCTTTATGCCGGTGGCGCCAATGTCCTGCACAAAACCGACTTTCACCAGCTTGGTGGACGACGGCGCACCGGACTGCGCATGGAAAGATGCGAGAGGAAACAGGCTGAAGAAGAGTGCAGCAATGACGGTACGCATACTGAACCTCGGTTGTTGGACTTTAATTTGAAATTCTGGACTAAGGCAGCGCGGCATCACCCGCGAAGCTATTTTTCCCTTCTGTTAAACACCCCATCCCAGTCATCCGGCGGCGGCACATCCCTAAAATGCTGGCAACGTTCCACGTAAATCGCGCTCGGGTGGTCATCGGGGAATTGCACTAAGATGTCGGCAAAGCCCTTTCCCGCCTCGTCCCAGCGCCGTTCGCGGTATAGCGCCAAGGCCGCCGCAAACTGAACCGCCAGTTTATCCTCCGGGTCTTGTAGCGAGCCGCGCAGCTCGTAGACCGCCACCGGTATCTGTTTGCCCACCACCCTGGTCTTGTCGAGTTCGCGATAGCGGAAGCTGTCTCGCGTCAGCTTATACGTATTCTCGCCCACCAGGAACGACACGCCATAGAACTTTGCCGTGCCTTCCAGCCGCGCCGCCTGATTCACCGTATCGCCGATTACAGTGTACTCCATCTTTTTGCCGCGCGACCCGATATTGCCCGCGACTACCTCGCCCGATTGAACGCCGCCGCGAATCGTAAACGGCTCGACTTCTTCTTTTTTCCATTTTACGGCCAAGCCGGCCATGGTTTTCTTCATCGCCACGGAGCAGGAAATGGCCCGCAATGCGTGGTCGGGCTGTGCCAGCGGTGCGCCCCAGTAGATCATGATGCCATCGCCGATGAATTTGTCCACCGTGCCGTCAAACTGGTAAACCAGTTGCACCATGGCGGCGAGGTATTCATTGAGCCGGGCAACCACCTCCTGCGGCGTGTGCCTTTCGCTGAAGTTGGTAAACCCCTTGATGTCGGTGAACAGGATGGTGACTTCCTTGTTGTCACCGCCGATTTTGGCCGCCTCCGGCTCTTTCTCCAGGCGGGAAACCAGCTTGTCCGACAGGTAACTGGAAAACATGGAGCGCATTTCCCGCGCGTTGCGCTCCAGCACCAGATAGCGGAATCCACCGCCGACCAATACCGCGGTCATGGCGGAAAGCGGGGGATAGATCATGCTGACCCAGTGCCCGTTCAGGAACATCGAGTAGCTCAGCCAGATATAACCAGTCAGCAGCAGGATGGTTGCCGGGATTGCGCCGTACCAGCTAATGCGCGAGGTCAGGTAGAACGACAACAGGCCCAGGATCACGATCATGGAAATATCGAATAGCGACTCGATCCCGGTGCGCTGTATGTATCGATCGCTGATGATGTCGTCCGCCACCGTCGCGTGAATTTCGACTCCCGGCACATTATTGCTGAACGGGGTGACCCGCATGTCATATATGCCGAGCGCCGTGGCACCCAGGAACAGCACGCGGCCCTTGAGCTCTTTCGGGTCGACCCGGCCCCGGGCGATGTCGACAAAGGAATAGTGAGGGTAATGGCCCGCCGCGCCGGTGTAGTTGACCCACATGGCATAGTTGCCTGCCACCGGGATCGTATGTTTGCCCACCTCGATAGAGAACGGTCCCGGGGTAAATTTCTTTTCGCCCAGCGCCATCATGGCCCCGGCCAGCCCCAGCGAGGGAGTCTGCGTGCCATTGTGTTCAATCAGCAGGAAGTTCCGGCGGTTCACCCCGTCGTTTTCGGGCAGGAAGTTGATGTGGCCCTGACCCGCAGCAGCGCGTGCGATGATTGGAATAGAATGTGTGCTGCCCTTGATCTGAAAGTCCTTACCAAAGTCGAACGCCACGCCCAGTACCACATTGCCCGCCTTCTTGATGGCATTGGCAAACTGACGGTCGGTGGCTGCGTTTTCCGGTTCCGGGAAAAACTCGTCAAACAGCACCGCCTTGGCGTGGGCCTCCGACAGCCGGTTGAGCAAAGGGATGTACTGGGTGCGCCTCCAGGGGAAGCGCCCCAGTTCGCGTATGCTCTTGTCGTCGATGTCGATGATGGCAATGCCCGGGCTGACAGGAATAGCGCCGCGCAGTTGGCTGAATCTCAGGTCGTAGGTTTTGTCCTCGAAGGCTTCGAGAAAGGTATTCTGGGTGAAATAGAGCGCAGTGACGATTAATACCGAAAATGCCGCCAGCAAAAATGAAAATACTTTCTTGCCCCTTCCCGACAGAAGGCTATGAATAACAGACGCATGTGGTTTTCGCGTGTTCACTGAATCATCGATAGTAGTGTTATGTGCTACACGATAAGCCCCCGCACGAAGAGTATCTGCACCCCTGCCACTTCATGCGCAAACCGCGCGGGAATGGCTATGCTAGTTGCACCCTTCGCACCTAAATCATTGACGTTCACACCCCCTGAAACCGCTTAAGGATTACTGCAGCAACGACGTCATTCGCTGCGCTAAAGCCCTGCCTCAGTTGCCACGATTATGTTTTTACTTACGAAAATATTATAAACCATAATACAGGCACCAACCGATGATTGAGAAAACTTGCCTATGGTGACCACACTCATCTGGTCACAATTTTGGAAACATCGTTATTTCACAACGATGTTTGGAGGTGGCGCGCCCGACACGATGTGTGTGTCCACTTGGAACTATATATTTCAACGGCCTGACCGTCTACTACCGCCCTAAACAGCCGGTCAATCATTGCAGCGCGGACATCCAACTTATAGGCCACCCTCTCGCCCACACGGCGATGTATGGCATTGTCATTTTAAATATCGTCGTAGAGGCAGATACCCAAGCAATTCAGTTCGTTCGTCACCCCATCAGCTGTGCTGGCTGATTGCCGTCCCTCACTTCCCGGCAAATTTCGTTCTTCTTGCACTGCCTCCCGCGCCAGCAGAGCAACTTTTCTTTCCGGTCCCCAGCGATAACCGCCGATTTCCCCGGTTTCGCGGATGACTCGATGGCAGGGAATAAGCAGGGCGATGTTGTTCTTGCCGATTGCCGTACCGACGCTACGGCTTGCCTTGGGTACCCCCGCCATTCCTGCGAGTTGGCTGTAGGACACAATCTCGCCCGGCGCAACTGATATTAATGCCTCCCACACCTTGATTTGAAAGTTCGTACCCCGCAGCATCAAATGCAGGTGTTGCGCAGACGGGCTTGCCTTGAAAATTCCGGTCGCAAGCTGTATCGCGCCATTTTGGTCAGGTACGAAGACCGCCATCGGCCAGTCTTGCTGGAGACCAACTACGGCGTGTGCCGATGCATCACTCCCCACAAACCCGAGATGGCAGATGCCGCGCTGTGTCCACGCGATAAGTGCATTACCAAATGGGGTAGGCACTTCGCCGAAGCGGATTTCCAGACCGGCTCCCATGGATTTTATTTCGCCTGGCGACATGGCTTCGCATGTCACCATCAAATCATGCAACCGCCCCGGGCTTGACAACCCCGCATCCGAAGTCACCGACAACAGGTCTCCCGAACTCCGCAAGGCCTCCATGGCGTATTCTTTCGTCACATACTGCAAAAACCGCTTCGGAGAGACGCCTGCCCATTCAGAGAAGATTTTTTGCAGATGAAATTCGCTCAATCCCAGGTTGCTGGAAATTTCATTGAGCGAGGGTTGGCTGCGGGCATTCCTTCGTATGAACTTGATCGCACGAGCGACCATCTCATATTGCCTTGCCTGATCTGCAAGGAGGTTACGCATTACCGGGCGCCCTGTGGAGAAATACGGCTACGATCATCCGAAGGGCTCCGCGAGGAAGACGCGGCATTCGACCGAAATCAACGGCCCCAAGGCTGGCGCGCCGATGCGCGTGAAAAGGAATGAACCGCCGCACTTTGCGGCCACCGCGAGTTGTGTGGCGAAGCTGGCGTGGCTCACGATTATTCCAGAGAGTTGGCACGAGTGGAGTATCGCTGAGTATAGGACACGTTTCCACCCGATTCTTGCGGTATTGTGGGGTGGTTCGGGAAGCTAGGGGCCCGTTTGAAAAAGCAAAGCAAAAGAAACAAGTATATATTTCGATATTTTCATTTAACGCCTTATTTATTGGGTAATCGAGTATCGATTGGCAGCCTATAATCCTGGTCAAGCCCTTTGAGTCCTCGCATGTTCCACCTCCTGCATTGCGAGTCGTTTTTTACAGATTGAATTCAAGAACCGCGCCATCCCCGGGAATGCGCAGGCGGTTCCTTAGGCTGGCGCTCACGGTGGCAGCACCCATGTCAACCCGAGAAGTCGGGCGGTGATCCAGCGCCTCCAAATGATTGGCTATAACTATTCCAGATATATTAGACACGATTGGCCTGGTATATTAAAACAGTCCGTATCCTGCTGCGATAAGCAGTAGCGAGTGGATCGCGCCCAACAGGAATGGCGATTTTGGAAGTGCAGCAAGTCCGATCAACGAAGTGGCCAGCAGGTAAAAACCGACAAGTCTGAGCAGAAGGAAATCGGCGTTGACCACGGCGTGCGTAGCGGCATTGCCAGCGAATACGAGCAAGAAGCCGAACATAAGAAACCAAAGCGCAGTTCTTCTTACCTCAGGGGTTTTGAATTTATTGATGAAACCCTCCGCAATTGCTTCGGCAACGGGCTCACGAAATTTGACGAGGCCATAAAAAATGTGGCCGATGCCAAGAGCTAATAGAGACCATGCCAGAATGTTTGCCATGTATAAACCTCCTCGGCGTTTAGGTTGAGTGTCTAATGTTCAAATCGAGGGGCTGCGCGCTTTTGCGCAGCCCCTCTCGAATGCAGGGCTACGCCAGATAAACTGTGGGGACTCATTCCTATGGCCGCATAGTTCGCTGGGATACAGTACGCCAGCACCAGAAGCCAGAGTCACCACATCCACCCAGGGTTTACACCACGTAATGCACCGATGCATGATGCAAAAACTCTCTCAACGTATGATGCTAAATTGACCAATGTTCAATCTGCGTTTCCTTAGAAATTGAAATGGTATCCAACGGTAAACAGGTTTGCGCTGGCTGACGTGCCAGCCAATCGCGCAAAGTATTGGTAATCCAGACGGACAGCCCCGACTCTACTGGTATTGAAATCCACTCCGACGCCGAGGAGCGGGCCCCATCCCCGGTATGGCGTATCCAGCGGCAGACGGTCGCCCGCCGCAATAGCATTCACGTTCGCCACGGTACCGGTCACGGTTTTGTTGGCGCCATACTCCGAAGAGTGTACCCCAAGCCTGAGGTAGAAACCACGATCAGGGGTCGGCCTCAGCAATGCCGACGCCGTGAGCGCGCTAAAGTAGACATTCCGCTTGGACCAGATGGTGCCGCTGCCTATGAGTTGCGTGTAGGTTGTCGAGTGATTCCAGCTGGCCCCGGGAAAGCCCAGCTCAAGATCCAGAAACTCGCGCAGGCGATAGCCGCCGTAGATATTTAATCCGGTCATGATGCCCAGCCCCGACCCGCCGGTGGCCAAGTAGCCCTGGGACCCGTAGTAACTGTCCACGACCGTCCAGTCCGGCTCGGTCGCCATGCCAAATCCGAGCCCTATTCCGGCGTACCATTTCCTCACGGGAAGTGCGGCGTCTGGTGCATCTCCCGCAAAAGCGCAGCCTGAAAAGAAAAACAATAGAAGCAAAACTGCGGGCACTGTACGCATAACACCTCCTTTGCGATTGTGACATTCCCAAAAAATCAGATTGAAAATCCACCGGCCATTTGAACAAGGCGGCAATCAGAAAATATTCTTACATGAATTTGCACGCCCATGGGGAAACCGGCCTGTCCGTCCGTTTTCTCCCTATTTTGCCAGTCATCCGCTAAAAGGCAGTCAACCCACGTGGTGCTTGGGTGACGCGCACGCCTGTGCGCCCGTTGAGCACTTGGTCAGGCCGCATGTTCTTCCACGATGATGCGGGAAAGCACAGATGGAACAATGAGCTTGTGCAGCGGCGTGACCGGCAACATATACAACCGACCCAACATATTATGAGTGTGAACCACCGTGGTCACCGACACTGACTGATTGCTACCCGTGCCAGAAGGATGCATGTATACGGAAAGCACAACATCAAGATGTTTGTCGCTGTCACTTAGCAGTACCTCATTGGAGGTGTTCGAAATGAGCGTAAAGATACCGACCCGATCCCCAGGCGCATAGGCCGACTCCGGTTTAGAAGAATCAAAGCCACCAAGACTACCAAGGTCCTTTAATCCGACAAGCCGAACTATTTTGTTCCTCAGCGCCATAAGCAAATTCACCCAGGCTGGGGTGTTAGCCACGGAAGCAAGGAAGCAGCCAAGCGCGGTGAGGGGGGTGTTGGAAACGGAAATGGCGTAACTGTCGTAATAATACGACTCAGCTAGCCGTGTGTTGATAGCACTTCCCGGTGGAACAACCGAGAGCTTTGCGCGAGGTTTCATTGCTGCCTCCGGATTTTTGAAATCATAGCGCCATCTGCGAAGAAGGAACTGCAAGCAGCAGCAACCTGTTTCGGAGCCTCTACCATTGGAACGTGACCAATTCCTTCCATGACAATCTTTCTGCTGTTGGTAAGCCGTTGATGCAGTAATTCTGCGTTATCGACATGCTCAACTTTGTCAGCGGCACCCCAGATAATAAGGGACGGAACAACGATTTTTGAAAGCCTTCCCGTTTGGTCCATGTCTTGCTCAATATCGTTGACTATTTTCTGGTTGATGGCTTTACGTTTAACAAAAACTCTCGCCAATGCCGAAAGAATAATTCCTGGTATATAGGGAGGAGCCTCCATGCCGATGCGCATCATGGCTCGATAGTCTGATGCATCACGAAGCTCAATCATTGGATTGATGCCCGTATGTGCCACATGCTGTCGTAACCAGCTCGGGCTTGCCTCAAAACCCGCTGCGTCAATCAATACGAGGGATGCAACGAGATTTGGCGAAGTGGATGCCAGATGGATTGCAATAGTCCCGCCCATAGAATTGCCGATCAGATGAACTCGCTTGATTCCAAGCGTAGAAAGCAACTCTTTGAGCCGCTCTGCTTGTGCATTGATGCTGTAGTTCAGATTGATGTCCGCGATGCTCTTGCCATGCCCCGGCAAATCTGGAATTACGAGCGGAAATGTGCTGCCTAAATATTTGGTGAAGCGAGTCCATGATGTTTTGTCTGCGGCGGCACCATGCAGCATAACGATTGCTTCTGATGAATGTTCGGCCTCATTTTTACTTCGCAGAAATTCGACATTTCCAAATGAAAGTTGAGTCGAAGCGCTAACCAGCCCTGCTTGTTTGCATTCTGACGCGAGCGCTTTTTCTAAAAGGTAATCTCCGAAGCGATTCAAAAGTGTGCTCATAATTTGTATGTCATTGTGAATTATAATCAATTCCAGTCTTGCCTAGATAATTGAACAATGTATAATCATGTACATTGTTTGTCAAATGGAATTTGTCATGGGCCCAAAACTCCTTTCCAATGCTGATCAAGCCCAGATGGGGAGACGTGAGCGCAAGCGGGTACAGACGGTACAGCACTTGGCTGAATGTGCATGGAATCTGTTTGAACAGATTGGCTACGAGCAGGTCACAATGGAGGCGATTGCTAATGCCGCTGACGTTGCCCGTGGAACGCTATACAAGCATTTCCCCGCAAAAGAGGCTTTGATTGCCTATCGCTTTCGTCAGGATCAAATTAAGCATCAGGCTATCGTGCAAAATGCTGCATTGGCCGCGCCCAATATTTTCGATGCATTCATGCGCGTACTACGCATGGAGGCTGCTTATGCCGAGCGCAATCGTGACTATATTGCGCCCTACGTTTTTTACCGCCTGAGCAACGCTCAAGAAAATGCCAATCCATTTGAGAACGATAGTTTTGCTCCTTTGGCCTTAGCGCTAATTCGGCAAGGCCAAGTTGATGGCGTAATTAGCGCGGAACAGGATGCACAATCTCTGGCAGAAAAACTGATTTTCTTGCGCCTTGGAACTATGTTGAGATGGCTGCGCAAGCCAGAGACAGTATTGGCAGATATGTATACCGAGATGCTGCATTTTTTCTTTCATGGTGCGGAGGGAGGGAAACGCAAAATTCCATGAAGGGCTTGTACTTAATAACTCTAAATCGTTTTTTGCACAAAGCCGGTAACGTTAATGAACACGCGAGGGTATCTGTGCGGGTGCGGAAACATCTTGGCTCGACGGGTTAATCCTTACTTCGGCTTTGATGGAGTGGTAAAACACGAAAACCTCGTTATTTTCCAACAAGGTTTTGGGGATGGCGCGCCCGAACGGTTAAAAGCGGGCACTGGGAGTGCATATATTTCATTGCCCTAACCGGTCTGCCACAAACCCAATGAAGACGGTCAGTACACTTGCCAAGAACGGCTGCTCTTCCAAAAAGAGGTGGCCGCCCATGAGGTTCAGGCATTCATTGCCATGACAAAGCGGTAACCGATACCGGATTCCGTGAGGATATGTTTGGGCTGCGAGGGGTCATCCTCGATTTTCTTGCGCAGGTGGCCCATGTATACCCGTACATAGTGGCTGTCTTCCGTGTGCGACGGCCCCCAGACGTAGCGCAGCAATTGGCGGTGGGTGAGCACGCTGTCCGGGTTGGCGATAAGGCAGGTCAGCAGGCGATACTCGATGGGGGTGAGGTGTAGGGGTTGCCCATCGCGCTCAACGGTGCGCCGGGCCAGGTCCACGCGTATCTTGCCGAACTCGCAGACGGTCTTCCCTTCCATGCCTGCGAGTGCGCGCCTGCGCAGCTGTGCGCGCGCGCGCGCCATCAGCTCTGCTGTGCCGAACGGTTTGGCCAGGTAGTCGTCTGCCCCGGCATCAAGCGCCGCCACCTTGTCGGCCTCCGACGTGCGCGCCGACAGCACGATAATGGGAATGTCGGACCAGGTGCGCAAGTCGCGGATGAAATCCGTGCCGTCGCCATCGGGCAGGCCGAGGTCGAGCACCACCATATCCGGCTTGCGCGTACCGGCTTCGACCAGCCCGCGCTGGACGGTATCGGCCTCGAACACCTGGAATCCCTCGGATTCGAGCGCCATCCTGACGAAGCGCCGTATCTTCGGTTCATCCTCGATAACGATGACGACGGGCGTCGGCTCAGTCATGGGCAGTATGCTCCCCGGGGGGCAGGTGCTCTTCGGCTGCGTCCACCGAAGGCGGGGTGCCGCGCGGTAGCGAAAAAATGAAGCGGGCACCGCCACCGGGACGATTTTCGGCGTGAATCGAGCCCCCGTGAACTTCGACGATGGCGCGGCAAATCGTCAGGCCCAAACCGACGCCCGGCGTGGAACTTTCTTTCTGGCCGCGTTCGAATTTCTTGAAAATCTCCTCCTCCCGTCCGGGTGGCAAGCCGGGGCCGTTGTCCTCGACCCAGATGTCTATGGTGTCGCGCTCGCCAGGCGCCGCGCGGATTTCGATGGCGCTGCCGGGCGGGGTATATTTTGCCGCATTGTCGAGCAGGTTCGCCAGCACGCGCTCGATCAGCACCGTATCGAATTCGAGCAGCGGCAAGTCCTCTGGCAGGCGCACCGAAACACTATGCCGTGCAAGATTGGTGCTCATTGATTTGAGCGCGCTACCCACGGCTTCCTCGAGCGGCTGCCATTGCAGGTTGAGCTTGACCGCCCCGGCCTGGAGGCGCGCCATGTCGAGCAGATTGTTGACCAGCGCATTCATGCGCAACGCCTCTTCGCGCATGGAAGCGGCGATGTCCGCCTGCTGCGGCGTGGGCAGCGGCTGGGTCAGGAACATCGAATCGGCCAGCCCGATCAGGGCAGTGAGCGGTGTGCGCAGATCGTGGGAAATCGCCGACAGCAGCGAATTGCGCAGGCGTTCCGATTCCATCTGCACGGTGGTCTTCTGCGCAACGTCCACGTAATGTACGCGCTCAATAGCAATGGCGATCAGGCGCGCAAACGTGTCGAGCAGGCGGCGCTGCTCGGGTGCCAGCAGTCGGCGGGGGTCACGCGGCTCCAGCGCCAGCACACCGCGCGTGCGCATCGGCGCCTGGAGCGGAATATACAGCAGGGGGCTGCCCGGCAGGGTATCCGTGCCGAATCCGGCCTCGGCGCTATGGTCGTATGCCCATTGGCAAATGCCCATGTCGATTGCAGGCGAGTCACCTGAAATAGCAAGGGGTTCGCGCAGCCGGTTGTCGTCCCCGGCCAAAACAATGGCGACGCGCGCGCCAAACCCCATATCCGCGAAGCGCTGGCAAATTTCCGCGATCTGCTCCGGCATCAAGGCGGCCGACAGCTCACGCGACATTTCATACAGCGCGCGCGCGCGCTGCTCGCGCTGGGTGGCGACGCGCGCCTGGAACTTGAGGTCCGCCGTGAGCTTGGCGGTCATTAGACCGACGCCCAGCATGACGGCGAAGGTCAGCAGATATTGGACATCGCTGACCGCGAACGAGAAGCGCGGTGGCACAAAAAAGAAATCGAACGCGGCGACGTTGAGGAACGCGGCGGCGACCGCAGGGCCGAGACCGAGACGGACGGCCGACAGCACCACCGCCAGCAGGAACAGCATGGCAATGTTGGTCAGATCGAGCTTGGTGTACAGCGGCGTGGCAATCAGCGTTGCGGCCGCGCAATACGCCGCGCTCATCGCGAATGACTGCCACGGCGCTTTCAGGCGATCAAGCAGCGACTTGTCAGTTGGCTCTTCGCGTTCCTTGTCCGAGGTGCCTTCTTCGCGAGCCACCTGAATCACGTCCAGGTCGGCGGCCTGCTTGCCGATGCGGTCGGCCATTGAGCGGTACCAGGGACGCCAGGAGCGCACGTGATCGCGTCCAACCAGGACTTTGGAAAGGTTATGGTCGCGCGCATAACCGATGAGCGTCTCGACAACATCGCTGCCAGACAGGTTCGCCGTCTCGGCGCCGGTTTCCCGTGCCAGCTTCAGATTGTTGAAAATATGCTTGCGCCGGTTTTCGGAAAGCGCGCGCAGTTCCGGCGTCTCGACATACACGACATGCCATGGCACATCCAATTTTGCGGCAATGCGCGCCGCGCTGCGCACAATGCGGTCTCCGCCCGCCCCTGGCCCGATGCAGGCCAGCAGGGATTCGCGTGTCTGCCATACCGAAGTCACGGACTGGTCGCGCCGGTACTGGAGCATCTGGATGTCCACGCGGTCCGCAGTGCGGCGCAGCGAGAGCTCGCGCAATGCGATCAGGTTGCCCTTGCGAAAGAAGTTCTGAATCGCACGTTCGGCCTGGTGCGGCAGGTAGACCTTGCCTTCTTTCAGCCGTTGCAGCAGTTCGTCCGGCGGCAGATCCACCAGCACAACTTCGTCGGCGGCGTCGAACACGTGGTCGGGAACGGTCTCCCACACGCGGATGCCAGTGATGCCGCCGACCACGTCGTTGAGAGTCTCCAGGTGCTGGACGTTGACCGTGGAATACACATTGATGCCGGAAGCAAGCAGCTCTTCCACATCCTGCCAGCGTTTGGGATGGCGTGAACCGGCCACGTTGGAATGCGCCAGCTCGTCTACCAAAATCAGCGCGGGCTTGCGCGCCAGCGCGCCGTCCAGGTCAAATTCGCTTAGCGTCTTGCCTCGATAGGCCACTTCCTTGAGCGGCAGGCGCTCAAGACCTTCGATCAGGGCCTCAGTTTCCTTTCTGCCGTGGGTCTCCACCACGCCGATGACGACATCTGTCCCCAGCAGCGCCTGCTGGCGCGCGGTGGACAGCATCGCGAAGGTCTTGCCGACTCCTGCCGATGCGCCGAAAAATATCTTGAGCTTGCCCCGCGCCGCACGCGCCTGTTCCTCCTTGATGCGGGAGAGCAGTTCGTCGGGGTCGGGGCGTTGATCTGCCATGTCAATGGAGGTTATCTAGCGCGAGATTGAGTGTCAGTACATTAACACGAGGCTCGCCAAAAATCTCCCACTGGCGGCCTTCTGTGTGCTGCTCAATCAATGCGGTCAGTTTTTCCAGGGGCAGGCCGCGCACCTTGGCCACACGGGCGGCCTGATACGTGGCGGCATCGGGGCTGATATGCGGATCGAGGCCGCTGCCCGAGGCCGTCACCAGGTCCGCAGGAACCGGTTTGTCGTTGCCCGGATCGGCCGCCTTGAGCGCGTCAATCCGGCCCTTGACCGCATCGGTCAGCGCCGGGTTGAGCGGCCCTTGGTTGGAACCGCCGGATGCTGTAGCGTTATACGGCTGGGGCGAGGTGGCCGAGGGGCGACCCCAGAAATACTTGGGGTCAGTGAAGTTCTGCCCGATGAGGGCGGAACCGATGGGCTTGCCGTCCTTGACGACCAGGCTGCCGGCCGCTTGGTCCGGGAAGGCAACTTTGGCAACGCCGGTCACCACCAAGGGATAGGCGATGCCGGTCACGACCGTCAGCAGGATGAAAAGCGAAATGGCAGGACGTAACAGATTTTTCATGGGATTCTCCTAGTTCAGGCGAGGCCAGCAGCGGCAATAAGCAGGTCGATCAGCTTAATGCCGATGAACGGGACGATGATGCCGCCCAGGCCATAGATGAGCAGGTTGCGGCGCAACAGTATCGCGGCGCCGAGCGGCTGATAGCGCACGCCCTTCAACGCCAGCGGGATCAGGAACATGATAATCAGTGCGTTGAAGATTACCGCCGACAGGATGGCCGAGCTCGGGCTCGCCAGGTGCATGATGTTGAGCGCACCCAGCTGCGGATAGGTCGTGACGAAGGCCGCCGGAACGATGGCAAAATATTTGGAGATATCGTTGGCGATGCTGAAGGTGGTCAGTGAGCCGCGCGTCATCAACATTTGTTTGCCGGTCTCGACCACCTCAATCAGCTTGGTCGGGTTGGAGTCGAGGTCCACCATGTTGCCCGCCTCTTTTGCCGCCTGAGTGCCGGTATTCATGGCCACGGCCACGTCGGCCTGGGCCAGCGCTGGGGCGTCGTTGGTGCCGTCGCCCGTCATCGCCACCAGCCGCCCTTCGGCCTGATACTGGCGGATCAGCGCCAGCTTGGCTTCGGGC
>JBGPSQ010000027.1:0-20299 GCA_041490205.1 Gallionellaceae bacterium
AATCATGAGGTCACCTGTAGGTGCGAATTAAATAGCACATAACAAATAAAGCGTTCGAATGTATTAGCACCTGCAAAACCACCCCACGCGGGGTTTAGCATGAACCACCCGAAACGCTCCAATTCGTCGTCATTCCCGCGCAGGCGGGAACCCAGCAAGACAAAAACCCCGCAACGCGGGACAAAACCCAAACCAGATTTTGTCCGCTCTGCGGAACCATTTAAATCGCTGGATTCCCGCCTGCGCGGGAATGACGGGATGATGCCCGCCGCCATCATCCTCAAGACAGGCCGCGAAAAATCCCTGTTGCGCCGCCATCCGTGGATATTCTCCGGCGCGGTCGAACGCATCGAAGGCTCGCCGGAAAACGGCGCCACCGTGGCAGTGTGCGATGCGGCAGGCGGCTTTCTCGCCTGGGCGGGCTACAGCGAAAAATCGCAGATCACGGCCAAGGTTTGGTCGTGGGATGTGAAAGAAAAGATAGACGAGAATTTCTTCCGCCGGAGAATTTCGCATGCGCTGGCCATGCGCCGCGACCTACTCCCCTCCCCCGCAAGCGGGGGAGGGGCTGGGGTAGAGGGTGGCGCGCAAGAGCAACACACCCTCTCCCGCCAGCGGGAGAGGGAAACGGCCTCAAGCAGCGGCATGCGCCTGATCCACGCCGAGTCCGATGGATTGCCGGGGCTGATCGTGGACCAATACGGCGAAGTGCTGGTCATGCAGCTTGGCAGCGCGGCGGCAGACCGCTGGCGCGATGTCTGCGCCGACATCCTGCAGGAACTATGCAAGCCGGTGTGCATCTACGAACGCTCCGATTCCGACACGCGCGCACTGGAAGGATTGGCAGAACACAATGGCATACTGCGCGGCACGCTACCGCCAGAAATTTCCGTCACCGAGCACGGACTGAAATTCGCAGTGGACGTGGCGCATGGACAGAAGACAGGCTTCTACCTCGACCAGCGCGACAACCGCGCCCTCACCGGCACGCTGGCGCAGGATAAGGATGTGCTCAACTGCTTCTGCTATACCGGCGGCTTTTCGCTTTACGCATTGCGCGGCGGCGCGAAATCCGTGCTCTCGATAGACGCGTCCGAAGAAGCGCTGCAACTCGCGCGGGGCAACGTGGAATTGAACGGCCTCGATGCATCGCGCGCCGAATGGCAATGCGCCGACGTCTTCGCCGCCCTGCGCAAACTGCGCGACCAGAACCGCAAATTCGACCTCATCATCCTCGACCCGCCCAAGTTCGCCCCCACCGCCGCCTTCGCCGAAAAAGCCGCGCGCGGCTACAAGGACATCAACCTGCTCGGCTTCAAACTCCTACGCCCGGGCGGCCTGCTGTTCACCTACTCCTGCTCGGGAGGCATCAGCGACGATTTGTTCCAGAAGATCATTGCAGGTGCGGCGCTGGATGCGGGGGTGGATGCGTGCATCGTGTATAAGCTGCACGCGGCGGCAGACCATCCGGTGCTGCTCAGCTTTCCGGAGGGGGCGTATTTGAAGGGGTTGGTGCTGCGGGTGGCGGGGTAGATTTACGGTTGGGCCGTTCGCCCTGAGCCTTTCGACTTCGCTCAAGACAGGCTTGCCGAAGGGCTCACCACGAACGGCCTCAATATGAGAGGCAACGTTCCACTGCCTTAAATCCCCCTCAGTCCCCCTTTTTCAAAGGGGGAAGGACTGACCCCGCCCACTCAGCGTCAAGCATCCTATCCCGCTTAACCTCCGGCACGCGCTGCATGAACGCACAATCCTGCCGATGAATGGTGATACCTCGATCCCGCGTGACATAACCGACGATGGCATCCGGCTTCTCCGGCTTGCAGCATTTGGCCATCTTGATCATCAGATTGTCCACGCCTTCGATCAGCACGCCGGTTGAGGAGGCGCGCCTTGCCGCATGCTTGCTGGCAACCGGCTGCGCAGCAACAGCCACCTTGGCGGGGACTTCCTGCTGGATGGCGAGGCCGAGCTTGCGCGGGGTGATGTCGCCTTGGCCCAGTGCAGCGAGCAGTTCATCCAGTTTGTGGAAGCGCAGCCGCTGTGCGACCTTTTCCTGGTTGACGGCGGTCACGCCGAGGCGCTGCAATTCTTTATCCAGCAATAGCCTGCCCTGGGCGATGCTGTCGTCCAGGTTCTGCGTCTTGAACCAGTGCCGCACCTTGGCGCGAGCGCGCGGGCTTTTCAGGTAGCCCTGCTGGGGGCTGAGCCAGTCGCGGCTGGGGCCGCCCTGTTTGGCGGTGAGGATTTCCACGCGCTGGCCGTTTTGCAATTTGTACTTGAGCGGCACGATGGCGCCATCCACCTTGGCGCCGCGCGTGCGGTGGCCGAGGTCGGTGTGCAATACGTAGGCGAAATCCACAGGCGTGGCGCCCTTGGGTAGGTCTATGACCTTGCCTTGGGGAGTCAGCACATAAACACGGTCTTGCAGCAGTTCATTTTTGAATTGCTCTTGCAGGCTGCCGCTGTCGGCCAGCTCGGCCTTCCAGGCCAGTATCTGGCGCAGCCAGGATATTTTCTCGTCAAACCCGGCCTCGGTCTGTTTGTTTTCCTTGTAGCGCCAGTGCGCGGCGACGCCTAGCTCGGAATCGTGGTGCATGTCGTGCGTGCGGATCTGCACTTCCAGAGCGAGATTCTTCGGCCCGGTGACGGCGGTGTGCAGGGAGCGGTAGCCGTTGCTCTTGGGGTTGGCGATGTAGTCGTCGAACTCGCTGGCGATGGAGGGCCACAGTTCATGTACCACGGAGAGCGCGGCATAGCAGCCTTCGACATCTTTCACGAGTATGCGCACGGCACGCACGTCATAGAGCTCGCCGAATTCGACCTGCTTGCGCTTCATCTTGTTGATGATGCTGTAGATGTGCTTGGGGCGCCCGGTCACCTCGCACTCGATGCCCGCATTGGCCAGCGCCCTGCGCAATGTGAGGATGACGTCTTCAATATACCGTTCGCGGTCCATGCGGCGCTCGTCGAGCAGCCTCGCCACTTGCTTGTAGAGTTCCGGTTCCAGATAACGCAGCGAGAGGTCTTCAAGCTCCCACTTGAGCTGCCACACGCCCAGCCGGTTCGCCAGCGGGGCGAAGATGTTGTGCGCTTCCTGCGCGATTTGCCGCCGCTCTTCCGGCACCGCACCTGTAAGGATGCGCAGGGTCTGGGTGCGCTCGGCCAGCTTGATGAGCACCACGCGGATGTCTTCCACCATCGCCAGCAGCATCTTGCGCAGGCTTTCCACCTGTTGCGCGGCTTCTTCCTTGTCCTTTGTTCCGCGAATTTCGCTGAGCTGGCTGATTTGCTCCACGCGGGAAATGCCGGTGACCAGGGAAGTTACATTGCGCCCGAACCGTTCACCCAATACTTCCGCATAGTCTTCCAGGTATTCCGGTATGGCATGCAGAATGGCGGCTGCGATGGTTTCATGATCCATATGCAGGCCGACCAGGATCGCCGCCGAGCCGAATGCGTGTTGCAGCAGCGGCGCGCCGGTAATTTCACTCTGCCCGTGGTAGAGCGGTGCGGCAAATTCGCACGCCTGCCGGATCAGTGCGATTTCTTCCGGCTTATAAGCGTTGATTAGCGCATCCAGCCAGCGCTGAATGTCGGCGCTATCTTCCCCCGAAACTGGAGGAAAGTTATGGTGGACGGAGACCACGTGTCAGTCCGGTGCGGCGGGCGGATTTTCAGGAGTTGGATATTTCGACCAGCTGCGCCAGCTTGTGTTTCGCCCCGCCGTTGGCCAGTATCTCCCCGGCCTTCTTCACGCCCTCGGCCAACGAGGGAGCGAGGCCCGCCACATAGATAGCCGCGCCGGAATTGAGCTGCACGATGTCGCGCGCAGCACCGGGCTGGTTATCCAGCACCTTGAGCAGCATATCCTTGGCCTCGTCGGCATTGCTGACCTGGATGGCGTTGAGCGGCGCGGGGGTGAGGCCGAACTGTTCGGGCTGCACGCTGTACTCGGTTATCTTGCCATCCTTCATTTCCGCAACGAAGGTCGGTGCGCTGATGGAAATTTCATCCATGCCGTCCGAGCCATGCACGACCAGCACATGATTGCTGCCCAGGGTGGACAGAACCTTGGCGAGCTTGGCAGTGAGCGCGAGGCTGAATACGCCGATCACCTGGTTTTGCGCGCCCGCCGGGTTGGTGAGCGGCCCCAGCATGTTGAACAGGGTGCGCACGCCGAGCTCGCGCCGCACCGGGGCGGCGTGCTTCATCGCGCTGTGGTGGTTGGGTGCGAACATGAAGCCGACGCCTATGCTGTCCACGCTATGCCCGACTTTTTCCGGCGTGAGGTTGACGTTGACGCCCAGCTTTTCCAGCACGTCGGCACTGCCGCATTTGCTGGAAACCGAGCGCCCGCCGTGCTTGGCTACATGAGCGCCCGCTGCCGCTGCCACCAGGGCGCTGGCGGTGGAGATATTGAAGGTCTGCGCGCCATCGCCGCCGGTGCCGCAGGTGTCGATCAGGTGATCGGTGTGCGTCACGCTTACCTTGCTGGAAAGCTCGCGCATCACTTCCGCCGCTGCGGCGATTTCATCCACCGTTTCGCCTTTCATGCGCAGGGCGACCAGCACCGCCGCGATTTGCGCGGTGGTGAATTGCCCACTCATGATGTGATGCATCAATTCTCGCATCTCGGCGAAAGGCAAGTCTTGGCGTTCGATCAGGTGAGTGAGGGTTTGTGCATAATTCATGTGAAAGCTCCTAATGGCCTGTCATTCCCGCGAAAGCGGGAATCCAGTCAATAAATAAGAACCTTGCGCAGCAAGGACTAAACCCAAAGGCATATTAGATAAAACCGCTGGATTCCCGCTTTCGCGGGAATGACGGTTTATCGAAGTATGCGTCATTTGGCTCCTTCCAGAAAATTCTTCAGCATCGCGTGGCCATGCTCGGTGAGGATGGACTCGGGATGGAATTGTACGCCATGCACGGTCAGCGTCTTGTGGCGCACGCCCATAATTTCGCCGTCATCGGTCCAAGCGGTGATTTCAAGGCAATCCGGCATGGTCTCGCGCTCGATCACCAGCGAGTGGTAGCGCGTGGCGGTGAACGGGCTGGGCAGGCCGGTGAACACGCTGTTGCCGTGGTGGTGTATCTGCGAGGTCTTGCCGTGCATCAATTGCTTGGCGTGGATAATTTTCCCGCCAAAAGCCTGGCCTATGCTCTGATGGCCGAGGCACACGCCAAGGATGGGGATTTTTCCTGCAAAACGCTGGATGGCAGCCACAGAAATCCCCGCTTCGTTCGGCGTGCACGGGCCGGGCGAGATCACCAACTGGTCCGGGTTGATCTCGGCCACCTGCTCGACGCTGATCTCATCGTTGCGATACACGACCACGTCCGCGCCAAGCTCGGCGAAATACTGCACCAGGTTGTAGGTGAAGGAGTCGTAATTGTCTATCATCAATAACATGGCCGTTCTCCTAGCGGTGCACTTTGGCGTCGAGGCCGTCCAGCGCCATCTCTGCGGCGCGCAACACGGCGCGCGCCTTGTTCTGCGTTTCCGTCCATTCGCTTTCCGGCACCGAATCGGCGACGATGCCCGCGCCCGCCTGCACAAATAGCGTATTGTCTTTTAGCACGGCGGTGCGCAGCGCAATCGCCATGTCCATGTCGCCGTTGAAGCCGAGATAACCCACCGCTCCGGCGTAAATGCCGCGCTTGCTCGGCTCCAATTCGTCGATGATTTCCATCGCGCGCACCTTGGGCGCGCCGCTCACCGTGCCTGCCGGAAAAGTGGCCTTGAGTACGTCTATCGCATCCAAACCCGGTTTGATTATGCCTTCGACGTTGGAGACAATGTGCATCACATGCGAGTAGCGTTCGATCACCATTTTTTCGGTGAGCTTCACCGTGCCACGCTCGGCCACCCGGCCCACGTCGTTGCGGCCCAGGTCGATCAGCATCAGGTGCTCGGCCAACTCTTTGGGGTCAGCCAACAGTTCGTTTGCCAAGTCAGCATCATGTATCGGATTCATGCCGCGCGGTCGTGTTCCAGCGATGGGGCGTACTGTTGCCAAACGACCCTCCAACCGCACCAGGATTTCCGGAGATGCGCCGACCACATGGTGGTCGCCCATGTCGTAATAGAACATATATGGCGAGGGATTGACGCTGCGCAGCGCGCGATACAGCGACAGTGGCGATGCAGGGAAAGGCTGCGCCATGCGCTGCGCCAGCACCACTTGCATGATGTCGCCATCGAAGATGTATTGCTTGGCCTTGACCACCGCGTCCTTGAAGGCCTGCTCGCCGAATTCGGATTTCGCCTCGTAGCGTTGCGTCTGCGGCGCATGGGGAATCTGCACCGGCTGGCGCAGGGCGCGTTGCAGGTTGTCCAGCCTGCGGCAGGCAAGCTGGTAGGCGTCGGCCTGTTCCGGGTTGGCGTACACGATGAAGGTAAGCTTGCCGGAGAGATTGTCCACCACCGCCAGTTGTTCGGTGAGCATCAGCAGGATGTCCGGCGTACCCAGCACATCTGGTTTTTGCACAGCAGCCAAACGCGGCTCGATATAACGCACCGTGTCGTACCCGAAGTAACCCGCCAATCCGCCGGTGAATCGCGGCAGCCCCGGCAGCGTCGCTACGCGGAAGCGCGACTGATATTCCTTGATGAAATCCAGTGGGTTGTCCGCTTCATGCGTGGTCTCGCCGCTGGCGTGTGTCAGCGTGATCGCTTTGCCGCGCACAGTGATGCGCGTTTCGGCGGGCAGGCCGATGAAGGAATAGCGCCCGAAGCGCTCGCCGCCCTGCACCGATTCCAGCAGGTAGGAGAATGGCTTGTTGGCGAGCTTGAGATACAGCGACAGCGGGGTATCGAGGTCGGCAAAGGTTTCTACAACCAGCGGAATGCGGTTGTAGCCTTGCTCGGCCAGTTGGTTGAATTCTTGTTCGGTGATGGGGGACAGCATAACAACTCCTCAATACTTGTGGGAAAAAACGGCGCCGATGCGCACGCCGCAACAGCCGGGCAGTGCGGTTAGCACCATCGCCAGCTTGCGGGCTTTCTCCACGTTTTGAAGTTGCTGTGTGTCATAAAAATCATTTGAGGTTGTGATGTGCCATCGTTCAGATGCGCACTATCAATTTCAAAGCGCCGTGCAGGTCGCCGACCACTGCGTCGAGGTCGAGGCCATCCACCGGTTCGCCATGATTATAACCGTAAGGCACGCAGAATACCGGACAACCTGCGGCACGAGCGGCGACGGTATCGTTCAACGAGTCGCCGATCAGCAGCAACTGCTGGATAGGCACATTGAAGAACTTTGCACAGTGCAGCAACGGCAAGGGATGCGGCTTCTTCTCGGGCAGCGAATCGCCGGACAGCACGATTTCAAAATAGCGCGCCAAGCCCAGGCCCTCCAGCAACGGCTCGGTATAGCGCGCCACCTTGTTGGTGATGCAGCCCATGCGAAAACCCGCCGCCTTGATGGCTTCCAATCCCTCCACCACGCCGGGGAACGGCTTGCTTTGCAGCAGCAATTCGGCGTAATGCTTTTCAAATACCGGCAACGCCTGCTCGTACAACAGTGCATCCGGTTCGGCATGCATGTCGCCGGTGAGCGCGCGCTTCACCAGCCAGGAAATGCCGTTGCCGATATAGCTCATCAGCATCACTTGCGACACGGGCTTGCGGCCCGTGTCGCGCAGCATGCGGTTGGCCGATTCCGCCAGTTCCGGCGCGGTGTGCAGCAGGGTGCCATCGAGATCGATGACGACCGCCGAAACATGGATCGGAAATTTCCTGAAAGTCATTACTTTTTGACTTTCGCCAGTTCTGCGCGCAGTTCGCCGATGATGGTGTCGTAGCGGTTCTTGTCGCCCTCGCTGCGCTTGCCGAACACGGCAGAGCCCGCAACAAAGGTATCCACGCCCGCTTCCGCCACTTCGCGGATGTTGGCCGGACCCACGCCGCCGTCTATCTCCAGGCGGATGTCGAGGCCGGATGCATCTATCATCTTGCGCACCTGGCGCGCCTTGTCCAGCACATGCGGAATGAACTTTTGTCCGCCAAAGCCGGGGTTGACCGACATCAGCAGCACCATGTCCAGCTTGGGCAGGGTGTATTCCAGCACGTCCAGTGGCGTGGCGGGGTTGAACACCAGCCCGGCCTTGCAGCCATTTTCCTTGATCAGTCCGATGGTGCGGTCGATGTGCTCGGAAGCCTCCGGGTGGAAGGTGATATAGGAGGCGCCCGCCTTGGCGAAATCGGGAATGATACGATCCACCGGCTTGACCATCAGGTGCACGTCGATCGGCGCTTTCACGCCATGCTTGCGCAGGGCTTCGCACACCAATGGGCCTATGGTCAGGTTGGGGACGTAATGGTTGTCCATAACGTCGAAATGGACGATGTCCGCGCCGGAGGCGAGCACATTGTCCACTTCTTCGCCTAGCTTGGCGAAATTGGCGGAAAGGATGCTGGGTGCGATCAGGTACATGGTGTTGCCCTTTAATAATGTTGTAAAGAAAGGGCCATTTTACCCGAACGCCCAACATCTTGTCAGTCCGCCCAAAATCAGGTGAAATGCGGGTCATATGGAAAACGACGACAAATACCTGGTCAACATCACCGCCCGGGTCAGCTACCTGGCTGACCAATCGGATGAGGCGGGCGGAAGATTCGTCTTTGCCTACACCATCCTGCTCAACAACGCCGGCCAGGTTCCGGTGCAGTTGATCAGCCGCCACTGGATCATTACCGATGCCAACCATCATGTGCAGGAAGTGCGCGGCCAGGGGGTGGTGGGCGAGCAGCCCAGACTGAATCCGGGACAGAGCTTCGAATATTCCAGCGGGACCGTGCTGGCCACGCAGGTCGGCACCATGTCCGGCAGCTACCGGATGCTGGCCGAGGACGGCACCGAATTCGACGCGCCCATCCCGCAATTCGTGCTGAGCGTGCCGCGCGTTTTGCACTAAAGCAGGAAATGCATTTAGCCACGGATCAACACGGATTTGCACGGACAAAACCAGCATTAAACGATATATGTAGGTGCGAATTCATTCGCACCTAACATGCCATTTTTCATGGGTAAATGAACATTCTTGATTCGGATAAGTCGTATTGCCTACAGGTTTTGCTTTTTATCCGTGTATATCCGTGTTAATCCGTGGCTAATACTCCCGTCACAATAACCACATGTCCTTAAAAACCAGCTACCGCCTGTTTGCCCCCGTTTACGATGCCATGATAGCCCGCGCGTCTGAAACCGCGCGCAAGCGCAGCCTTGCCGCGCTGGCAGCCCCCGGCACCCAGGATGTCCTGATCAGTGGCGCGGGAACCGGGCTGGATTTCCCGTTTCTGCCCGAACACCACAACTACGTGGCGCTCGACCTTACCGCCGCCATGCAGGCGCGCTCGCGCGAGCGGATGCGCGATTTGCGACTTTCATGGGTGCTGGGCGACAGCATGGCGCTGCCGTTTGCGAACGATAGCTTCCACTGCGTGGTGCTGCACCTCATCCTCGCCGTGGTGCCGCAGCCGCAACTATGCCTGGCGGAATCGGCGCGCGTGCTGAAGCCGGGCGGGCGCATTTTGGTTTTCGACAAATTCTTGCAGCGCGGGCAGCTTGCCTTGGTGCGGCGGGCGCTCAGCCCGCTATCCTCGCGGCTGGCAACGCGGCTGGATGTGGTATTCGAAGAGGTGCTGGAAAATGTGCCACAATTACAACTGTTGTCCGATGAACCGGCGCTGGGAAACGGCTGGTTCCGCTTGATTGAACTTAAGAAAGACCCGAGTACAAGCTGATGAAACACACTCTCCGACTGATGCTTGCGCTGAGCGCCTTGCTGGCCGCCTGCAACGTCAACCCGCCCAAGCCTGCCAAGGTTCCGGTGGCGCCGTCTACATCCTCCGCCCCGATTGCTCCGGCCTACGGCGTTAGCAAATGGGAAATGCTGCCGGAATGGCAGGCAATGAACGTAGCCCCTTCCTGGCCCGCGTTCCTGCAAAGCTGCAATGCATTGAAGACCAAGCCGCACTGGCAGGAAGTGTGCGCCAGCGCCGCCCAGGTGGACAAGAACGACGCCTCGGCACAACGCGCCTTCTATGAGGAATGGTTCGTTCCTTATCAGATTTTCAACCCGGACGGCAGCGACCAGGGCATCATCACCGGCTACTACGAGCCGCTGCTCAAGGGCAGCCGTACCAGGACCGAGCGCTTTCGCTACCCATTGTATGGCGTGCCGGACGACCTGCTGGAAATCGACTTGGGCGATGCCTATCCCCAGCTCAAGGGGCAACGCCTGCGCGGGCGGCTGGAGGGCCGGCGCGTGGTTCCCTACTACAACCGCGCCCAGATCGACGCCGGGGCGCCATCGCTGCAAGGCCGCGAACTGTTCTGGGTGGACAACGCGGTCGAGCTGTTTTTCCTGCAAATCCAGGGTTCGGGCCGCATAGAGTTGCCGGACGGCAATGTGTTCAAGGTCGGCTATGCCGACCAGAACGGCTTTCCTTATGTTTCCATAGGCAAGAAACTGGTCGAAATGGGCGTTTACAAGCTGGAGGAAGTATCCATGCAGCGCATCAAGGAATGGGCGGAGAAGAATCCCAAGAAGGTTGCCGCGCTGCTGGAGCAGGATGGGAGCTATATTTTCTTCCGCGAATTGCCGAACGCCCTGCCCGCCCCACTGGGCGCACTGGGCGTGCCGCTCACCAATGAATACAGCCTCGCGGTGGATCCACGCACCATCCCCCTGGGTGCACCAGTGTTCCTTTCCACCACCATGCCGGAAAGCACTGTGCCGCTCAACCGCCTGATGCTGGCGCAGGATACCGGCGGGGCAATCCGGGGCGCGGTGCGCGCCGATTTCTTCTGGGGCTTTGGCGAAAATGCCGCAGCCCAGGCCGGGCGCATGAAGCAGCAGGGCCGCTTGTGGGTGCTGTTCCCCAAGGGCGTGGAGCCGACGCTGAATTGATGCAAGAGCTTGCTGGACACAGCTTGCGACTGGTCAAAGCTGAGTGTGTATATCGAACGAAGCTAAAGCGTTCGTCCGCTCATCGGCCATAGTTGTCATTTCTGCTATTCAGACTTGCTTCCGCTTTAGCATCCATTGCGGAAATTCAAATAAGAGTATTGCCTAGAACGTTCCGTCTACAACAGGTTTCCCGAAAACGCTCTTTATGGCGTCTTCGGGAGCTGCCTTTCCGTTCTTTACCGCCTCGACATGCGCTTCAAATCGCGTCAAGGACTCTTGGTTGCGCACAACTGCAATTGGCTGAAACCGCTGAGCCCTGAAGCCCTTAAGCCAAGTCTTTGCGCGCTTATGCACGCGCATGAACCCAAGTTTCGCATTCGTGCGGATTTCCTCATACGACGTCGCGATTATTTCTGACTTGCGCCCCCCTTCACTGGGTTGCGGAAATATTCTGACTGCCGCCTTCTTCTTGCGCCTGTATTTCGCTGCATCTTGAGTTACTTTGAATATGTTCGCAGCAGAGGTAAATGTGTACACATTTTTGGATGCGGAGGCGACCTGCAGCATGTTTAGTTCATGCACATCTCTCGCCGAAGCCATATGAACAGGGGCTGACTTGGCACTGCCAAAGTGATATACATCCCGGTCATACATGACGAGTGTGAGGAAAGGCCAAATCGGAAAGAATATCTGAAGCCCTTTCGACGCTATCCCCGTGTTGCTGCCATCGGTGCGCCACATCATGAACTGGTTATACCTCACGACTGGGTTGTCACTCGTGATGAACTCGGCGCCTCGGGGAGCCAACAGCACGCGACATCCAAGATCCATTAGGAGAGGGAAGCTTAGCGCTCCTTGCGCCGTGGAGACCAGCGCCGGGTCGGCGTAGCCGAATCTCACTTGCGCAAGCATGTCTTGCGTGATGCTCGGATCATGCTTCAAAATTTCTCGCACCATGCCGTCTGTGATCGCGTTTACAGCGTCGGCAGCGTATTGCGTTCTACCCGCTTGGGTAGCGACATGGAAGCAAAGGAGAAAGTGACCTGCGGTGAAGTAGTGCGGTAACCGCACCTGCTCGTGGATGAGCCGGAACAACTGGGCCACCTCTCCTTCTGCAGCGGAAAGCATCTTTTCGTTCTCAGGGGTCTTTCCGTAAAAGTAGTCTCGGCAGCACTGCCCTTTTATCGGCGCATTCTTGATTATCCTTTGGCTATCGATATTGAAAAGATCGACACTCTTCCCGGATTGCGAAAAGTTACGCAGATAGAAACGCGGAACGTAGTGGTGACTCTTGTTGTCTGGCACTTAGGCCCTCCTGGGGCGGCACGAATCCGATAATTATAGCGTTTGCGGCGTGGCAGTTGGGCGCAGCTCTCGGTTTTCGCTTTGAGTCGGTAGTACACGTTCGCCGTGATTAAAAACGGACGGACAGCACACGTCGCTGCTAATGGCTGGTAACTACTTCATTCCAGACGTTCGTGAGCCGACATGCTTACGGCAGCAATGGCCGATAAGCTGAACTTGGTAATTCGTCCTACTTGAGCCTCGCTCCTTGCCGCCACACGCCGCCGATGCTCTTGGCCTGCGCGCTTTCCCGCAGATAGGACAGTCCGTACATTTCCTCTATGGTGCGCAACACGCTGTAGTGGTCGATGCGCTGCGCGCTGCTGCCGCGCTTGACCATGGGGCCCAGCAAAATGGTCGCAACGCGATTGTCCCCAGTGCTGTCGTCTTCATCCCAGGTGACGATCAGCAGGCTGTTGTGCTTGAGCGCCCATTGCGCATAGGGTTCGATATTTTTCTTCAGCCAGGCATCGCCATCCTCGATGCTGCCATCGTGCATGTCATTGAGCTGGTCGGGAACCACCAGCGCCACCGTGGGCAGGTTTGCAAAGTCCTTTGGAAAATCGCCGAACGGCAACAGCATCGCTTCCTGTCCGCTCCAGTTTGCCGCAGGGTTATGTTTGCGGCGATAAGGCCCGTCATAACAAACCAATGATCCTGCAGCAGGCAGGGATTCGGCATAGCTGGCAAAGCTCAGCCCCTTTGCCGTCAAAACGCTCGCCAGGTTGTCCCCGATCAAGTGCAGCGGGCAGTCGTTGCTGGTGTAGCCGTGCGTGGAACCCGAGAACAGTGCGAGATAATTCGGCTGGCTCGGGTGGGTGACGCCGTATGACTGGGTGAACAGCATGCCGCGCTTAGCAAGGGCGTTGATGTAGGGCGCGCCCTTGTTGCCGATGATCTGGTCAAAGCCCCTGTTTTCCTCGACCACGATCACGATGTGATCCGGGCGCGGCAAGGGCTGGGCTTGTGCGCTGCCGATTGCAGAAACAAACCCAACCACAGAGACACAGAGACACAGAGAAACCCGGGAACAAAAGCCGCCAAACTGATGGACTTCTGTAGATTTGCCTCTGTGTCTCTGTTTCTCTGTGGTGAATGGTTTTTCCATCATTCAATCTCCGCTATGACGGGCGTATGGTCGGATGGCCGCTCATGCTTGCGCGGCCCTTTGTCTATGCTGCATGCCCGGCATTGCAGCGCAGAACTTATCAGGATGTGGTCTATGCGCAGCCCCATGTTGCGGCGGAACGCCATCGCGCGGTAGTCCCACCAGCTATAGGATTTCTCAGGCTGTTCGAGGAGGCGGAACGCATCGCGCAGGCTAAGCTGCTCCAAGCTGCGGAATGCGGCGCGCTCGGGCTCGCTGACCAGCACATTTCCCTGCCATGCCTGCGGATCATATACATCGCGGTCTTCCGGCGCGATGTTGTAATCCCCCAGCAGTGCGAGCCTGGGGTATTTTTGCAGTTCCGCTTTTAGCCAGGCATGCAGCGCGGCCAGCCATTTCAGCTTGTACTGGTATTTGTCGGAATCCACACTTTGCCCGTTCGGCACGTAGATGCACACCACGCGCACACCGCCAAAGGTTGCGGCGATCACGCGCTTCTGTTCGTCCTCAAAGCCGGGTATGCCGCATAGCACTTCGGTTGCCGGTTCGCGGCTTAATATCGCCACGCCGTTATAGGTTTTTTGGCCGCTGAACACGCTGTGATAACCGGCTTGCCGCAATTCATCCTGGGGAAAGTCGGCATCCTGCTGCTTGGTTTCCTGCAGGCAGACCACGTCCACCGGATTCGCCGCCAGCCATTCCAGCAGGTGCGGCAGGCGCACCTTGAGCGAGTTTACATTCCAGGTGGCGAGCTTCATGGCCAAATATATGTTTGTTCAGGCAAGGGGCTTGGCCGCCACCGGCGTCAAATGCCAAATGTCGCGGTTGTAATCCAGGATGGTGCGGTCGCTGGAAAATTTGCCGCTGGCCGCGGTGTTGAGGATGCTCATGCGCGTCCATTTTTCTTCGTCGCGGTAAACCCGGTCCACCTCGCGCTGTGCTTCGACATAGCCGCGGAAATCCGCCGCTGTCAGCCACGGGTCATTGGGGTTGGTAATGGACTGAATGATGGGATCGAAAATGCCCGGCTCGAACAGGTTGAAATGCCCGCTTTGCAGCAGGTGCATGACGCGGCCCAGGTCTTCGTCGGCTGAGATGATGGCGGCCGGATCATAATTGCCGCGCTTCGCTTCCACTTCCGCTGCCGTCAGCCCGAACAGGAAAAAGTTTTCCTCTCCCGCCTCTTCGCGAATTTCGATGTTGGCGCCGTCCAGCGTGCCGATGGTCAATGCGCCGTTCATCATGAATTTCATGTTGCCCGTGCCGGATGCTTCCTTGCCCGCCGTGGAAATCTGCTCGGAAAGGTCGGCGCCGGGGCAGATCACCTCCATGGCCGAAACGCGGTAATCGGGAAGGAAGCACAGGCGCAATTTTCCTTCGGTGTCCGGGTCCTCGTTGACCACCCTGGCCACGGCATTCACCAGTTTGATGATGCGCTTGGCCATCGCATAACCGGGCGCGGCCTTGCCGCCGATCAGCACGCAGCGCGACACCCATTCATCGGTGTCGTCGTTCTTGATGCGGTCGTAAAGGTGGATCACATGCAGCACGTTGAGCAACTGGCGCTTGTATTCGTGGATGCGCTTCACCTGCACGTCGAACAATGCCTCGGTATCGAATATGACGCCGCAATCGCGCGAGACCATCTCCGCCAGGCGTTTCTTGTTCGCCTGCTTGACGGCACGCCACTGCATGCGGAAACCATGATCGTCGGCATGGGGCGCCAGTTTTGCAAGCTGGCCGAGATCGTGGACCCAGTCATTGCCGATGGTTTGCGAGATCAACCGGCACATCTCCGGGTTGCTGTGCATCATCCAGCGGCGCGGCGTGACGCCATTGGTCTTGTTGTTGAACCGCTCCGGCCACAGTTCGTAAAAATCCCGGAACAAATGCTGCGTCAGCAACTTCGAATGCAGCTCGGCCACGCCGTTCACCGAATGGCTGGCGACCACGGCCAGGTAGGCCATGCGCACATATTGCTCGCCGCCCTCCTCGATGATTGCCATGCGGTGCTGCCTTTCCGCATCGCCCGGCCAGCGCTGAGCCACTTCGCGCAGGAAGCGCGCGTTGATCTCGCGCACGATCTCCAGCAAGCGCGGCAGCAGGCGCCCGAACATGGCGACCGGCCAGCGCTCCAGCGCTTCCGGCAACAGGGTGTGGTTGGTGTAGGCCATGGTGCGGCGCACGATGTCCCATGCCACTTCCCAGCTCAGCCCGCGCACATCCACCAGCAGGCGCATCAGTTCCGGCACGGCGCAGGTCGGATGGGTGTCGTTGAGCTGGAAAGCCACCTTTTCAGCGAAATTGCCCAGGTCGCTGCCGTATGTCTTGTCCCATTGGCGCAGCACATCCTGCAGGCTGGCGGAAGCCAGGAAATATTGCTGCTTCAGGCGCAGCTCCTTGCCGTTTTCGCTGGCATCGTTGGGGTAGAGCACCATGGTGAGGTTCTCGGCAATGTTCTTCGCCGCCACGGCCTCGGTATAGCTGCCCGCGTTGAACTCGTTCAGGTTGAATTGCTCCGTGGCCGACGCCCGCCACAGGCGCAGGGTGTTGACCGTGCCGTTGCGGAAGCCGGGAATCGGCACGTCATGCGGGATCGCCATCACGTCCTGGGTGTGGCTCCAGCGCACGCGCCAGCCGCCCCTGGCATCGGGATAGTGTTCGGTCTGCCCGCCGAAGCGGACCCGCACGCCCAGTTCCGGGCGCTCGATCTCCCACGGGTTGCCGTCGCGCAGCCAGTGATCCGGCTCCTCTACCTGGTTTCCGTCCTCAATGCGCTGGCGGAACATGCCGTATTCGTAGCGCAGGCCGTAGCCCATCACAGGCAGTTGCAAGGTCGCGCAGCTATCCAGGAAACACGCCGCCAAACGCCCCAGGCCGCCGTTGCCCAGGCCCGCGTCATGCTCGCGTTCCGCGATTTCTTCCAGCCTCAGCCCCAGGTTGCGCAGCGCGGCAGCGGTGGATTCGTCCACATCCAGGTTGAGCATGGCGTTGCCCAGCGTGCGCCCCATCAGGAATTCGAGCGAAAGGTAATAGGCGAGCTTGCAATCCGATTGCCGGTAGGACTGGCGCGTGGCTTTCCAGCGCTCCACCAGGCGGTCGCGCAGCGCGACCGCCAGCGAAGAATAAAGATAGTAGCCGGAGCGGCTCATCTCCTCCCGCCCCAAGGTATGATTAAAATAATGCCTGAAGTCCCGGACGATGCTCTCCGCATCCATGCCAAGCGGGGGCACGTCGGCCAAGTGAAAAAGCGATTTTTCCATTTCGGGAGTCATTTGAACCATCCTGTCCCGCGCTGAAATAAGGCGAGCAATAATATCAACTTGTTGGGGGCCAATTATACTCCCGCCGTCCAGGAATATCTTCAGCCAAACAGCCAATGATGGCATGCGTGTGTTACAGAATATGGACTGTCGGCGGAAAAAGGAAACTTACTTGCGCAACGGGTCGAGCAGATTAGTCAGGCCGTTGTGATCCAGCTCATGCATCAGCGCGAGCAGCTTGCCCAGTTCGCCCTGCGGAAATCCTTCGCGGGCGAACCAGTTCAGGTAATTGCCGGGTAGGTCGGCAATGACCCGCCCTTTGTATTTGCAGTAAGGCATGGTGCGGGTGAGCAACAGTTGCAGGTGTTCGGGGTTCATCGCTCTTCTTGAGGCGCTGGAATAACGGCTGGCAGCCGCTTGGGGGCCTTGATGCGCAACTGCTTGTTGACGTTATACACCCCGAATACCACCACGATTGCACTTTTCGGAACCTGGAACTCTTCTGCCAGGAAATCCACCAGATGCGCGGTAGCCTTCCCGCGCACCGGGTTCTCGGCGACGTAAACCTCCAGTTGCTTGCCGATTACTTTTCCGATCTTGGTTTTCTTGGCGCGCGGACGCCCCAAGATATTCAATACCAGGGTGTCCCCTTCCCAATGGCAGAACGACGGCATTATCACTCCTGCAGCATCGGTACGAAGAGCCGCCCTACTTGGCTTGACTGCTCAAGAAATGCGCTATAAAGATAATCAACGCACCGGATGCAAAACCGCCGCCCATGCATGCAAGATTTATATTTGGGTTGCCCAATTGAGGCAAGAATTGCCATTGCCAGCTTATCCCAATACACCGGAAGAGCCATTACGGGCGCACTTGCGCAATCGCCCGCAATCCGAAACGCTAAGTCATACGGATCAAGGCTCACCACAGATGTAACAAGGCATCGTGATTTGATAGCTGATGTAACCATGTCATAGGCAACCCAATCGTCCATGCCCCCGAATGAATATCCGACAATAATAAGTCGGCGCGCGCTCCGCAAAAGTTTTCGGGCTATGCGATATTCATTACCAGTTTCAATATGCTCAGGCTCCCTTTGGGGCAAGAGTAAGCCAGGAATTTCTATGTCTCTTATCTCATGAAAATGCTGCAATAACGTTATATAAGCATCCCAATCAAGGCGAAATCGATCATCAACACTCAGGCTTGTTCCATGAACATTTACAATTGTGTGATGCCCACAATACTTGTCAACTAAGCCGTCATTATTGAAGTTTATGAAACAATGCCGATGCCTTGATAAATTGAAAACCTGATATTGAGGCGGCGCGTAAATTGGCGCTTCAGGACGGAGCAAAGCCACTGTCGCTGCCCTTACCGCAGCGGGTGAAAAATGTCTTGCGGCGACTTCCTCCTGAAATCCGAGAGTATCGTCATCTGAAAAATAGTCTGTTTTCGGAGTGCCAAGTATTCGATCAGATATTTCGTCTCTTGGAGTGGTTATGGCGGGAAACGAGCCAACGGCAAGAAGCCGCTTTTTCACAAGATCGCTTAATTGTCATCCAAGAGGCACTAATCCAGCGGAAACGCCAGCCCCAAGAACGAAGCACGACCCCGGCTCCTCGAGTGCGCCAAGAAGAAGCTGTAATGGGGCGGTTCTTGTAGCCATTAGACCTTTTCAGATACCCGCTTTGGGCGCGGTCTTACCTTGCTCTATCCGTTGTAAAGAACTGTGAACGGAATACTTGCGTCAATGCGCCTCATCCCAGTTCCCGCCCTCGCCCATCCCCACATCCAGCGGCACCCGCAGCTCGGCGACATGGCACATGAGGTCGCGCACCTTTTCCTTGACCTGCTGCAATTCCGCCTGCGGCACTTCGAGCACGAGTTCGTCGTGCACCTGCATGATGAGCCGGGCCTGTAATTTTTCCTTCTCCAGCCAGCCCTGCACGGCGATCATGGCGAGCTTGATGAGGTCGGCCGCCGTGCCCTGCATGGGGGCGTTGATGGCGGCGCGCTCCGCGCCCTGGCGCTTGGCGCCGTTGCTGGAGTTGATCTCGGGCAGCCACAGGCGGCGGCCGAACACGGTTTCGACATAGCCTTGCTGTTTAGCCTGTACCCTGGTGCTGTCCATGTAATTCTTCACGCCGGGGTAGCGCGCGAAGTAGAGGTCGATGTATTGCTGGGCCGCGCTGCGCTCGATGTTGAGCTGGCTGGCCAGGCCGAAGGCGGACATGCCGTAGATGAGGCCGAAGTTGATGACCTTGGCATAGCGCCGCTGCTCGCTGCTCACCGCATCGGGCGCCACGCCGAATACTTCGGCGGCGGTGGCGCGGTGGATGTCTTCGTTGTTGGCGAAGGCGCGCAGCAGGCCCTCGTCGCCGGAGATATGCGCCATGATGCGCAATTCGATCTGGGAATAATCCGCCGACACGATGCGCGCGCCCGGCGAGGCAATGAAAGCTTCGCGGATGCGGCGGCCTTCCGGGGTGCGCACCGGGATGTTTTGCAGGTTGGGGTCGCTGGAGGCCAGCCGCCCGGTGACCGCCACGGCTTGCGAATAGCTGGTGTGCACGCGCCCAGTGTTGCGGTCCACCATCAGCGGCAGTTTGTCGGTGTAGGTGGATTTGAGCTTGGCCATGCCGCGATACTCAAGCAAAATTTTGGGCAGCGGGTAATCAAGCGCCAGTTCCTGCAACACTTCTTCGTCGGTGGAAGGCGTGCCGCTGGGGGTTTTTTTCTTCACCGGCAGGCCGAGCTTGTCGAACAGGATTTCCTGTATCTGCTTGGGCGAGTTGAGGTTGAACGGCTGCCCGGCGGCGGCCTGCGCCTGCACTTCCAGCGCCAGTATTTTTTCGCCCAGCTCGCGGCTTTGCACATTGAGCAGGCGCGTATCGAGCAGCACGCCATTGCGTTCCATTTTGAACAGCACTTCGCGCACCGGCAATTCGATGTCGCGATAGACCGCATCCAGCTTGCCTTGTGCTTTCAATTGGGGCGCAAGGGTCTGGTGAATTTGCAGAGTGATGTCGGAATCTTCCGCCGAATAGCGGGTGGCGGTATCGAGGTCCACCTGGTCGAAACAAATCTGCTTCACGCCCTTGCCCACCACGTCGGCATAAGCGATGGTGGCAAGGCCGAGATGGCGCTGGGCCAGGTTGCCCAGCTCGTGCGGCTTGTGGCTTTCCAGCACATAGGATTGCAGCAGGGTGTCTTCGGCGATACCCGCGAGTGCTATGCCGTGGTTGGCGAAGATGTGCTGGTCGTACTTGAGGTTCTGGCCCAATTTCTTGTGCTTGGGGCTTTCCAGCCAGGACTTGAGTTTTTGCAGCGCGTGTTCGCGATTGATCTGGTCCGGCGCGCCGGGGTAGCGATGTGCCAGCGGCAGATAGGCCGCATGGTGCGCCTCGATGGCGAACGAGATGCCGACAAGTTGCGAATTCAAGATGTCGAGACCGGTGGTTTCGCAATCCACGCTGACCAACTCGGCGTGCATGAGCTTTTGCAGCCAGGCATCGAGCTGGGGTTCGGTGAGTATGGTTTCGTAGTTCCCGCTGGACGCGAGCGTATTCCCTCCCCCTTGCAGGGGGAGGGTTAGGGTGGGGGTAGAAACGGCTGAGCTTCTACCCCCACCCCCGCCCGCCCCCAGCAAGGCGATCGG
>JBGPSQ010000028.1:0-20137 GCA_041490205.1 Gallionellaceae bacterium
CTATTTCGAATCGCAAATTACCAGCGAAATGCAGTCTCGCTCTGCTGAACTCGCCGATGGCCTGATCAACGGCATGAACATGCTGATGGTGACCGGCCAGATCAGCGATCCCGAGAACCGCAAGCTGCTGTTGCGCAAAATGGCGGATTCCAAAGGCGTGGACGAATTGCGCATCATCCGCGCCAAGCAGGTGCAAGACCAGTTCGGCCCCGGTCTGCCGTCCGAACAGCCCCAGGATGATCTGGACCGCAAGGCGATCGACACAAAGTCTCCCGTATTCACCATCAACGAGCTTGAGGATGGGAAGCGCCAGTTCAGGACCGTCATCCCTTTCATCGCCAGCAAGGACTTCCGCGGCACCAATTGCCTGAACTGCCACCATGTGGAAGTGGGCAGTGTCAACGGCGCAGCCAGCATCCGGCTGAACATGGATGAAGCCGACGCAAAAATCGCCCGGGTAAAGCTCTGGGTGTGGGCAGGCGACACCATCCTGGTACTGATGCTGGCAATGATCTTTGTCTGGAGAAAGCTTGACCGGCGCATCCAGATCCTGGCCAATTTCGACACCGTGACCGGCCTTCCCAACCGCAACCTGCTGCATGACAGGATTTCACAGGCCATTTCTTTCGCCCGCCGGTATGACAAGATCACTGCCATCCTTTTCATAGACCTGGACGATTTCAAGGTCGTCAACGACAGCTTGGGCCATAACGTAGGCGACCTGTTGCTTAAAGAATTGGGGAAGCGGCTGACCTCGTGTGTGCGCGAGGTGGACTCCGTGGCCAGATTGGGTGGCGATGAGTTTGTCATCGTCCTGACCGGTATGGCGCACCAGGACGGCGTGGTGTTCATAGCGGAAAAAGTGCTTGATTCGCTTTCCAGGCCGTTCCTGCTCGAAGGACACGAAATATTCATTTCCTCAAGCATCGGCATTGCGAGCTTCCCCAAGGACGGAGAAGACGAAGTCACGCTGCTTAAGCACGCCGACTCTGCGATGTACCACGCCAAGGAGCGCGGCAAGGGGCATTACCAGTTCTACGCCGCGGAGATGAACGAGCTGGCGCTGGAACGGCTTTCGTTGATCAACGACTTGCACCGCGCGCTGGAAAGAAGCGAATTCGTGCTGTACTACCAGCCCCAGGTCAACCTGAAGACCGGGAAAATCACCGGGGTTGAAGCACTGGTGCGCTGGCAACATCCGCACAAAGGCATGATACCGCCCTCGAAATTCATTTCGGCGGCGGAAGAGACCCGCCTAATCCTGCCGCTCGGTGAATGGGTGCTGTATACCGCCTGTTCCCAAGCAGTGAAATGGCACAACGAAGGGTACGACATCACCGTTGCGGTCAATATTTCCGCGCTGCAAGTCGAAGAGCACAGACTGCTTGAGCTCGTGGATGACACCTTGCGCATGACCGGCATCAACCCGAAATACCTCGAATTGGAATTGACCGAAAACATCCTGATCGAGCGGTCAGACGCCATTAACCGGATTTTCCAGCAACTAAGGGAAAAGGGAGTGCGCATGGCCATTGACGATTTCGGCACCGGCTATTCTTCGCTCAGTTACCTGAGCAAGCTCCCCATAGACAAGCTCAAGATAGACCGCTCGTTCGTGCGCGACATTGCCGATGATGCGGATGACCGCTCCATCGTCGAGGCAATCATCTCCATGTCCCACAGCCTGCGCCTGAAAGCCATCGCCGAGGGCGTGGAAACCCCGGAACAGAAGGAAATCCTGCACCGCCTGAATTGCGACGAAATGCAGGGATTCTTATACAGCAAGCCCCTGCCGTGCAGCGAACTCAGTGCCATGCTGGCCACCCATGCGCGCCGAACCTAGCAGGCTGTTGTAAAATCGGCACATTCAACGAACAGGAGCACGCCATGTCAAACAAACAGATCATCCAGACACCCGACGCACCCGCTGCCATCGGCACTTATTCGCAGGCCGTGCGCGTGGATGACACCGTCTACCTTTCCGGCCAGATCGGCCTCGACCCTTCCACCATGCAATTGGCCGAAGGCACCGAGGGCCAGATCCACCGCGTTTTCCGGAACCTGCGCGCGGTCGCCTCCGCCTCGGGCGGCAGCCTGGACGACATGGTCAAGCTGAACGTCTATCTGACCGACCTGTCGCATTTCGCCAAGGTGAACGAGATCATGTCTACTTATTTTCGCCAGCCTTACCCGGCGCGCGCGGCGGTCGGCGTGGCGGCCCTGCCGCGCGGCGCACAGGTGGAAATGGATGGCGTGCTGCACTTGCAGGATTAAGTGCCGTCCCCTGCCACTGCCAGCCTGAGCGGCATCCCCAAAGCCACGCTCGCCAAGCTGGAGAAGCTCGGCATCCATGACCGCTTCGGCCTGGTGCTGCACCTACCGCTGCGCTACGAGGATGAAACCCAGCTTGCGCTGATCAAGGCACTTGTCCCTGGCCAGCCAGCACAGGTGGAAGGGGAGATCATTCACAGCGAAGTGGTATTCCGTCCACGGCGCAGCCTGGTGTGCCAGTTACAGGATGACAGCGGCATATTGCACCTGCGCTTCCTGAATTTTTATCCCAGCCAGCAAAAACAATTGGCCGTGGGCAAGCGCATCCGCGCGCTGGGCGAAGCGCGCATGGGGTTTTACGGCATGGAGATGGTGCACCCCAAGTGCCGCGCGGCGGGTGAGGATACGCCGCTCAAGCAGGCGCTCACGCCGGTCTACCCCACCACCGCCGGGCTGCCCCAGGCCACGCTAAGCAAATACATACGATCGGCGCTCAACGAGCTGGAATTGCCCGACACGCTTCCGCCCGCCCTGCTTGCGCGGCTCGGGCTTCCGCCTTTCCCGGAAAGCGTACAACTGCTGCACAACCCCCCGCCCGCCATAGACGAGGAAGCCTTGGCGGGGCGCGCCCATCCTGCCTGGCTGCGCATCAAATTCGACGAACTGCTGGCGCAGCAGCTTTCCATGCGCGTGCATTACCGCAAGCGCCGCAGCCGCAATGCGCCGCCGCTGCCCGCACAGCAGCGCCATACCCGGCAATTGCTCGAATCCCTGCCGTTCACGCTGACCAACGCGCAGCAAAATGCGCTACGCGAAATCAGCCGCGACCTGGAACAATCGCACCCGATGCAGCGCCTGCTGCAGGGCGATGTCGGCTCCGGCAAGACCGTGGTCGCTGCCCTGGCCGCCCTGCAGGCCATCGAGAACGGCTACCAGGCCGCGCTGATGTCGCCTACCGAAATCCTGGCCGAACAGCACTATCTCAAGCTGCGCGAATGGCTGGTTCCGCTGGGCATTACACCAGTATGGCTTTCCGGCAGCCTGAAGAAAAAGGACAAACAGGCCGCCGCCGAACTCATCGCGGCAGGCCAGACCCAGCTTGCCATCGGCACCCATGCGCTATTCCAGGATGCGGTCGAGTTCGCCCGGCTGGGGCTGGTGATCGTGGACGAGCAGCACAAATTCGGCGTGCAGCAGCGCTTGGCGCTGCGCAGCAAGGGCACCGAACCCCACCAGCTGATGATGAGCGCCACCCCCATCCCGCGCACGTTGGCAATGAGCTACTACGCCGACCTGGACGTTTCGGTGATAGACGAACTGCCGCCTGGACGCACGCCCGTGATTACCAAACTGGTCAGCGACGCGCGGCGCGAGGAGGTATTCGAGCGCGTTCGCGCCGCTTGCCTGGAAGGGCGCCAAGCCTACTGGGTGTGCCCGCTGATCGACGAATCGGAACTGATGGAAGTCGAATTGCAGACCGCCATCGAGACCTATGAAACCTTGACCGCGGCCTTTCCCGAACTCAACGTCGGCCTGGTGCACGGCAGGCTGCCCCCCGCCGAGAAGGCGGCCATCATGGCCGATTTCAAGTCCGGCGCAATCAACCTGCTGGTCGCCACCACGGTGATCGAGGTGGGCGTGGACGTGCCCAACGCCAGCCTGATGGTGATAGACCATGCCGAGCGCATGGGGCTGGCGCAGTTGCACCAGCTGCGCGGGCGCGTGGGACGGGGAGCGGCACAGAGCCTGTGCATCCTGCTCTACCAGCAGCCGCTCTCTGAGCTGGCACGCGCGCGGCTGAAAATCATTTACGAAAACACCGACGGCTTCGAGATTGCGCAGCACGACCTGCGCCTGCGCGGCCCCGGCGAACTATTGGGCGCGCGCCAGAGCGGCGTACCCATGCTGCGCTTCGCCGACATCGGCGCGGACGCTGAACTGCTCAACAGCGCGCGCATCGTTGCGGACGAGCTGCTGCGCGATTTTCCCGAGGCCGCGCACGCGCACTTACAACGCTGGCTGGCGAACCGGCATGATTTTCTTCATGCGTGAGCGGGATCGCGTGGCTCGGGTGCTCGGCGCGATATATGTAGGTCGGGTTAGCGTAGCGTAACCCGACAGCGCAAGATAGTAATGTATATAAACTGTCGGGTTACGCTGCGCTAACCCGACCTACTGGGCTGAATGGCCAACCGGCATGATTTTCTTCACGCCTGACAGGGAACTCAGCGCAACAGCCAGCGCATCAGCCATTTCTGAATGATGCCGCCATAAGGCGGGTACATGAATTGCATCGAATTCAGCCTGCCCTTGCTCATCACCGATTTCACCTTGGACATGGTGAGAAAGCCTTCCTGCCCGTGGTAATGCCCCATGCCGGAATGGCCGACACCCCCGAATGGCAGATCATCCACGCCGACCTGGATCAGCGCCTCATTGATGCACAGCGAGCCTGAATGGGTGTGGGTGGTAACGCGCGCCTGCAATGCACGGTCATAGGTGAACAGGTAGAGCGACAGGGGGCGCGGGCGGCTGTTCACGTAATCCAGCGCTTCCTCGATGGTGTCATACGGCACCACCGGCAAAATCGGCCCGAAGATTTCCTTCTGCATGATGGCCATATCGTCGGTCACCTGCGTCACCAGGTGGAGCGGCATGCGATGGGTGCCGTCGTCGATGATTTCATCGCTGGCCTTTTCTATGCGCGCGCCCTTCTGCGCCGCATCCTTCAGCCAGTCCTGCAATAAGTCATAAGCCCGCGCATCGATGATGCTGGTGTAGTCCGCATTACCGCTGAGCGTGGGGTACATCTTCCTGAACGCGGCCTTGAATATCCGGATGAACGCCTCGACCTTCCCGCGCGGAATGAGGACATAATCCGGCGCCACGCAGGTCTGCCCGGCATTGACCGCCTTGGCGAAGCACAAACGGTCGATGATGTCTTCCAGCGGAATGTCGTCGGCGATGATGGCGGGCGACTTGCCGCCCAGCTCGAGCGTGACCGGGGTCAGGTTTTCCGCCGCCGCGCGCATCACCCGCTGCCCTATCGGCGTGGAGCCGGTGAACAGCAGGTGATCGAACGGCAGCCCGGCGAACGCCGCGCCAACATCGGCCTCGCCGTTCACCACAGCCACATGGTCTTCCGCAAAGCCCTTGCGCAGCATTTCCCCGATCAGCGCGGCAATGCGCGGCGTGCGATCCGGCATCTTGATCATCACCCGGTTGCCCGCCGCCAGCGCCGCCGCCAGCGGCACCATGGACAGGTTAACCGGGTAATTGAACGGCACGATGACGCCGGCCACGCCCAGCGGCTGATAAACCACACGACCGCTGGCGGGCAGGAAGTGCAGGCCCAGGCTGCGGCTTTCCGGCCGCATCCAGCAGCGCAGGCGTTTCTGCGTGTAATCGATATGGTGCACGCTGGTCATCACCTCGGCGAACAGCGATTCATCCATGGAGCGAGCGGTGAAATCGGCATTGATGGCCTCGGCGATGGCGGTTTTATGCTCCAGCAGCAACGCCCGGAGTGTTTTGAGATGCCGCTTGCGCTCTTTTAGTGAAGGATAAGGCGACAGTGCATAGGCCGCGCGCTGCGACTTGAAAATTGACCGCATGCGTGCGAGCTCTTGATCTTTATTTCCGGTAACCGGAGGGTTCATGGCTGCTTTCCCCATACACGAAAGAAGGATAAGGCTAATTGGTTTATCATTCTTACTTATATACCGGTTTGATTTCAACTGACACAATGAGTTTCACAGAACGACTGTCGCTGTACATCCAGCTCACCCGCCTGAACCGCCCCATCGGCATCCTGCTGCTGCTGTGGCCGACCCTGTGGGGGGTGTGGATCGCGGGCTCGGGGCACCCGGCCTGGCATATCGTGCTGATTTTCGTGCTGGGCACGGCGCTGATGCGCTCCGCCGGGTGTGCGGTCAATGATTATGCCGACCGCGATTTCGACAAGCATGTTAAGCGCACCCGCGAGCGCCCGGTAACCAGCGGACGCATTGCGCCCGGCGAAGCGCTGGCGGTGGCAACCATCCTTTCGATCATCTCTTTCGGACTGATCCTGCCGCTCAACAATCTGACCCTGCTGCTTTCCGTCCCGGCAGTGTTCCTGGCCGCAAGCTACCCCTTCACCAAGCGTTTCCTCGCCATCCCGCAAGCCTATCTCGGCATTGCCTTCGGCTTTGGCATCCCCATGGCCTTCGCCGCGCAACTTGGCACGGTGCCCATGGTTGCGTGGCTGCTGCTGGCGGCCAATATCTTCTGGTGCATCGCCTACGACACCGAGTATGCCATGGTGGATCGCGACGACGACACCCACCTCGGCATCCACTCCTCGGCGCTGTGGTTCGGCAAATACGATGTGGCGGCGGTGATGGCCTGTTATGCCCTTGCCCTCGCATTGCTGGCTTATGTGGGAATGCTAGCGGGATTGGATTGGATTTATTACGCGGGACTGGCGGCGGCGGGCGCAATCGCGCTATATCACTACACGCTGATACGCAGGCGGCAGCGCGAAAACTGCTTCAAGGCCTTCCTACACAACAACTGGTTCGGAGCGGCGGTGTTTGCGGGGGTGGTGGGGGATTATCTGGTTAAGTAACCACCAAACAGAATTTCACCAGGGTAGGGCGGGCTCTGCCCGCCGTTGATTTGACGATGTCGGGCAGAGCCCGACCTACCAGGCTACGCAGCATCATTGCCACTCATCCCCTGTACTACGGTTTCGCGATTTCGATAGTCTCCTGGCAAATAGGTATAGACAGGAAGTATAGGTAGCTGTAAGGGCACATCCATCCACTCGTTATATCCGTAGTTCGCAAAATGACTAATATCGACTAGCCTTATGTCTGGGGGTGGCGAATCAATACACATCACATAGCCAAATGGCGGGAATGCAATTTCACTAAAAATCCTTGGGGGAAATTCTGAATTGATGTTTAGCAAACCGGAAACGCTTGATTGCCGAGACCTTGGAGAAGCATTTAGGAACGCATATATGCGTACATTTGGCCTCAAATATTTCTGTTCCTTATTCAAAACCAATCTCACGAGATCAGAATGCACCCCCTGAAAGCTGGGCGGGTTAGCACTAAAGAACATGCAAATTATCTGCTTAATCACTCTCAGCGGAAACAGATGAAACAAATGGTATAAAGAGGGGGCCCTTTTCGTATTATCGAGAACTACAAGCCCTTGGTATGCCCAATCTACAAATGCGTTGCCATACCATGCACCGGTATCACTATTGCATTTTCCACAGAGCGTGTATGCACCAGCGCCACGCTGTGACTTTTTTCCTCTGGCCTGTTCTATGTCGTCCAGAGATTCAAGTTTAGCAAGCTCCTCAAATTTCGCATAAACAACTGGTTGATTGTTAAAAGCAGCACGAGGAGGGACATGCTCAAATGTGAGCTTTGTCTTGGTTCCGCATATATGGCAATTACCCAGCATGCTGCCACACCTTGTTTACTCCTCCAAAAGACTCCGCAACATCCAAGCATTCTTCTCATGCACCTCCATCCGCGCGGAGAGCATATCCACGCTCGGCTGATCGCCCGCCTTTTCGGCGATTGGCAGCACTTCGCGCGCGGTGCGCACCACTGCCTCCTGCCCGGCGACGAGTTGCCGGATCATCTCCTTTGCGTTCGGCGAGCCGGTGCTATCCTTAATGCTGGTGAGGGCAGCAAATTCCTCGTAGCTGCCGGGCGCGGGGTAGCCCAGCGCGCGGATGCGCTCCGCGACCAAATCCACGGCCAGCCAGATTTCGCTGTACTGGGTCATGAACATCAGGTGCAAGGTCTGGAACATCGGGCCGGTAACGTTCCAGTGGTAGTTGTGGGTCTTGAGGTAGAGGGTGTAGGTGTCGGCCAGCATGCGCGACAGCCCTTCTGCGATTTTCTTGCGGTCTTTCTCGGCAATGCCTATGTTGATAGCAGGTGCTTTGCTCATGGCCATTCTCCTCGAACAAGAATACGGAGGATTAATTTACACCCGGCTGCCGGAATTTGCTACTGCCGCATTGAACGTTATCTTTGGCGTCACATGTGAATCATGGCTAACCGGTGCTGTGGCTATCTGGTCACATACCTGCTTGCGCCGGTTTTGCTGCACGCCGAAACGCTGTTATATTACCCGTATTGCCCAGCAGGCTTCTATTCACGGCTATTCACTGCCCCTATGCTGCAAATGAACCGGGTTCCTGCTTCAATCTGACCAAGTACGATGAGCATCAAAATATGCAACTGTTATTAGCCTTCTTCATAGCCGCCGCGATCATGACGATCTTCGAGATTGCGAAGACGTTTCTCTTTAGCGGCATCGAGCTGTGGCTGTCGCATGTCATGACCATCCTGTTCACCTCGGCGATGGCTGCCATCGTGTTTCAGCAACTCAGCAAGCAGAAAGAGTTATTGAGCTCCCTCGATCATTCCAGGCACATGCTCGATGCCGTTTCCCGCACGCAGTCCAATTTCATCAGCAATGCGGGGCACCACAAGACCTTTGCCAGCCTGCTGAATATCCTGCTCGATTCCAGCACGAGTGAATTCGGTTTCATCGGGGAGGTGTTGCACGACCTTGATGGCTCACCCTATCTGTTGACGCATGCCATTTCCAGCGTTGCGGACAGCAGCGAATCCGGCTCACTCTACGGGAGGCGCTATTCACAACAGGGGGTGGAGCTGCGCAGCCCCATTTCGCTTATAGGCGACGTGATTACCGTCGGCCAGCCGGTCATCGTAAACGACCCGTGGCAAACCCACCGTGCGATCGGGTTGCCGCCCGGGTATCCGGACGTGCGCACCTTCCTCGGGCTGCCGCTATACATGGGCAACAGCCTGATCGGCATGATCGGCATCGCCAATCGGGCTGGCGGCTACGATAAATCCCTGTGCGACGAGCTTTCCCCCCTGTTGGCGACCTGCGCCAGCCTGATCTCCGCTCATCGCAGCCATCTTGCCCGTAATGAACTCGAGAAACGGCTCAACCTTACCAAGACTGCGGTGGACAAGAGCAAGGTGCCGTTTTTCCTGTTGAGCCCGGACGGGCAACTGAAAGAAGTGAACGATTATGCCTGCCTGAGCATGGGCTATGCGCGCGAAGAGATGGTGGGAAAATACATCTGGGATTTCGACCCGGGCTACTTTCCGGAATCAATATCCACGGCATGGGATGACCTGAAGAAGAACGGATCGATAACGCTTGAATCGCTCCACCGCCGCAAGGATGGAACGACCTTCCCGGTCGAGATGACCACCAATTATGTTGCCTTCGGCGACGAAGAATACGGCTTTGCCTTTGCCCGCGACATCACTGAAAAGAAGCAGCAGGAAACACGGGCCTGGGAACAGGCCAATTACGACATGCTGACCAGGCTGCCCAACCGCCGCCTGCTGCAAGACCGGCTGTCGCAGGAGATAAAGAAGGCGCACCGCACCGGATTGCCCCTTGCGCTGCTATTCATCGACCTCGACCGCTTCAAGGAAATTAACGACAACCTGGGGCATGCCAAGGGCGACCTGTTGCTGGTGGAGGCGGCGCGGCGCATCAGCGGCAGCATGCGCGAAACCGACACCGTTGCCCGCCTCGGCGGGGATGAATTCACCGTGATCCTGCCGGAATTCGGCGAAAGATTGCACCTGGAACGCATCGCTCAAGACATCATCCGGGAACTGGGCGAGCCGTTCCACTTCGAGAACGACGCCATGGGCTATTACATTTCGGGCAGCATCGGCATCACCCTTTACCCGGATGATGCACAGGACGTGGACAGCCTGTTGCGGCATGCCGATCAGGCAATGTACCGCGCAAAGGCAGAAGGACGCGGCCGGTTCAGCTACTTCACCCAGTCGATGCAGCAGGAAGCGCGGGAAAAGCTTGCGCTCACCCAGGACCTGAGACTGGCCCTGGCGCGCGGTGAATTGCATGTTTATTACCAGCCGATCATCGATCTTGGCAGCGGGCGCATCGTCAAGGCCGAAGCCTTGATGCGCTGGAAGCACCCGCAACGCGGCATGGTCAGCCCCGCCGTTTTCATTCCCCTGGCGGAAGAATCCGGGCTGGCGCAACAGTTGGGAGACTGGGTGTTTCAGGAGGCTACCGCCTGCGTGGTGCGATGGCGCAAGCAATTCGGGCGCATCATCCAGGTCGGCATCAATAAGTCACCGATGCAACTCGCCCAGAAGGCCGGACAGGAAAGCTGGTCCGACAAACTGCAAAAAATGGGATTGCCCGGGAACAGCATCAAGGTGGAAATCACGGAAGGAGCGCTCCTCAAGGATTCGCCCACGGTGAGAATGAAATTGCTGAATTTCCAGAACAACGGCATTGAGGTGTCGATCGATGATTTTGGGACGGGATTCTCCTCGCTTTCCTACCTCAAGCAATTCGACGTCGATTATCTGAAAATAGACAAGAGCTTCATCAGCAACCTGACCGAGGACAAGAGCGACAGGGCGTTGACCGAAGCGATCATCGTGATGGCGCACAAGCTGGACATCAAGACAATTGCCGAGGGAGTGGAGACCGAGGGACAGCGCGACCTTCTGCAAACATTCGGCTGCGATTATGTGCAAGGCTATTTGTATTCGCCTGCCTTGCCCGAGGAAGAGTTCGTGGCCTTGCTGGCCCGTGAGCAGGCATCGACTGGCGGCTGAACGGGCCAACGCCCCTACGGTAACGGCTCCGTCGAACCGTACAGCCGAACTACACCCAATCCTTGGGCACCAGGAATTTCTCGTACAGTTCCGCCTCGGGCGTGCCTTTTTCCGGATGCCAGTCATAGCGCCATTTCACCAGCGGCGGCATGGAAAGCAGGATCGATTCGGTGCGGCCGTTGGATTGCAGGCCGAAGATGGTGCCGCGGTCTATCACCAGGTTAAATTCGACATAGCGCCCGCGCCGGTATAGCTGAAAGTCGCGCTCGCGCTCGCCATAGGGCGTGTCACGGCGCTTTTCCAGGATGGGCACATAGGCCGAGAGGTAATGGTCGCCCATGCTTTGCTGGATGGCAAAGCAGGTCTCGAAATCCGGCTCTGAAAGGTCGTCGAAGAAAATGCCGCCCACGCCGCGCGGCTCGTTGCGATGCTTGAGAAAGAAATACTCGTCACACCATTTCTTGAATTTCGGGTACAGAGAGGGGTCGAAGGGCGCGAGCGAGTTCTTGCATATCTGATGGAAATGCACTGCATCTTCCTCGAAGCCATAGTACGGCGTGAGGTCCATGCCACCGCCGAACCAGAACACCGTGCCGCCGTCCGGCTTCTTTGCCATGAACATGCGCACGTTGGCATGCGAGGTGGGCGCATAAGGATTGCGCGGGTGCATCACCAGAGAAACGCCCATCGCCTCCCAACTGCTGCCCGCCAGCTCTGGACGGTGCGCCGTGGCGGAGACGGGCATGTTTTCGCCCTTCACGTGCGAGAAGGCCACGCCGCCCCGCTCCAGCACATTACCCTCCTCGATGATGCAACTGATGCCTTCGCCGCTGGTCGCTGCACCGGATGGGCGCTCCCATTTGTCACGCAGGAATTTCTTGCCGTCCACCTGCTCCAGGCGTTCGACGATGAGCTCCTGCAATTCGAGCAGGTATTTTTTTACTGCGGCGCTGTCCATTTTTTCTCCGGTTTCCTCGTCATTCCCGCGCAGGCGGGAATCCAGCTAAACATATAAATTCTCGCGTAGCGAGACAAAGTCAAACTTGCCCGCTACGCGGATTTTTTCTTGCTAGATTCCCGCCTGCGCGGGAATGACGTGATATTTGATCAACTGCGCACGATTCTACCATCCACCCACGCGCGTATGGTCGAGGGCCGCTTGCGCCGCCCCACCCGCCCCGGCAACACCAGCGCCTTGCGGCCAAAGCGGCGGCGGCAATCCGCATAAGTGCGTGCGGGCCTATCTCCGCCGACATTCGCGCTGGTGGAAACCAGCGCCATGTTGAGCGCACGGCACAGGGCCGCTGCTGCCGGATGCGCGGTAATGCGCACCGCCAGCGTATCGTGCGCGCCGCGCAGCCATCGCGGGCAGGATGGTTTAACCGGCATCAGGTAGGTGACCGCTTCTGCGCCATCCTCCCGCAGCTGCGCCTGTTCGGCGGACGCGAGCGGTTTGAGAAAACGCGCAACCTGGCGGTAATCGGATGCGATGAGGATCAACCCTTTGCGCTGCGGGCGCTGCTTGAGCTTAAGCACGCGCCGCACCGCAGCGCGATTGCGCGGGTCGCAGCCGAAGCCGTAGCAGGATTCGGTGGGATAGGCGATCACACCGCCGCGCGCCAGGTGTGCGGCAATGCGGGGAATGGAATAGGAATTATTTACGGTTGATCGCACGCCAGCCGATGTCGCGCCGCATTTGTGAACCATCGAAATGGATGCCGTCCGCAACTTCATACGCGAGCTTCTGCGCCATTTTCAACATGGTTCCCAGTGCGGTGACGCACAGCACGCGCCCGCCGTTGGTGACCACCTTGCCATCCTGCATGGCCGTACCCGCATGGAACACATGTGCGTCTTCCTGCTGTTTGGCCTGCTGGCTATTGGGCAACCCGGTGATGACGTCGCCCTTGCGCGGCGCATCGGGGTAATTCGCGGCAGCCATCACCACGCCCAGCGCGGTGCGCTTGTCCCACTCCGCCTCCACCTTATCTAGCGTGCCCGCGATGGCATGCTCGACCATCACCGCGAAATCGCTCTTCAGCCGCATCATGATCGGCTGGGTCTCGGGGTCGCCCATGCGGCAATTGAATTCCAGCACCTTGATGCCGCCATCCGGCGAGATCATCAGCCCGGCATACAGAAAGCCTGTGTAGGTGACGCCCTCGCTTTCCATGCCGCGCACCACCGGCTGGATGACTTCGCGCAGTACGCGCGCGTGCAGGGTCGGCGTCACCACCGGCGCGGGCGAATAGGCGCCCATGCCGCCCGTGTTGGGGCCGTTGTCGCCATCCAGCAGGCGCTTGTGATCCTGGCTGGTGGCCATGGCCAGCACATTCTTGCCATCCACCATCACGATGAAGCTGGCTTCTTCGCCCGCGAGGAATTCCTCGATCACCACCCGAGCACCGGCATCTCCCAGCTTGTTGTCGGAAAGCATCATATCGATGGCGGCGAACGCCTCGTCCTTGCTCATGGCCACCACCACGCCCTTGCCCGCTGCCAGACCATCGGCCTTGATGACGATGGGCGCACCGTGCTTCTCGACATAGGCACGGGCCTGAGCAATGTCGCTGAAGGTCTCGAAGAACGCGGTGGGAATGTTGTGACGCGTCATGAACCGCTTGGCGAAATCCTTGGAGGATTCCAGTTGCGCGGCGGCCTTGGTGGGGCCGAATATCCTGAGCTTCTCCGCGCGGAATGCGTCCACAATGCCCGCAGCCAGCGGCGCTTCCGGCCCGACCACGGTCATATGGATGTCTTCGCGTTTCACGAACTCGATCAGCTCGGGAATGGCGGTGATGGCGACATTCTCCACGCCGTCTTCAAGCAGCGTGCCCGCATTGCCTGGCGCGACATACACCTTCTGCACCCGGCGGCCCTGCGCCAGGCGCCAGGCCAGCGCGTGCTCACGTCCGCCGGAACCTATTACTAAAATTTTCATTTTTCCCTTACGTATTTTTTAATAACTTTTACCATCACGAAATTCACGCCAAACTTTGAGTGCTTCACGCTTACACCAAGCACGAGGATCTTTCACAAACTCTGGATTCTTCCGCAAGTTTTTCCAGTTTTCGATTGGGCTGTCGACACATTCATGAGGAGCGCGTTCCACCGTTTCAAGTTTACCATCGTGTATGTAACGATACTTGCACCAATTCAGAACATTGGATGGTAAAGGGTTCGTCGCTAAAGGGTTGTGAAGGATGTCGAAGTCATCGCCCCACCTAGCTTGACCTCTGGTGTATCCCGCCACATCAAAGATCGAATGAATTACCGCAGAGATTCCGCAATAAGTGGGGTCAAGAAAGGGCTGGGTTGAAACCAGACTATCGTTACTTTTCTTCACTTCGCCACGATATTGAAAATATTCATCGACCTTCTCATGTGTTTTGGGATTGATGGCTACAGTAAAATCTCCAAATGGCAGAAATGCTTGAACATGATATGGCAGAATGGAACCGAAATAGGCGTGTGGAATCTTGTTAGAGTTGATGGCAACAATATAACCATCATTCTCAGAAATAATTCCTTTAACGCGGTAGCTTTGATATTTACGAAGTTTTTCTGACAGAGCAGCCGTATACCGCATTAGCAATTTTTCGACAGGCACGGAACTGGGTTCCCCCAAATCAATCTCAGGAACCCGGTCATCAGTCATTCCCGCTCCCGGAGCAATGGCCTCAAACCAGAATTTTTTTCCATCAATAATTATGCTGAACTCAGGTCCCTCATTCCCATTCTTCTCAATATCGAACCCGCGTTGACGCATAGTTACACACAGGTACATTTCCCAGAATCTTTGGTGAAAGTGGTTCATGGCATCTGATAGAAAATGCGAGTCACTGTATGGCTGGTAATCTCGCCAGAGTTCTTCGACAAAGCACTTGCAATCCCCCGCTTGCGGTAAATCCCTTACCGCTTCGTAGTCTCGGTCGCATGCACCTAATGAAAAGAAGGTTTCGTTTTTTAGCATCTCAAAAATCCGCATACGGCGGATACAACAACATCCCTTCCCCCTCTGAGGGGGAAGGCTAGGATGGGGGTGTAACAGTGAAATGGAATGCTGAAACTTCTACCCCCTCCCTAACCCTCCCCCTGTAAGGGGGAGGGGATTCAAAACTTAATGTCTGAAGTGGCGGAAGCCGGTAAACACCATTGCCAACCCATGTTCGTCGGCAGCGGCAATCACTTCCGCGTCGCGCATCGAGCCGCCGGGCTGGATGACGGCCTTGGCGCCTGCCTGTGCCAGCACGTCCAAGCCGTCGCGGAAGGGAAAGAAAGCGTCGGAAGCGACCACCGAGCCAGCCAGCGACAGCCCGGCGTTCTGAGCCTTGATGCTGGCGATGCGCGTGGAATCCACGCGGCTCATCTGGCCCGCGCCCACGCCCAGGGTCTGGCCGTTCTTGCAGAATACGATGGCATTGGACTTCACGTATTTCGCCACGCGCCAGGCAAATAACAGGTCCTGCAACTGTTCTGCCGTCGGCTGCGCCTTGGTGACCACTTTCAGTTGCGATGCCTGCACGTTGAGCGCATCCGGCGTCTGCACCAGCAGGCCGCCGCCGACGCGCTTCACGTCATACTGGTTGTGCGCATTCGACAGTGGCACGGTGAGTACGCGCACGTTCTGCTTGGCGGCTGTCACCTTGAGCGCGGCCTCTGTGGCGGAGGGCGCGATGATGAGTTCGACGAACTGGTTGGCGGTGATCTGTGCGGCAGACGCCTCATCCAGTTCGCGATTAAAGGCGATGATGCCGCCGAACGCGGAGGTGGTGTCGGTGGCGTAAGCCAGCTTATAGGCGTTGAGCGGGGTGTCGGCGATGGCCACGCCGCACGGGTTGGCGTGTTTCACGATCACGCAGGCGGGTTGATCGAAGGTCTTGACCAGTTCCCAGGCAGCATCGGCATCGCCGATGTTGTTGTAGGATAGCTCCTTGCCCTGCAATTGGGTATAACCGGCGATGCCACCCGAAACCGGAACGAGGTCGCGGTAAAACGCGGCGCTCTGGTGCGGGTTTTCGCCGTAGCGCATGTCCTGCACCTTGGCAAAATTGAAATTGATCTGCGCGGGGAATGCGCTCTTGCTGTCGTCGCTATTGATCGCAGTGAGGTAGTTGCTGATCGCGCTGTCGTAGGCGGCGGTGTGCGAATAGGCTTTTTTCGCCAGGTCGAAGCGGGTCGCGTCGCTCACCGCTCCTTTATTAGTCTGCATCTCGGCCAGCACGTCCGCGTAATCCTCGGGATCGGTAATGATGGCGACATGGGCGTGGTTCTTTGCCGCCGCGCGCACCATGGTCGGGCCGCCAATGTCGATGTTTTCGATGGCCTCTTCCAGCGTGCAGCCAGGCTTGGCGACAGTCGCCGCGAACGGGTATAAATTCACCACCACCAAATCAATGGTCGGGATGCCGTGTTTTTCCAGCGTGGCGACATGCGCGGGTAAATCGCGCCGCGCGAGTATCCCCGCATGGACTTTGGGTTGCAGTGTCTTGACTCTTCCGTCGAGCATCTCCGGGAAGCCGGTGTAATCGGCCACTTCAGTGACCGGGATGCCGTTATCGGCAAGCAGCTTGGCCGTGCCGCCAGTGGAAAGAATTTTTACGCCGAGCTGGTGCAGCCCCTGGGCGAATTCCAGTACGCCCGATTTGTCCGATACGCTGATCAGCGCTTGTTTGATTGCCGCCATGCTATCCTCGAATTGCGAGTTAAATTTAAGATTTTATTTTGTGTGTTTGGATTTTCTTGCGCAGGGTGTTGCGGTTCAACCCGAGCAATTCCGCCGCGCGTGTCTGGTTGCCGCCCGCATGGTGCAGCACCGTCTCTATCAGCGGTTTCTCGACGCAATTGATCACCATGTCATACACCGCACAGGACGGCTCTTCGCCTTCCAGTGCCGTGAAATACTCGCCCACAGCTTTGCGCACACAACGCGCCACATCGTTTTCGTCCAGCACGCCACGATCCCCTTTTCTCATGCCGTCATCTCCAAGGCTTCGCGCAGCTCCTCCCCGGCCTGCGCCTGCCCGTCAAAAAAATCGGTTACAGCTTGTAATTGTTCAGCAATGCTTTCCAGTTGGTTCATGCGGTGGCGAAACTGCGCGGAACCGGCCAGCCCCTTGGTGTACCAGGAAATATGCTTGCGCGCCACGCGCAGGCCGGTGTGTTCACCATAGAACGCATAGAGTTCGTGCATGTGCCCGATCAGCACATCGCGGATTTCTTCCGACTGCGGCGGCGGCAGGTGCGCGCCCGTTTCGATGTAGTGCGCGATCTCGCGGAACAGCCAGGGACGCCCCTGCGCCGCACGGCCTATCATCACCGCGTCCGCGCCGGTGTGCTCCAGCACGAACCTGGCCTTTTCTGGGGTGGTGATGTCGCCGTTGGCGATGACGGGAATGCTTATTTCCGATTTGACCGCTGCGATGGTGTCGTATTCGGCTTCGCCGGTGTAGCCGCAGGCGCGGGTGCGTCCGTGGATGGCCAGTGCCTGGATGCCGCTGGCTTCGGCGATGTGCGAGATGCGCGCCGCGTTGCGGTTGCTCCTGTCCCAGCCGGTGCGCATCTTGAGGGTGACCGGCACACTCACCGCGCCCACCACCGCTTCCAGAATCTCGCCCACCAGCTTTTCGTTTTGCATCAGCGCGGAACCGGCCATCACGTTGCAGATTTTCTTTGCCGGGCAGCCCATGTTGATGTCGATGATCTGCGCGCCGTGATCCACGTTGTAACGCGCGGCCTGCGCCAGCATTTTCGGGTCGGCGCCGACGATCTGCACCGAGATGGGATCAACCTCGCCTTCGTGGTTGGCGCGGCGTTTGGTTTTTTCGGAGCCGTACAGCAGGGAATTGGAGGCCACCATTTCGCTCACCGCCATGCCAGCGCCCATGCGCTTGCATAACATGCGGAACGGCCGATCGGTCACGCCCGCCATGGGGGCGACGATCAGGTTGTTCTTGAGCTGATGTTTGCCGATTTTCATGTCGCTTTCCGGAAGGGGCGGTGATTATAAATTAATCAGCCTGTCCCGTGCTATCATTGTTGCGTTCAAACATCTATTTTTCCGATGACTTACGATGTCCTGATCATAGGCGGCGGGTTAGTGGGCGCTAGCTTGGCGGCGGCACTCAAGCCCAGCGGGCTTTCGGTGGCGCTGGTGGAGGCGCAACCTATGCCTGCTACATGCGACGGATGGGACAGCCGCATCTACGCCATCAGCCCCGGCAGCGCAGCTTTCCTCGGGCAAAGCGGCGGTTGGCAGCGCCTGGATATGAGCCGGGTGCAAAAAGTCGAGCAAATGCGAGTATTTGGCGACGATGCCGTATCGGAACTGGATTTTTCCGCCTATCAACTCGGCGCGCCCGAATTGGCTTTCATCCTTGAAGGCAGATTGTTACAGCAGGCGCTGTGGCAGACGCTGCAACAGCAGGACAATCTCACCCTGTTCCACCCCGCGCGCTGCGCCAGCCTGGCCTGGGATGACGATGCGGCCAGCCTGCAACTGTCAGACGGGCGCGAAATCCGCGCAAAACTGGCCGTAGGGGCGGACGGACGCGATTCCTGGGTGCGCCAGCAGGCCGGCATCATCGAGCCGCCCACGCTTTACCAGCAGCACGGCGTGGTGGCGAATTTCCTCGCGGAAAAACCCCATCGCGGCACGGCGTTCCAATGGTTCCAGCCGGACGGCATACTCGCCCTGTTGCCCATGCCGCAGCAGATGGTTTCCATGGTGTGGTCGGTCAGCCCTGAAAAATCGGAAACCCTGCTGCAATTGCCGCACGAGGAGCTGTGCGCGCAGGTCGCCGCCGGATCGCACCATACTTTGGGCTCCCTGAAAATGGTCACGCCGCCCGCTGCCTTCCCCTTGCGCCTGCTGCACTTGCCGCACATCGCAAAACCGCGCCTGGCCCTGGTGGGCGATGCCGCGCACAACGTGCACCCGCTCGCCGGGCAGGGCGTCAACCTCGGCTTCCGCGATGCGCGCCAACTGACGCAGGTGCTGCTTGAGCGCGGGCCGCAGCAGGATTGCGGCGAAATCCACCTGCTGCGCCGCTACGAACGCGCCCGCCAGGAAGACATCGTTTCCATGCAACTCACCACCGATGCGCTGAAAAAGCTTTTCGTCAACGACAACCCTCTCTTGCGCACAATGCGCAATCTGGGGTTAAATGCCACTAACCGTATCGCGCCGCTGAAAAAAATGCTCGCGCGCCATGCACTCAATTAACCCTTTTCCAGAATATTGCCATGCTGAAATACGTACTGCCCCTGATGCTCGCCTTCTCCTGCGCCGCTTATGCCGATGAAACCGCGGTACGCGAACGCCTGATGAAAAATCACCCGCAACTTGGCCAGGTGGACCAGGTGAACAAATCGCCCGTCTCCGGCCTGTATGAGGTGGTCACGCCGGATCACCTGTTCTATACCGACGAAGAAGGCAATTACCTGATCAACGGCGTCATCTGGGATTTGCGCACCATGCACAACATCACCGAGGAGCGCGAGCGCAAGGTATACGCCATCGATTTCAAGACGCTGCCGTTCGACTTGGCGATAAAGGAAGTGAAGGGCAACGGCAAGCGCAAGATGATGATATTCACCGACCCCAATTGCGGCTATTGCAAGAAGCTGGAAGCCGAACTGCAGAAAGTCGACAACGTGACCATCTACCGCCTAATGTTCCCGATATTCGAGGGTTCCGACGTCAAGGCGCGCAACGTGTGGTGTACCAAGAACAAGACCAAGACATGGACGGACATGATGCTGGACGGAGTCATGCCGCCCGCCGCCACCGACCCCAAGTGCACCTACCCTGTCGCCAAGGCGAAGGAATGGGGCGAGAAACTGCGGGTTAACGGCACGCCTGCAATATTCTTTGCCGACGGCACGAAGAATCCCGGCGCCCTCCCCGCCGAGGACATCGAAAAGGCGCTGGACGACGCGGCCAAACAGCAATAGCGCCGGAACGGCGGGCATTGCGCCCGCCGCCTTTCCTGCAGCATTCCTTGACACCCCCGCCCGCCTCGCCGATACTTTCCCTATCTCTTTCTCATGGGAACCGCCGGTTGGCCCCTAGCCGGGCTTGACCGGAAGCTTCTCACCACATTTTGGACGATTTACCTTTAGGCGCGCTGTTCGCCATCTTGCTCATGCTGCTGGTTTTTTCCGGCTTTTTTTCCTCCTCGGAAACCAGCATGATGGCGATC
>JBGPSQ010000029.1:0-19885 GCA_041490205.1 Gallionellaceae bacterium
ACGAAGCTGAGCACATAGCTGAGGAACACAGGCCACAACGGCTGCAGCGACTGCCAGCCCGCACCCTGCGGCACTTTCAGCTCCAGCACCATGATGGTGATGATGATCGCGATCACCCCGTCGCTGAACGCTTCCAACCGGGATTTCCCCATCGCCTCCCCTTCCTGCAACTTGCTCTCGACGCACCGCCGCAAAGAGACTGTCATCGCGTGAAATTGCATCCGCACTATAACCCTGCACCTGCCGAAAATCCATCTCCTTGAAGTACTAGATAAATTCCCTGCCGCCGTGTCCTTTGCAGGCTTACCCCGGCCTGCTGCGCTGCGCGAGAAACTTATCCAACTGCTTCGCAAACGCCAGCCGGTCGCTGTGACTGAAAGCGGACGGCCCGCCGGTCTCCACGCCGCTGCTGCGCAAGCCTTCCATGAAATTGCGCATGGTCAGCCGCTCCTGAATGTTGTCTTTGGTGTAGAACTCGCCGCGCGGGTTCAGCGCATGGCCGCCGCGCTCGATTACCTGGGCTGCCAGCGGAATGTCGGCGGTGATCACCAGATCGCCCGGCTCGACCTGTTGTGCGATCTTGTTGTCCGCCACATCGAAACCCGCTGGAACCTGGAAAGCACGTATATAGGCCGAAGGCGGGCAGTACAGCAGCTTATTCGCGACCAGGTTGAGTTGAATATGCAACCTGTCCGCCGCACGGAACAGGATTTCCTTGATCGCCTTGGGGCAGGCATCTGCGTCCACGTAAATTTGCATAGCAACGTAAATCAAATTAGATAGAGAAAGGGGGTTAATCGGCCCAGGATGGATAAAGGGCCGGAAGCCTAAGCCCCTGTTCCCATGCGGCAGCGAACGATCCGGGTGCAAAATCCCCACCCATCCGGCACGCGCTCGCGTAAAATTGCATCCGCACTATAACCCTGCACCCACCGGAAATCCACCGCCCGATTGCCTGAACGATTTTCACCGCCGTGTCCGCCGAAGTAGAACGTTTTTTCTCCGAACAAAGCCCGCTGGCCAGCGGCGTCGCATCGTTCCGCCCGCGTGCGCAGCAGCGCGAGATGGCGCTGGCCGTGGCGGAGGCCATCCGCGACAACGCCATCCTGGTCGCCGAGGCGGGCACGGGCACGGGCAAGACTTTCGCCTACCTGGTTCCCGCCCTTTTGGCGGGCGGCAAGGTGATTATCTCCACCGGCACCAAGAACCTGCAAGACCAGCTTTTCCAGAAGGATCTGCCCACGGTGCGCGATGCGCTCAAAGCGCCGGTTACCATGGCGCTGCTCAAGGGGCGGTCGAATTACGTGTGCCACTTTCACCTTGCGCGCACGCAGTCCGAGGGACGTTTTGTCACACGGGAAGACACGCGCCACCTGGCGAAGATCGTCAAATATGCCAAGGTGACGCAATCCGGCGACCGCTCGGGCCTGGCCGACGTGCCGGAGAATGCGCCCATCTGGATGCAGGTGACCTCGACGCGCGACAATTGCCTGGGGCAGGAATGCCCGCAGCACAAGGAATGCTTCGTGCTCAAGGCGCGCAAGGAGGCGATGGAGGCCGACATCGTGGTGGTGAACCATCACCTGTTCTTCGCCGACGTGATGCTGCGCGACGAGGGCGTGACGGAACTGCTGCCCGCCGTGAACACGGTGATCTTCGACGAGGCGCACCAACTGCCGGAGACCGCGAGTCTCTTTTTCGGCGAGAGCATTTCCACCTCCCAGATCGCCGACCTCGCGCGCGATACGCGGCTGGAAGGCGTGGCCTCCGCCAAGGATTTTGCCGCACTGCCCACCGCCACCGACGCGCTGGACAAGGCCGCGCGCGATTTCCGCCTGGTGTTCAAGCAGGCCGAGGGGCGCATGCCCGCCAACGCCACGGAAAGCCTGAAGGATTTTTCCAGCACGCTGCGCACCATGACCGAAAAACTCGCCCACCTCAACGGCCTGCTGGAATCGCAGGCGCAGCGCAGCGAGGGGCTGGAGAAATGCTGGCAGCGCGGGCTGGAGTTGATGGGGAAGATCAAGGCATGGCGGGATGACTCCCCTCTCCCTCCGGGAGAGGGGCAGGGGGTGAGGGAGCAATCGTCAGGCACTGCCGAAAGCGACGGCTACGTCCGCTGGCTGGAAATCTTCCACCACTCCGTGCAGCTCAACACCACGCCCTTGTCCATCGCGGATATTTTCGCCAAGCAGATCGGCGGGCATCCGCGCGCGTGGATATTCACCTCCGCCACGCTGGCGGTGAAACAAAATTTCAGCCACTACCAAGCCGAGATGGGCCTGCTCGAAGCGCGCACCGCCTGCTGGGACAGCCCCTTCAACTACCAGGAACAGGCGCTGCTCTACGTGCCGCAGGAAATGCCCGACCCCAACAGCCCCGGCTATACCGAAGCCGTGGTGCAGGCAGCACTCCCGCTGATCGAGGCGAGCAAGGGGCGCGCGTTTTTATTGTTCACCAGCCTGCGCGCCATGCAGCGCGCACACGAAATCCTCACCGCCGAATTCGACCGCAAGGGACTGAAGTACCCGCTGATGCTGCAAGGCGAAGGCTCGCGCAATGAATTGCTGAGCCGCTTCCGCGAACACGGCAACGCCGTGCTGCTGGGCAGCCAATCGTTCTGGGAAGGCGTGGACGTGCGCGGCGAAGCGCTCTCGCTCGTCATCATCGACAAACTCCCCTTCGCCCACCCGGACGACCCCGTGCTCGCCGCCCGCATCGCCGAAATGAACAAACAGGGCCGCAACGCCTTCATGGAATACCAGCTCCCGCGCACCATCATCAACCTCAAGCAAGGCGCGGGGAGGTTGATCCGCGACGAAACCGACAAGGGCGTGCTCATGATCTGCGACCCGCGCCTCATCGCCAAGCATTACGGAAAGCGGATTTGGCAGAGTTTGCCTGCGTTCCGGCGCACACGGGTAGAAGCGGAGGCAGTGGGGTTTTTCGCGGCGGAATCCCAAGGCCAAGCAAGCTGACGTAGGACGATTATCATGCGCCTCCTATCAGTTCTGATAGTTGCTTGTTTTGGAAGCCATGGGCAAAATACATAGTTTACCTATTGCTCGGCGCATCAATTTGCCCAGCATCGGAAAATTTCAGACTGGCCTTACCCTTGCGATTCTTGGACAATCCCGAATCAGAGTGCCACAATATTGTTTGATGCGTTTACAATAGCAACCGTAATTAAGGGACAATAGGCTTAAAACTCAAGTGGACGGGACACGCAAAATATGGCAAAACGAATTCCTGGGATCGGTCCAGAGTGGACTGAGTACGTTACTTGCTTGCTTCTTCACATGCTACTGCCGTTGCTCCCTCTCTTGATTGAAGCGCTGGAAAGAAAGGATCACTTTCCATCTGATCCAACGCTCACCATTACCGCCGCGATATATGCAGTGACAATTGGCTTAACTTCCAAAAATAAGGCAAGCTTTGGCTTGTGCCTGATAATCGGCCTTGCCTTCTCTGCTGTATTTGGCATCGTATTGGCGTCGAATTCTCAAATAATCGGTGTTGGACAAGCATCACTTGTGGCAATTGGAACGGTCTTCATTATTCACGCTCTTGAGCGTTATAATAGGCACGTCGCAGATTGCACCCCGTTTCTCGAATTCACCTAAGGAGCAAAAAATGAACGATTTTGGTCATATTGCGCTCGTACTTAGCATTGTTAGCGCATTACTTGGGTTTCTTGGCGCTCTACTCGGCGCAAGAATTGTTCGACTTAGAATTTCTGCGGAAAAGGAACTAACAAGAAAAGTTTTTCTGCTTTACCAGAAGAAAAATAGGATCGGCGAGTTCGCAACAATCGTCGAAAGATTGGACGCTGCGAAATATCGTGAATTTGACAATGACAAAAACTTTGAAGTGTACTTTGGGCACGTCAATGACAAAGACTTTGAAGTGTACATTGGGCACGTCGAAGAAGCTGTGCGGACACTTGAAAACAAGCAAAGACGAGTGATCGAATCAGCAATAACGCAAAGATCTCAAAAGGGACGGGTGAGATTTCTCGAAAAGCTTGCCAGAGAAATTGGCAATTTGTCACACGTCTGATGTTCCAACGCTGCGACACTTTGGTCGCGCTCGTCTTGAATCAGGTGTTCCCAGAATCGCCGTTGTCATATTCTCCGCTCCCCACGCTGAGCGCGATAAGGGGAGCATGACTCGAATATTCTCGCGAGACATAATGGCCAGAGGGCATTGCACCGCAAGGGTCAGGCATGCGGTCCTGACCGCATGCAATGCGATTCATGCATTCCAGTTGCCCTGACAAGTTTTCAAAAAACGAGCAACGTACACATGAGTGACATTTGGAGCCCTCCCAAAGCGGAACTACGAGACGTGGGGCCTTCGGAAAACCCGGAAGCAGTTGATATACGGCAGCGCCACATTAATCACGAAGCTTCCGTGAGATCCGCCGGCACGCTTTATTACCTCAGTGGGATTCTTTTGATCCTGGCTGGAGCCGTCGGAATGTTCAATAACGGCATAATACCCGGCCCGACCCGGAATATCATTTTTTCCGCGTTTTTTTTCGGGTTGGGCGCACTCCAATTCTGGATAGGCAGCGGGCTAAGAGGGCTGAAATCCCGGGGAAGAATAGGCGGCGGGATCATATCCACCATTGGTCTGCTGGGGTTTCCCATGGGTACATTGATTAATGCCTACATACTCTATCTCCTGTTCTCGTCGAAGGGGGCTACCGTCTTCTCGAAAGAATACCAGCAGGTGATCGCGCAAACCCCCGACATCAAATACCGGACTTCGATCATTGTCTGGATATTTCTTGCCTTGCTGGTGGCCCTCGTGGGGTTCGCGTTTATTTCCTCGATATTCTCCCGCCATGGCTAGGGTTCGAGTTTCGTAGGTCGGGTTAGCGTAGCGTAACCCGACACTTTTTTCGGCTAATCGCGGCGGTAGCGACTCTGCCCTGTCGGGTTACGCGGCTGCGCCGCTAACCCGACCTACCCGCCAGGCGCGCAAAAACCAGCACACTGTTCGCGGGCAGCGCCAGCCCCGCCGAATAGTTTCGCAGGGTGAATAAAGGCCGCAGGCCGTATCCACCACGGGAACGGTGGATACGCGCGTTGCGCTTTATCCACCCTGCCTCATTTTCCCAACCTACCTGCCTAGCGCGCAAAAACCTGGATGCTGTTCGCAGGAAGGGCGAGCCCGGCCGAATACCCGAAGCCATGCAGCGGATTGGGTTCGGCATTCACCGCGCCGCCGTTGCCCGCGACATTGGGGTTCACCCAATTCTCGTAGACGTCGCTGTTGAAAATTTCGCGCCACTGCCCGCCGCCGGGGAAGCCGATGCGGTAATCGTAGCGGTTCCGGTTGGCAAGGTGCGCCACCACCAGCACGTCGCCGCCCTGCCCCGCCACCCAGCGGTGAAATGCCAGCACGCGGTTCTCATCATGAGCATGCACCACGCGGAAGCCTTGCCCGCGCAGGCCGGGATAATTCCATCTCAGGCGGATCAGGTCGCGCATGAAGCGCAGGTGGTCGCTCATTTGCTTGTCGCCTTTGTCCAGCCCGCCCCAGTAGAGCAACAGGTCTTTGTGCCAATCCAGATTGTCCGACCACTGTTTGTCTTCCAGGAACTCCTGGCCCATGAAGAGCATGGGCGTGCCCGGCGCCGTCAGGCCGAGGCCGCTCCCCACGCGCGCGCGGCTGCGGCCATACCATGAGCGCGGCTCTTGCGGATCACCGAGGCGCGCGATGCGCATTTCATTGCCCTGATACACGATGTCGTGGTTCTCCGGCCCCTGCACGAAACGCCAGTTATCTCCGAAGCCGCCGGGCCACATACTGTCGCCCAGGCCCGTCATGTTGAGCGGCCGCTCGTCCGGCGCGCTGGCATTGCCGATCACATCGCGGATGGCGATGCGCAGGCCGTTGGTCAGGGTGGTGTCGAAACCCGCACCTTCGGATGGCTGCTTCACCACATAGGGATTCACGTCCCAGTATTCCGCATGGTTCAGCGCGCCAGCCCGCTGGTAATGCAGGGTAGAGGTCATATCCTGGCAGAAGCTCCAGCCATGCGGCGCGCCATATTGATCGATGACGCTCACCTGGTCATAACGGAATCCGTCCACGCGATATTCGTTCAGGAAGAAGCTGGCATTCCGGATCAGGAAATCGCGCACCTCGGGCTTGGCGAAATCGAAAACGAGTCCTCCCACATAGCCGATGTTGGCGAAGTAGAGCGAATTCCCGTTGCCCCCGTCAGCCGGTTGGCGATCGAAGAAATAAAGGCTCTGATCGCCGAAGTCACCGCCCGCGTGGTTGTAGACCACATCCAGGATCACCGCCAGCCCGTAAACATGGCAAACATCGATCAGCGCCTTGAGCTGGTTCATCTCGCCGCGCAGGTCATCCGGTTGGTAGCGGCGCTGCTGCTTCGCATCGAACAGTTGGTTCATTTCCGCCACGTAGGGCGGCAGATCCGCATCGGCAACGCCGTAATCCATTTCGGGCGAGAAGTAGTCGGTGCCGTTGTAGCCCTCGCTATACTTGCTTTGAAATTCCTGTATCGGCAAGAGCTGGATTGCCGTCACCCCCAGGTCGGCCAGGTAGGGCACCTTGCGCGCCACATCGAGAAACGTGCCCGCCTTCTTCGGCAGATTCGGCGTGTAAAAGGTGCCGACATGAAGCTGGTAGATGACGAAATCCGAAAACTGCGGCGTGACGTAGCTGTTCTCGTGCCACGGAAAATCCGGATGGCGCACGATGCAATCGCCGGGGAAAGGCGTGTCCAGTTCGCGCGCGCAGGGGTCGCGCTTGGGGCCTTCGCCGCCTGCCCCGACCACGTAAAACATATAGCGCTGGCGGTCGCGCACGCCGGGGATGAATCCCCGCCAATGGCCGTTCGCATCGCGGGTGAGCAGGCTGGCGTCATTGCGCACGCTGCCATTGAATTCGCCGATGGCATAGACCGCCCGGGCATTGGGCGCCCACACGCGGAACGTTGCGCCATCGGCCACCAGGTTCGCACCCATCGGGGTGTTTGTGTCGGTATGAGCAAGCAAGGCAGGCATGTGCGCACTCCTTTCCGGATCGTAGGCCAACTCCAAACATCATGCTCCCGATAGCCGAAAAGCAAACCGGGATGAATCACGCTATCGTCCGCCCCCTGTTCGGGTTTATCCCGGCGGGCGCCCTGCGGTGCTGCCGATCTTCGTTCGCAACAAAACTCAAGCAGCCTTCAGACTGGAGACCAAAGCGCCGCCGCTGCTGACAATGGCCGAAGGATTTTGCGAGACGATTGCAGTGACGAACGATACCGCTGCCTGCGCAACGGCCAGGTCTTTTGCCACCGATTCCCTTGCCGCGATGGCGGCATTCAGGTTGTCCACCGCGGAATTGATCGCAGACACTACTTTTCCGGCGGCGTCCGCGGCGAGTTGCAGTTGTTTGATTGAAACATTGTAGATTGCAGTTTCAAGCTCGATATAGCTATCTGCCAGCTTGGTGTAGTTGGGGTCTTTTTTTCCGTCCGGCGAATCCAGGTAGCCAGAAAGCTTTGCCTCGTAAACCTTGAGATCTCCCTGCAACTTGTTCATTTCATCATCGGTGTATTTGTATTCGTTTGCCATGTTCGTTTCCCCTTGAGATGGAAGCGCCTAGTAAACAGCTTTTGATACGGACTGATATACGTTCCTGGCTTGCCTGGCGAAATCGCGCACTTCCGCCAGCATTTCCCTGGCAGCGGGTTTTTCTGCCGCCGCATCGAATGCCTTGGTCATGGCATCCAGCGCGGCAATGTATTGCCTGACAGCTTCTTTGTGTTCGTCGCTGACATGCGAGCTTCCCGACAAGCGCACCTTCATTTCCGCAACCGCCACCGGCTCTGTCGCAGCATAATCATGCTCAACCAGGCTGAGGCTCATCCTGGTGACGTTGGCCATTCTTTCCAGTCCATCCGAGTATTGAGTTGCCAGCTTTCTGAGCAGCGCGACGGTGATATGGAAATTCTCCCTCATCTCGCCATTTTTGCCGACCATGGCTGCTTTAACGGCCTTCTCGCGTTGCGCCTGGGTGGCAAGCGAGGCGAGCCATCCGGCCAATTCTCTCACGGCATCCATTTGCGCTTGCGTGGGTTGTTGCGCGGCAGGCAGGCTTTGCAGCACTGCTTTCAGCCCTTGCTCGTCGCTGTCGTAATCGGTAAACGTATCTTGAGAAATATTGCCTAGCGCCTTGCCATAATTACTCAGCAGAGTATTCAAGGCAGAGATCGCATCCAGGGTTTTCCCCAGGTCTTCGCACTTGGCATGTGTGTAAGGTTTATTGCGGATCATCCCCATCTCGTCGATCATGGCGTTGTAATTCGCGCAGGTGGCGCAATCCGCATTGATCATCTTACCGGTCGCTTCCGTCACAACCGCTACGGAGCCCGCAAATATGCTGACGTTTTTAGTTTCAACGCAGGCTGTCAGAACAAGTGAAAGAGTCAGCAGAAACAGAAATCGCGCCATCAGAGCATGCTCCCAAAATAATTAAATATGCGGGCAGGTTGCCCGTTGCCAGTGCGGAAATACGAAACTCCATGGGCGGTGCTCGCCCATGCTTCAAACCACTTAAAATGACCTGAAAACAGTGAAATTTACATGAAAAACGACGTAAAACCAAGCAGATATGCAAAAAGCATAAAACTGTTTCAGGCGCGCACCCCTTCCCCCTGTCAGGGGCTGCGTGTGTTGTTGGGGCTTTAGCCCCTTACAACCACGGCGTACCCCTTGCGGGTGGAAGGGTGGGATGGGGGTGCAAACTGCTGGCCTTGCCGGTTCCCGAATTCTACCCCCACCCTGGCCCTCCCCCTGGAGCGTGGTTGTTGCCGCTTTAGCGGCTTTACAGCCACGGCCTACCCCCTGCGGGTGCAAGGAGGAGGGAAAAGCATCGCAGCCCAGCAGGACGCGGGAAGAGGCGGAGGCGGTGAGGTTTTTCGCGCCGCGCCAAACAGAAAATTATGCAAGAGGATGTAGGGCGCGTATCACGCGCCGCAGTCAACCAATCACCAGCAGATATGCCCCGCTTGCCGCAATCGCCGCGCCCAGCATTTTTGCCAGCGCCGCATGACGCTGGCGGGTGGCGACGCCGACCGCAATGCCGCCCAGGTGCAGCGCGGCGGTGGCGGCGAGGAAGCCCAGCGCATATTCAACTGGCGCGGCGGATTCCGGCAGTTCCAGCCCGTGCGCATAGCCGTGCAGCAGGCCGAACAGCGCGGCGGCCGCCACGCTGAACCAGACCGGGAGTTGCAGGGAGAGTGCGATCAGCAGGCCCAGCGCCAGGACAGAAGCGCCGATGCCGGGCTCGACCGGCAGTTGCCATTGCCAGTGCATGGCAACTGCCGCACCGGCTGCGAGCATTGCCATGAATGCGCCGGGCAGCAGCCACATTTTCCTGCCGCCGCCCTGCGCCGCCCACAGCCCCACCGCCGCCATGGCAAGCAGGTGATCCAGCCCCATGAAGGGATGCGCCAGCCCCGCCGCAAGGCCCGAGGCATCATGCCCGGTATGCGCGTATGCAGCGCCGCTGACGAAGAGGAGAAGAAGGAATGCCACTAGCCTGCTTGCCGGGTTATGCATGAGCCGCTCCTTATGTTTTGTAAGCCACAAAACTGCCGCTACATTCCTGCGCATTCGGGCGCGCTGAATGGTTGCCCATCATACACTCTATAAACGTCGCTACGAACTAGCTATCCTGCTGCCAGCACCGTAGGCAGGGCTGAATGAAATGAAGCCCAGCTTTCCCCTTGGTTTCGCTAACGTGGAGATAGAATGCTGCACGAGGGTTTATCCGTGCAGCCCCGCCTGAGCGTTCAAGCGGCTTCTAATTCAACATGAACGCGGCGACCTATCGCCGTGGCAATGTTTACCAACGCATCGAGTGAAAAGCGCGATACGCGGCCACGCAAGAGGTCGTTAATGCGCGGTTGAGTTACTCCGCAATGTTTTGCGGCTTCGGCCTGTGTCCAGCCGTTCTCATCGACAATAGCCGCAATTTGCCGCATGAGGTCTGCACGCGCACGCAGATTCGCTGCTTCTTCCGGGGTGTCCGCAAGGGCATCCCACACACTTGCGTAACTTTCGATTTTTGGCTTGCTCATTTTCGGCCCCTCATCAGTTCGGTATATCTTTCCTTGGCAATGTCGATGTCTCGTTTTGATAGCGTAGGGCATCGCTTAGCTTAACGCGCAAACTCTGAAGCGACAACAACCACGCACTAACCAACGTGCATTGCGCCGGATGGTCTACACTGGCTTTTCGCCAAGCGCCTGAGCAGCCGCGAGTCTCGTACGCTCCATGACGGAAATCGTCTGGTCAATATTACCCATGAGGCTCAGCGTCTCTTCGGAAAGTCGCTTCTTTGCGCGATTGAATTCCTTCTCAATCTTCGGCATTTTATCGAGAACATTAGACAAGCCATTCATCGATTCGCGTCCTACGCGCGCCGCCCCCTCTACACCCGCAAGCGCAGCTACCATTGACTCAAGCCCATCACGAGCCTCTGGTGCGGTTGCTATTTCAGTTGAAAATAGCAAGTCTAAACCGTCAGTAAGCTTACCGATGCCAGTGCGATATTGACCATTAGCCCCCTTTAGCCACGTCGAATAGCCGTCGAGCTCTACTGCCAGAATTCTAACAACCTCCCGAAGTTTGCTCGGGTTATATCTGAGGGGGCCAAGCATTTGCTCGGACGTAAATACGATCTTTGGATTGAGTTTGCCTAACCGAATTCCGACTTCTTCGATGATCGTCGTAATCGTCGACATACCCTCTCCCAAGTCTGCGACTACATCAAGCAACCCAGCCTCCTCCGACTCTACCGACGACGATGGCTGTGAGGTAGCCACCAATGCTGTGGGAGGACGCGATGCGGCGGTTGCAAGGTAGTCGGAAACAGGGCTCCCAAAGTGCGATGTGCCATCGCGCACTCCGACGGCAGCGGCGCGGACAAGATCCTTTGCCTCCTCCACCCGCGCAAAGTGTGTGCTATAGGTGACAACGCGGTAAGCACGGAGGTCAAATGGCACTTCGTCAATGTCTTGTGTCAAAAGGACAACCTTCTTTCCAAACGCGTGAGCTATTCCGAGCTCGTAATAGACGTTTGGATTCGCGCCCGTTAGATCAGCAATAACGAGGTCTGCGTCGAAGATACCCTGTATTACATCGTGCATGATGTTTCGTGAACTTGATGCGTCGGCTGCGCGTAACGTTTCAAAACTAATCTCCGTTAGTGGTGTTCGAATGATGTGTAAGAACACATCGTCAAATTCGGCGGCAAATGGCATTAACACGAAGGCTCTGTGGATCATGGCAATATATCCAAGTACGTATGCTTACAAACATTCAACTAATAAAACACGCGAAGACGCAATAATCAACGAGCATTGCGCCGTATGCTCTATGCATGCGTGGTTGATTAGGACATTTTAACTCATCCCGCCCCCACCACCCCGCACGCCTGCAGCCCCGCCCTAATCGCCTTCGCCATTCTCTCCTGCACTTCCTTGTTCGCCAGCCCCGCTTCTTCGTCGCGGTTCACGATCACGCCCGCTTCAAACAGCACGGCGGGCTGCCGGGCGGTTTTCAGGACGATGAGGTCGTCGAAGTAGTACACGCCGTTTTGCTGGTCTGCCCATTCGCGGCCGTCGCCGATGACGGGGTCGGCATGGTAGGTGGAATGGCGGAACCCGGCCTCCTCCAGCTTGAAGCCGATGGCGGAGGCGCACTTGAGGCTTTTCTGCAGATAGGGGTTTTTGCGCGAGACGAATAGGCCGAAGCCTTTGAACTTTCCGTCCGCGTAATGGTGTTCAGCGCCGTGCCAATCCCAGGGCTTGAGGTATTCCTGCTTCACCGAATCATGGTGGATGGAGAGGAAAAATCCCGCCCCGGCGGCGCTGGCCTGGTCTGTCCGCTTGAAGAGGTTGTTCATGTCGCCATCGCCGCCGATGAGCACGGTTTTCTGCCGTTCGCCCTCAAGGGTGTGGACGACTCCTTTCGCCAGGATGGAATTGAATTCGAATTCGGGCACGCCGCGCGCGCTGATCGCGCCGGGGTGTTCTTTGGAATGGCCGACATCGACGGCGATGAGCATCGGGGGAGCGCTTGAGCTATCGGCAGTGGGAGCGTTTGCGCACGATGCGCAGGCCAGGCCCAGCAGCATGGCAAGCGAGAAAAATTTTATTGTGCGAGACACAAAGCTCCCAATACCTACCCGCGCCCGAACAGCCCGGACCAGAATGAACGCTTCCGCTCTCGGCCCTCCAGCAGGGCAATGATCCTCGGGATGCCCGTGTCGCGCAGGAAATTCGCAGGGGTATGGGCGTCTCCGGGCGCGAGGTTGACGTCCGCGCCCTCGAGTATCAGCAGCTCGGCGGTCGCCACCCGGCCCGTGGGATGCGCATTCTGCGCTTCTATCCAGCTTGCCTTGTTGCGCACGTTGAGCGCTTCGTTCGCAAGCGACAACGCGCACACCCACAGCGCCGATTGCCCATGGCTTTCCACGGCGTTTATCCGGGCGCCCGCATCGAGCAGCACGCGCACGACATCAGCGTGGCCATGTTCCGCCGCGAAATAAAGCGGGCCCCTGCCGTATAAGCGTTCGACCGGTGCATTCACATCTACGCCCCGGGAAATGAGCAGGCTCGCGATTTCAGCCTGCCCATCGCGCACGGCGACGAACATCGGCGTTTGAGTGAACATATCCGGCACATGCACATCCACGCCGTTGTCCAGCAACTGCCAGACAGCGCTTAGATCGCCCGCGGTGATCGCTTCGTTGAGGATGGACGCTTGCCTGCTTTGCTCGGTTTCGGTCATGCCTTTTCCTGTGGGATTTTTTTGAATTGTACGTTTTGGGACAGCGGATGGATAGCCCGGCGCGCGAAGCGCACATTTACCTTGCGTAGCTGATACCAACCGCGACCGTCATTCCCGCGAAAGCGGGAATCCAGCTATCAAATGTCCCGCGTAGCGGACGATAACGACTTGTCGGCTTCGCCGGAGTTTTATTTTGACTGGATTCCCGCTTTCGCGGGAATGACGATATGGTTGTTCGCATAGTGACGCAGCAGGGTCATCAGTCCGTTACCGGCCCGCTGATTAAAATAAACGGCGCCCAGAAGTAAGGATTCGCCAGCGACATCTCACGGTTGCCCACTTTGCGCTTCGAGCGCAGCAGGGCGAGCTTCATTTCCTTGAGCGCGCGCGCGGGTTGCGCCTTTTCCCGGTGCAGCGAGCGGAACAGGCCCACCACCAGTTGCGAGCTGGCCTGGTCTTCCACGCTCCACAGGGTGACGGCGATGGAGGATGCACCCGCATACAGCAGGGCGCGGTCGAAGCCGATCAGGCCTTCGCCGCCCATGATCTTGCCCAACCCGGCTTCGCAGGCGCTCAGCACCACCAGGCGCGCGCGCAGCTTTATATCGAAAATCTCGTAGGTCTTGAGGGTTTCGTATTCCGCTTTTCCTTGCGGCCTGGCGAAGACCAGCGCGGATTGCATGGGGCGCTCTTCATCCAGCAGGCCGTGGGTGGAGAGCAGCACCATGCGCGATTCCGGCGCATCGGCGATGAACTTTCCCTTGGATGCCTGCGCGCCCACGTAGGCGCGGGAGGCGGGCGCATAGTATTGCCCCGACTGACGCACTTCTTCGGCGGCAAAGGGCAAGGCGCTCAATGCCACGCCGCGCCCTTCTTCCTTTGCGGCAACCTCCCCTTCCACCACGGGGTTGCCAAAGCCCAGGAAATGGATGCCGCGCCTGCCATCCGCCGCACGCTGCACCAGGCGCGGATCGAGCAGGCTGGCGGATAGCGCATAGGATACCGGGGGGGCGGTTTCCAGCAGGTAGGTGGCGTTGGCGAATCGCCCCAGCAGCGTGGGCGATACACCCGGCTTTTGTTTCTTTGCTGCCGTGCCCGGTTTTTCCGATTCAACCACCAGCAGTTCGAACGGCAGGTAGAACAACGGCCCGTGCGGGACGATGTAGAGCTTGTCCTTATTGCTTGCATATTGCATCACGGGCGCGAACAGCTTTTCATAGAGTTCATGCGCCGCTTCGAGATTGAACTGGTTGAGCGCGGCGACCGAGCCGGTCTGCTTCACCAGTTCGAAAGGGCGGCGCAGCGCCGCGACCTTGGCTGCCAGCTCGGCGCGCCCGGCGGGGATGGGGACGATGTTTTCCAGCCCGTGCCGGGTGACGACAAAGGCCCATGATTCCTTTTCGCCGACGAAATATTCGATCAGCACTTCACCCGGCTGGAGGATATGTTTTTGCACTTCGCCCGCCGTGATCGGCTTGGGGTGCCGCAGCTCTGCGTATTTCGGGTAGCGCTCGCGCAGTTCGTTCTCGAAGCCCTGGTATTCGGCGGCCAGTTTATCCAGCGCATCGCGCAACTCGGCTGCGCGCGCGGCATCGCGACTGGCCAGCAGTTCCTGCGAGAGGGTGACATAGCGGTAATGCAGGTCGCGCTCGCGTTCGCGCGTGGCATCGTCTATGCCCGCGCGCACCTGGCCGCGGTCGCGGTCCATCATGTCCATCAGCGCGCGGGCGCGCGCCTGTTCCGAAACCTGGAACGCGGTCTGCCCGTCTTGTTTCGAAGTCTTGTCGTCTTGCTTCGAACTTGGGCTGTGGTAGCTATTGGTGAGCAGGCGGATCAATGCCTCGTAAGGCTTCTGGCGCCTGGCGAAAAATGCCTGCTGGTGCTCCGGCAGGGTGAGGCGCGAGCGCAGGGTTTCCAGCGCGGCGATGGATTGTTCGTAAGCCTGCTTCGCGCCCGCCAGGTCGCCCATGCGCTCCAGCGCCAGCCCCTTGCGGTAGAGCGCGGTGGAGATGTCGTCGTACACCCCCACGCCGGTGAAGAGGGCGATGGCGCGGTCGTAATGCACCACCGCTTGCGCATCGTGCTGGCCCGGCACTTCCACCTCGTCGGCCAGGAACATTTCGCTGAAGCCCTCGGAATAGCGGTCTTCTATTTTCACCCACAGCGCAGCCGCCTTCGCCAGCAGCGCGCGCGCCTCTTCATATTTCCCCAGGCGCGCCTCTGCCACGGCCATGTGGTGCAGCGCCAGCCCTTGCCATTCCGGCTCGTTCATGCGGTTGGCTTCATCAAGCGCTGTGGATGCCTGCTCCAGCGATTCGTGCAGCAGCTTGGCGCGCGCCTCGCCGCTCTCGGATTCGGATGTCATCTGTTCAGATGTCATCTGTTCACTGGCCTCGCGCAATATCATCGCCAGCGCGCGCCGCGCATAGCCCACGCGGAAAGTGTCATGCGCGCGCAGTGCGGCGGCAATCGCCGTGCGTTCGTATGCGGCGGCCTGGGCAAACTTGGCGCTGGCGGCAGGGCTGTCTCCCGCCTCGGCATCGTCCAGCGCCATCGCCTCGAAACACAGGCCGAGATGGTTATTGGCGCGCGCTTCCGCGCGGGCACGCGCATCTTCGCCGGATATTTTTTCCGCTACCTTGAGCGAGGTGCGGTGATAGCCGGTGGCCGCTTCGCAATCGCCCAGCCGCCGCGAGACATAGCCCAGGTAATCGTTGGCCCGGCTGATGTTGGCAGGATCGCCCGCCAGCGTAGCGCCCTTGAGCGCGGCGCGGTATGCCTCTATGCCCTCTTCGAAATCGCCGTGGGCGACATATATATCGCCCAACTGCTGGTTCGCCCGCCCTGCCTGCTCCCAGTCATCCGGCAGCTTGAGGACGCCCAATGCAGATTTGTAAGTGGCAATCGCCTGGGTGTGATTCTTGCGCCGCTCCTGGATGTCGCCCAGGTCGATCAGCGCGCGCCCCAGTGCCGGGCGATCCCCGGCGGCGCGCGCCAGGGCGATGGCCTGCTGCGCATTGCTCTCTGCCGGGACGTAGTTGGATTGCTTCCACAGCGCCTGGGTCAGCACATGCAAGGCATCTAACTGCCCGCGCATGTCACTCCGCGCTTGCGCCTCTTTTGCCGCAGCCTCGGCCAGCGTGGCGGCATCGGCATAGCGCCCATCGTCGTAGGCATGGGTGGCTTCCGCCAGCTTCGAGGGAGCAAGGTCGGCGCAGGCCACGCCGGAAATGAGCGCGCCGGTCAGTGCGATGGCGAGAGCAAAATAGCGCATTGCTTTCATCCCCTTCCTTCCTTGATAGGGCCGTTGATTGGGACAGAATGGCCCTATCGTACTTCAATGCAGCCTGGTCTGCTATGCGCTGCGAATTCAACCGGTCATTAGGTATCGCAAATTCATTTCAGGAAAGCGGTCGTTCGTGACAGGCAAGGATTGACCATATGTTGGAGCACATATGCCTAGAGGCTGTGGCTGCGCTGGTTTGAAGTAATGCCATTGGGTGACACAACCTCCGAAGCAAAATACCCCGACTCGACATAGCCCTCAGAGCTTTTGACTCGCCGTCCGTCAGGGAACACAACCTCAACTGTGTAACCACCCTCGCCACACACTGAAAAGCGCAGCGTTTTGGCCTGGTTTGCGGGCAGCACACCGCCGACGATGGAGCCATTGGTGCCACACGTGGTGTAGGCCACCGAAAAGAACTGGATGGTTTGTCCAGATTGGTTTGCGACCTCTACGGCCACGGTAGGCGAACCCCAGCCCCGCGACGTGGCAGTAAACGCACCCGCTCCGAACCCTGCAAGAAGCAGTGCCAATACCCCGAGTGTCTTAGCTGGCAGTGCCATGTGCTCTAACGAAGCTGTAGAAAAAGTATGTTCATCTAAATCCTGACCGTTTCGGAGTAAATTCGCGACCGTTTGTTACTAGCACATCTGCGCCACTCATGTTGCCAGATTGCCTCCCCGAAAGCAGCCGTACCATTACGTCAGCAACTAGGGACAAACCGGAAATTCGCCAAATTTCCGCGAAACCGTGATTGGCGCATCACACTCCCTCCACCCCCTAATCCCCAATGATCTCCTTCAACCTCGGATGCCCCTGCCGCTCCGCCGCCACCGATTTCCAATACTTGCGCGCCTCGTCGCGCAGCTCCATCTGTTCCAGCCAGTTGGCGTATTCCACGCGCTCGGATACCGTGGCCTGGTTCAACGGGCGCATTTTTTCCGCCTGCTCGCGCAGCGCGGGTGGGGCAATGCTGAAATCGCCGACGTTGGAATACTTGGCCCCATCGGGCAGCACGGTCGAAACCATCCAGGTATAGTCGGCCTCTTCCTTCAATTGCATCTGGGTGGGCAATTCGAGGAATGAGTCGTCGGTGGTTGCCGTGGCGATGGTCTTGCCGGTATCGTCCATCAACTCGAACTGGTAGTGCAATCCAGATTGCGGCGGTTGCCACTGGAACACCGGGCGCACATCCAGCGTCTTGGTGCCGGAGAGGCTGACCAATTTCAGGCGCGAGCCGGGGGCGGAGGAACGCATCACGATCGCGGCCTGCGCCACCACCACCGGCTTGATGCGGATGGTGCTGCCGCCCTTGGCCAGCGCCACGCCGCCCTTTTTGGGCTTGGCCCCGCTCAGCGCTTCCGGCTGGCTGGCATTGAAGCGGATCACGGCGGGCCCGCCGAGTTCATATTCCTGCCCGGAAACCAGATACACCACCGCGACGCGCGCGCCGCTTTCCAACTGCACCCGCGCGCCCGGCTTGAGCTCGGAGAGGATGGTGAGATCGTGCTTGTCTTTGCCTTCCGACAGCACGGCTTTCCCTTCTATATCCGTCACCATCGCCACTGGCTCTGCGGCCAGCACATCCGCCCCCAATGCCAACAGCGCCAAAACCAACCCATGCCTGAGAATGACACCCAGCTTGTTGTTCATTTCTATTACCTCCTTAATCATACTGAACTAATGCACACAACCTGTAGGTGCGAATTTATTCGCACGCGCATCTACGAATTCTTCCGAACCAAAAAACCAAAATACCAAAAAACGTGCGAATGAATTCGCACCTACAGGTGCTTTTCCATCGTGTCCCGGTGTACCTGATCATCCTGAACCAATTTCCCCCAACCGTAAACCTCTACCGGCGTATGCCCCTTGATGGCGCGCGGCCCCAGGGGTGCCAGCCCTTCTTTATCATCCAGTTTTTCCGCCACGGCGCTTGAGCAGATCACGCCGTGCCCGGTTTCCTTGGTCAGCCCTTCCAGGCGCGAGGCGACGTTGGTGACATCGCCAATCGCCGTGTAATCGTGGCGCGCGGATGAACCGACGTGGCCAATCACCGCCTCGCCCGCGTGCAGGCCGATTCCGACCCGGATGGGGGCCGCGCCTTCCGCCGCCAGTTGCCTGTTGAGATTCGCCACCTCGTGCTGCATGGCCTTGGCCGCCGCAAATGCCGACTTACTTGGATTTTCCATCAGATTGGGCGCGCCGAATATCGCCATGATGCCATCGCCGATGAAGCTGCTCACAGCACCTCCCTCGGCGTGGATCACGTCCACCACGCGCTGGAAGTAGCGGTTGAGCAAGGCAATGGCCGCTTCCGGCGGCATGGTTTCGCTGCGCGTGGTGAAGTCGCGGATGTCGGCAAACAGTATGCACACGTAGCGGCGCTCGCCGCCCAACTCGGGCGAGAGTTTCCCGGCGAGGATTTCCTGCATCACCACCGGGCTTACGCTACCCGAGAAAGAGCGCTTGAGCAGGCGGCGCTCCTTGAGCTTGAAGGCCGCATCCAGCCCCGCGCGCCCGGTGAGCGCGAAAAACGCGGCGGGCACGACTCCGCCCAATGGGACGTGCCACCCTTGGCGGAACAGCCAGAGATCCGCAGCGAACAACCCGCCCGCCAAGAGCGTAAACACGCCGAATGCCACCCAGCCGCGCAGCCCCGCGAACCACAGCAATCCCGCCCCAAACATGAGCAACGCCGCCAGCCATGCAGGGGCTGGTTGCACCAGCCCCTGGCCCAATATGGAACGCAAGGTCTGCGCATGGATCAGCACCCCGGGTGCCTGATTGCCGTTCTCTTCCCATGCCGCAAGATTCACCGGTTGCAGCACGCGGTCTTCCACGGGCAGCACCGAGCCCAGCAGCACGGTGCGGCCCGCGAATTGGCGCTCGAGGCTTTGCGTATCGCCAGCGCGCGCCCATTCCAGCACAGTGTGCAGCGGGATATAGTTGAAGGCCGCACCCCGCGAGTAATCGATGATGCCGGGTGCAGGATCGCGCCCCAGCTTGCGCGCCAATTGTCCTGCGATGGTGGGGATTTTACTGCCGTCTTCCGCCAGGCGTTCGTCGAAGCGCCGCACCGCCATATCGGCATCGCGCGGGAACAGGGCAAAGGCCGTGCCGTCGTCGCCCGCCACCAACTGGAATTTGCGCAGCAACTGGCGCGGCTTGCCAGCGCCATCCACCGTGATGGCCAGCATCACCGGCATCTGCTTCCTGGCCGCGAGGATGCCGGTCATCAGCGCTTCGTCATAGCCGGGCAGGATGTCGTTGAAGGAACGCTCCGGCAGCGCGACATCCAGCCCCACCGCCTGCGCCTTGGCCACCGCCATCGCGCGCAGGAAATCGCCCAGGTGGCGGTGCCACAGCGCGACCGGCTCGTTGAAATAATGGATGTCCGATTCGTCTATGCCCACCACGACGACCTCTTTCTCGGCAGGCGCGGGAGAAGCGGAGCGCAGCACACGGATCTGCGCATCGAGCAGCGACGCATCCAGCCTGCCACCCAAGCCGGAATAGTTCACCAGCAGCGCAAGCGCCAAAGAGAAGGCAAAGCCCCACATCAGCGGAGTTGGAACGCTATCTTTTTGTTTTGTGTTGGTCATCCCACGCCCAGGATAAAAGCACGGCAACAGGCCCAACATTCGTAACGGCGATTTGAGTTATGAATGTATCCCTGACGAGGATTATACTCCATATCGGGGATGATTTTGGCGGGTTGGGTTGGGGCGCAAGAGCGAATTTCGTAGGGCGGGCTCTGCCCGCCGAT
>JBGPSQ010000030.1:0-19626 GCA_041490205.1 Gallionellaceae bacterium
CACCATAAAGGATATCCGCATCGAGGGCATCCAGCGCACCGAGGCGGGCACCGTATTCAGCTACCTGCCGGTCAAGGCAGGCGACAGGATGACCGACGAAAAAGCCGATGCTTCCATTCGCGCGCTGTTCGCCACGGGATTTTTCAAGGACGTGAGCCTGGAAAAGGAACAGGATGTGCTTGTGGTGCGGGTGCGCGAGCGCCCTGCCATCGCCAGCGTCGAGATCAATGGCGTGAAAACCTCTTCTTTTTCCAAGGATCAATTGCGTGAGAACATGAAATTCGTGGGGCTGGTCCAGGGTCGTATTTTCGACAAGTCCGCGCTGGAAAAGGCCACGCAGCAATTGAAGCGGGAATATACTTCCAAGGGAAAATATGCCGTGGAAGTGACCGCAGTGGTGACGCCGCTCGAGCGCAACCGCGTGGCGATCACCTTCAACGTGGTGGAAGGCGAGGCATCGCAAATCAAGCAGATCAATATCATCGGTGCCCATGCATACAGCGAGGATGATCTGCTTGAGTTGTTGAGGCTGGGCACGCCCGGCACATTCAGCTGGTTCACCAGCGGCGACAAATATTCCAAGCCCAAGCTGGCCGCGGATATTGAAACGCTCAAGTCTTTCTACCTTGATTCCGGTTATCTGGAGTTCTCGGTGGATTCGACCCGGGTTTCCATCTCACCGGACAAGAAGGATATTTACATCACCATCAATATCACCGAGGGGCCCAAATATACGGTGTCGGACGTCAAGGTGGCCGGCCCGGAAAAAATCCTGTCGCATGAAGATATGCGCAAGATGATCTCGGTAAAGCCCGGCGACGTTTTTTCGCGCAAGGAACTGGCGGAATCCAGCAAGCGGATTTCCGAACGGCTTGGCGACGATGGCTATGCTTTTGCCAACGTCAACCCGGTGCCAGAGGTGGACAAGGAAAGGCATCAGGTGGCGTTTACGTTCACGGCTGATCCGGGGCAGCGCTTTTACGTGAGGCGCATCAATGTTTCCGGCAACGCCAAGACAAAGGACGAGGTCGTCCGGCGCGAATTCCGCCAGTTGGAAGGCGCATGGTTCGACACCGGCAAGACGAAGAAATCCAAGCAGCGCCTGGACAGGCTGGATTATTTCAGCGAGGTCAATATCGAGACACCCATCGTGCAGGGAACCAGCGACCAGGTGGACGTGAACGTGGGGGTGAAAGAAAAGTCCACGGGCAGTTTCTCGGTGGGCGCCGGCGTTTCCAGCGGCGAAGGCGTGATTCTCTCCACCTCGGTGAGCCAGCACAACTTGTTTGGCACTGGCAATTTTCTCTCTACCCAGATCAATACCAGCAGGGTCAACCGTGTTGCGTCGGTTTCCTATACCAATCCGTATTACACCGATGACGGGGTGAGCCGCGGTTTCGACGTCTACAAGCGCAATACCAACACGGCCAATACCAATTTCATCAGCCCCTATACCGCATCCACCTACGGCGCCGGGGTGCGCTTTGGCGTGCCGATTGCAGATGAGCAGTACATCCATTACGGTCTGGCCTACGAAAACACCACCATCGGCCTGACCCCCACCAGTCCGCAGCGTTTTTACGACTATGTCAGCACGTTCGGTTCCACTACGATCAACTACATGGGAACGGTGGGCTGGAGCCACGACAGCCGCGACAGCGCCATCAACACCACCGAAGGCCTGATGCAGAGCGTCAATCTGGAAAGCGGGCTGCCCGCTACGCCATCCTCCTTGCGCTATTACAAGCTGATGATGCAGAACCAGTGGTTCGTGCCTGTCAGCCAGGATTTGACGTTCATGACCAACGTCAACTTGGGGGCCGGAAACGGTTATGGCGGAAAGCCGTTGCCGTTTTTCAAGAATTTCTATGGCGGCGGCCCGGGTTCTGTGCGCGGTTACGATCCCGGCTCACTGGGCCCGGTGGACGTGACCGGGTTGGCCACCGGCGGCAACAGGATGGTGGTGGTCAGCGGCGAGCTGTTATTCCCCATGCCGGGCATGAGCAAGGAGAAGTCGGTGCGCATGAGCGCCTTTGTGGATGCGGGCGCGATTTACGGCCCTATCATACAGAACACACTGCCGCAGGCTTTGGGAATGCATTATTCTACTGGTGTTGCGCTGACATGGATTTCCCCCATGGGGCCGCTTAAGGTCAGTTTGGGTTATCCCATACACCCGCAGCCGGGCGACAAATTGCAGAAGTTCCAGCTTACACTGGGAACCTTTTTCTGATGGCTTATATCCTGATATTTGGGAGGGGAAAAATGAATATCCTGTCCAGGTTTTTGGTGGCGGCGATGCTGGCATCATGTGCGATTCCGGCACTGGCCGGAGATTTTCGCGTCGGCTATGTCGACATCGAGCGCATCCTGCGCGAATCGGCGCCCGCAGTAAAGGCCGCGCAGAAAATCGAGAAGGAATTCGCCACGCGGGATGAGGCGATCCAGAAACTGGGCTCGCAAGTCAGGGAGTTGCAGGATTTCCTGGAAAAGAAAGGCGCCGGGCTGTCAAATACCGAGCGCCGCAATAAGGAGCGCGAACTTTCCAATTTGAGCGCGGAATTGCAGCGCGAGCAGCGCGAGTTCCGTGAGGACCTGAACCAGCGCAAGAATGAGGAGCTGTCCGTGCTGCTGGAGCACGCCAACAAGGTAATTCAGGCCATCGCAGAAAGCGAAAAATACGACCTGGTGTTGCAGGAGGCGGTTTACCGCAATCCAAAAATAGACATCACCGACAAGGTGCTGAAGGCCCTGTCCAACGACAAGTAACGCCCAGCGGCAAATAACCACTGTATTCCGGGAATAGCTGAATGAAACAGGTAACCCATCGTCTGGCCGACATTGCTGCACTTTTTGGCGGCCGCGTGCTGGGCGATGCCGACACCCGCGTTGCGCAGGTTGCTACCCTGGAACATGCCGAACAAGGCCAAATCGCTTTCCTGACCAATGGCAAGTATCGCGCCCAGTTGGGCGCGACGCAGGCGAGCGCCGTCATTGTCGGCGAAACCGAGGCGGATGCGACCACGCTGCCGCGCATCGTGTGCGACAATCCTTATGCCTATTTTGCCAAGGTGTCCGCACTGCTCAATCCGGTGCCACTGGCCAAGCCTGGCATTCATGCCACTGCGGTGATCGGCGAAGGCGCACGGATAGATCCTGCCGCGCATATCGGAGAAAATGTCGTGATAGGCGCGGGTGCCAGCATAGGCGCGGGCAGCGTGATCATGGCTGGGTGCAGCATAGGAGACAATACCTCCATAGGCGACAATGCGCGGCTGTATCCGCGCGTGGTGGTTTATCATGATTGCGTGATCGGCAACAACCTGATTGCTCACGCCGGAGTGGTGATCGGTTCGGATGGTTTTGGAATGGCGATGGAGAAGGGACGCTGGCTGAAGATTCCCCAGATCGGGCGCGTGGTGATCGGCGATGACGTGGAGATCGGCGCGAACACTACCATCGACCGCGGTGCGCTGAACGATACCGTGATCGAAGACGACGTAAAGCTGGACAACCAGATACAAGTGGCGCACAACGTGCGCATCGGCGCGCATACAGCGATTGCCGGTTGCGTGGGCATCGCGGGGAGCGCCACCATAGGACGCTATTGCCGCATTGGCGGCAGCGCAGGGATACTGGGGCATCTGCAGATCGCGGATAATGTCGAGATTGCCTCCTTTACCCTGATCGGGAAATCCATCCGCGAGCCGGGCAGCTATGCCGGAATTTTCCCGTTCAGCAAGAACGAGGAATGGCGCAAGAATGCAGCCCAATTGCGCCATCTGGACGAACTGGCGCACAAGGTTAAACAGTTACAACACGAAATCGAAGAGTTGAAAAGGAAGAATTCATGACCGCTCAAATGGACATTAATCAGATTCTGCAACACTTGCCGCACCGTTATCCCTTCCTGCTGATCGACCGGGTGCTGTCGTTCGAGGCCGGCAAGGAAATCGTCGCCCTGAAAAACGTCAGCATGAACGAGCCTTTTTTCCCCGGACACTATCCGCACCATCCGGTGATGCCCGGCGTGCTGGTGATCGAGGCGATGGCGCAGGCCGCCGCCATTCTCTCGTTTACCAGCACCGAGAACGGCAAGCCGGACGACAGCAAGGTGTATTACTTTGTGGGCATAGACGGCGCGCGTTTCAAAAAGCCAGTGGTGCCGGGGGACCAGCTGATCCTCAAGGTCAAGCCCACTCGCAACATGCGCGGGGTGTGGAAGTTTGCCGCAGTGGCCGAAGTGAACGGGCAGGTGGTCGCCGAGGCGGAATTGATGTGCACCATGAGGGACAAGTGATGTCCGCCATCCATCCAACAGCGATCATACATCCCAATGCCAAGCTGGCTGGAGATGTCGAGGTCGGTGCCTACACCGTCATCGGAGAACATGTCGAAATCGGCGCGGGTACGACGGTCGGGCCGCATGTGGTGATCGAAGGGCATACGCGGATCGGAAAGAACAACCGCATTTTCCAGTTCAGTTCGTTGGGCGGCATCCCGCAGGACAAGAAATATGCGGGCGAGCCAATGTGCCTGGAAATCGGCGACAACAACCTGATTCGCGAATGCTGCACCTTCAATATCGGCACCGTGCAGGATACCGGGGTCACCCGCATCGGGAACAACAACTGGATCATGGCTTACGTTCATATTGCGCACGACTGCCAGGTGGGCAATGGAATTGTGCTTGCCAACACCGTGCAGTTGGCGGGACATGTGCATGTCGATGATTTCGCCATACTCGGGTCATTTGTCGGCGCGCACCAGTTCTGCAAGGTGGGCGCGCATGTCATGGCAGGCGCGGGCAGCCTGCTGTTCCAGGATCTGCCTCCCTATGTGACGGTCGGCGGCAATCCGGTGGCGCCGCACGGCATCAACTCGGAAGGGCTGAAGCGGCGCGGCTTTAGCTCTGAAGCGATCATGGCGATCAAGCGCGCCTACAAGACCCTGTACCGCTCCGGCCTTTCCCTGGAGCAGGCCGTGCAGGAAATCGGCGCGCAGACAGCAGAGCATCCCGAACTCAAGCTGTTCACCGACTTCATTGCGCGCTCCACGCGCGGCATCATCCGCTGATTCCCATGGCGCGGCAAGGAAAAGTCATCGCGATGGTGGCGGGCGAGACCTCGGGCGACTTGCTCGGCAGCCACCTGATGCAGGCAATCAAGCGCGCAAGGCCGGATGTCCGGTTTATTGGCATCGGCGGCCCGAAGATGCAGTCGGAGGGCATGGAAGTCCTGTTCCCCATGGAAAAGCTTGCGGTGAACGGCTACGTCGAAGTGCTCATGCATTTGCGCGAGATATTCAGCATACGCAACAAGCTGCGCGGGAAGCTGATTGCCGACCCGCCGGACCTGTTTATCGGCGTGGATGCGCCGGATTTCAACCTCGGCCTGGAAATGGCGCTGAAAAAGCGCGGCATTCCGGTGGTGCATTACGTCAGCCCATCCATCTGGGCATGGCGCGCCAAGCGTATCCACAAGATCAAGCGCGCGGTGACGCACATGCTCGCCCTGTTTCCGTTTGAGGCCCCGCTCTACGAAAAGGCGGGCATTCCCGTGACTTACGTTGGCCATCCGCTGGCTGACATGTTTCCGTTAAACCCCGATCACGCCGGCATGCGCGAGCAAATGCGTATTTTGAACGGGGAGACGGTGTTCGCCTTCCTGCCGGGCAGCCGTCAGGGGGAAGTGCGCAGGCTGGCACGGACATACATCGAAACCGCGCGGCTGATCCTGGAGAAAATGCCCAACGCGCGCTTCCTGGTGCCGTTGGCGACTCGCGAAACCCGCACCATCTTCGAGGAAGAGCAGTGGCGTATGGAAGCGCAGCAATTGCCCATGAGCTTGCTGTTCGGCCATGCGCACGACGCCATGATTGCGGCGGACTGCGCCCTGGTCGCCTCCGGCACGGCCACGCTGGAAGCCGCTCTGCTCAAGTGCCCCATGGTCATCACCTATAAAGTGCCAAAACTGACCTACTGGATGGTGAAGCGCCGCGCCTACCTGCCTTATGTCGGCCTGCCCAACATTCTCGCCGGGAAATTCGTGGTGCCTGAATTGCTGCAGGACGACGCCACGCCGGAAAACCTGGCGCAAGCCCTGATGAACCTGGTTTCCAACAAGCAGGCGGTGGCCGGTCTCAAGCAAACCTTTTCCGGCATGCATGCCGCCCTCAGGCAGGACACGGCAAGCAAGGCGGCGCAGGTAGTTTTTCGGTATTTGTGAACACCAAGCTGATCATCTGCGGAGTGGATGAGGCAGGCCGCGGCCCGCTTGCAGGCCCGGTCTACGCGGCAGCGGTGATCCTGGATGCAGCCCACCCGATTGCGGGCCTGGCCGATTCCAAAAAGCTCAGCGAAAAGCGGCGCGATGCGCTGGCGGTGGAAATCAAGCAGCACGCCGCTGCATGGGCGATTGCCGAAGCATCGGTGGAAGAAATCGATTCCCTCAATATCCTGCGCGCAAGTCTCCTGGCGATGAAGCGTGCCGTGCAAGCGCTGACAGTGCTGCCACAGGAAGTGTGGACGGACGGCCTGTATTGCCCGGATACCGGGCTGCCCAGCCGGGCCATCGTCAAGGGGGACAGCACCATTCCGGCCATCTCCGCCGCTTCCATCCTCGCCAAGACTGCGCGCGACGAAATCATGCTGCGCTTGCACGACCAGTACCCGCAATATGGCTTTGCCGTGCACAAAGGCTATCCCACTGCCGTGCATCTGGCGGCCTTGCGGGAGCACGGTGTATCGGACATACACCGCCGCAGCTTTCGCCCGGTCAGGGAGTTATTGCAGGGCCACTAAAGCTGGCCGCGCGAATCCAGTTGTTACAACACCCTGTTGATCCGCTTGATGGCAGGGTCTTCCTCGCTGGTGGCAATGGTAAAGCCTAGGGTGGTGACCAGTTTGAGCATGTTGTGGTTGCTCGTCAGCACTTCACCCTCCATGGTTTTCAGCCCCTTGCTGCGCGCCGCGTCCATCAGGCTGCCCATCAGCCGGTGGCCTATGGCCTTGTGCTGCCACTGGTCGCTTACCACCAGCGCGAATTCGCATGATTCACCGTCCGGGTTGATGATGTAGCGGCAAACGCCGATTTCGACTTCGTGGCCGTTTTCCCCGGTCACGGCGATCAACGCCATTTCGCGGTCATAGTCGAGTTGGGTGAAGCGCGCCAGCATGGTTTCGGAAAGCTCTTGCACAGCGCTCATGAAGCGGAAATATTTGGCCTCCTCCGACAGGTTGCGCACGAATTCCTGTTCGATCTCCGCGTCTTCCGGGCGTATCGGGCGTATGGTGATGTTGGTGCCGTCCGGCAATTGCCAATTGGAAATGAGGTGGGTGGGGTAAGGATAGATGGCCATGTGCGCATAACGGTCAACCGAGACCGGCGCATAGTCCACCACCACGCGCGCATCGACCGCCAGCACGCCGTGCTCGTCCGCGATCAACGGGTTGATGTCCATTTCCTTCAGCCAGGGCAATTCGCACACCATCTCGGAAACACGCAGCAGCAGGCTTTCCAGCGCCTCCATCTGCACCGGGGGCATGTGGCGGAATGCGCCCAGTAGTTTGGCGGTGCGCGTACTGTTGATGAGTTCGCGCACCAGGAAGTTATTCAAGGGCGGCAATGCAATGGCGCGGTCGCCCAGCACCTCTACCGCAGTGCCGCCTGCGCCGAAGCTGATCACCGGGCCGAATGCCGGGTCGGAAATCACGCCCACCATCAACTCCCGGCCATTGGGCTTGAGTGCCATCGGCTGCACGGCGATGCCGTCCAGGCGCGCGTCGGGGCGGTTCTTCTGCACTGCGCCGAGGATTTCGTTATAGGCGGCACGCACTGCGGCGGCATTCATCAGGTTGAGCCGAACCCCGCCGGAATCGGACTTGTGCGTAATATCGGGCGAATTGATCTTCATGGCAACCGGGAAACCGAATTCCTCCGCCAGCAGCATTGCATCGCCGGGTGAGTGGGCAACCACGGTGCGCGCCACGGGAATGCGAAACGCGGCCAGCAGCGCCTTCGATTCCATCTCAGACAGCACCTTGCGCCGCTCCGCCAACACGGTCTCGATCAGCATGCGCGCGCCTTCCACATCCGGTGTGTCGTGGTGCGAAAGGGGGCCGGGCGATTGCGCCAGCAGGCGCTGGTTGCGATAAAAGGCGGTGATGTAGGAATAAGCCTCGACAGCAGCCTCCGGAGTACGGAACGAGGGAATACCAGCCTGCGCGAACAGTGCCTTCCCGTCAACGATCTGGCTGCCGCCCATCCAGCAGGTGAGGAGCGGCTTGCTGATCTTTTCAGCCGTCTGGATCAGCGATTGCGCCACTTCCAACGGTTGTGTCATCGCCTGCGGGGTGAGGATCACCAGTGCGCCATCCACACCGGGATCTTCCATACAGATGCCGACTGCGTTGCGATAGCGTTCCGGTGTGGCATCACCGATGATGTCCACCGGGTTGCTGTGCGACCAGGTGGGGGGCAACACCTGATTGAGCTTTGCTATGGTTTCCGCAGACAGGCTGGCAACAGTCACGCCCAGGTCCACCGCCCGGTCTATCGCCATCACGCCCGGCCCGCCGCCATTGGTGAGGATCGCCAGGCGGTTGCCGCTGTAGCGGTGGCGCGAAGCAAGAGATTTTGCGGCTGAGAATAGCGCGCCGATGGATTCCACGCGCACCACGCCCGCCCGGCGTAGAGCTGCATCAAAAACATCGTCCGAACCGACCAGCGCGCCGGTGTGCGACATCACTGCCTTCGATCCGGCTTCGTGTCGCCCGACTTTGATGACGAACACAGGCTTGCTGCGCGCGGCGGCCCGAAGTGCGCTCATGAAACCTCGCGCCTTGCGGATGCCCTCGACGTAAATCAGGATGCTGGCGGTTTGCGGGTCGGAGGCAAGATAGTCGAGAATCTCCCCAAAATCCACGTCGGCAGCTCCTCCCATGGATACCACACTGGAAAAACCGATGTCATTGTCGGGCGCCCAGTCGAGAATAGCCGTGCACAACGCGCCGGACTGCGATACCAGTGCGAGGTTGCCTTGCTTGATGCTGCCCTTGAAGAAAGTGGCATTGAGACCGATGCCGGTACGCATGATTCCCAGGCAATTGGGGCCGATGATGCGCACGCCGTAAGTCCTGGCATTGGCCAGCATGGTGCGTTCGATTTCCGCTCCCGTGCTGCCTACCTCGCTGAACCCGGCGGACAGCACCACCGCCGCACGCACGCCATGCTTACCGCATGCCTCGATGATGTCCGGCACGGTTTGGGCATTGGTGCAGATTACCGCCAACTCGACCGGAGCGCCGATCTCCTCAATAGAAGCGTAGGAGCGCCGTCCCTGCACTTCCGGATGAGCAGGATTGACAGCATAAAGCGCGCCCTTGAAACCGCTTTCCAGCATGTTTCTGAATACGATCCCGCCCACGGCGCCGGCACGCTCGCTCGCGCCGAAAACGGCAACCGATTTGGGGGAGAAAAGCATGCTGAGGTAATGCTTTGCCATGGGCTTGCACTCCTTGTTGGTTGGGAGGAGTATATATGCAGCGCATAAACCTACTGCTGAGGGGAGCGAGCATTGCAGACTGCTTACATCAGCCATCCCGATTGCCTCAAGCACGAAATGGGGGAAGGCCATCCAGAATGCCCGGCGCGGCTCAGTGCGATTGACGACCAGTTGATCGCCTCCGGCCTGCTGCATTTCCTGCAACAACATGATGCTCCTTTGGCCACGTTTGATCAACTGGCGCGCGTGCACTCGATGCAATATATCGAAGCCATCCGCGCAGCGTCACCGGAGAGGGGGCTTGTTTACCTCGATCCCGATACGGCAATGAATCCGTATTCCCTGAATGCGGCGCTGCGTGCGGCGGGGGCAGTGATAATGGCGGTTGATCTTGTCATGGAACACAAAGCGGGCAACGCTTTTTGCGCCATCCGTCCGCCGGGGCATCACGCCGAATCTGCGCGCGCCATGGGCTTCTGCATATTCAACAATGTTGCGGTCGGCGTGGCCCATGCACTGGAAAAATACGGATTGCACCGTATTGCCATCGCCGATTTCGACGTGCACCATGGCAACGGTACCGAGGAAATATTCCACGATGACCCGCGCGTCATGCTTTGCTCAACCTTCCAGCATCCATACTATCCATATTCCGGGTCGGACAGCGGCAACGAGCACATCATCAATGTGCCCCTGCCGGCCGGTACAGGCGGTGCAGCCTTTCGCGAAGCGGTAAACAAATATTGGATGCCGGCGCTGGAACACTTCCAGCCGGAGATGATGTTTATCTCTGCAGGCTTCGATGCCCATCGCGACGATGATATGGCCCAATTCGACTTGCTGGAAGATGACTACACCTGGGTGACGCAGCAGATAAAAGCGGTTGCTGAAAAGTGCTGCCAGGGGCGCATCGTGTCGGTGCTGGAGGGCGGCTACGAATTGAATGCGCTGGGGCGCAGCGTGCTGGCGCACCTCAAGGTTCTGGTCGGATAAATCTGTTCCGTAAATCCTGTGCTTATACAGGCGCATCCTGATGGGGAAAAGCGGAAATTTGTGCTACACATGAGTCTTTTACAGGAGTAAGATAAAAACAACAAATAGCCGCCAGCGAAGGCACTGGAAGATTACCGATCCATGCAACGGCGGCAGTCGCCGGATCAGTTTCATGGTTATTCCATAAGCATGAATACCCCATCGTCCTCACCATCGCCGGTTCCATTATCGCCTGACGAAATCGGGCGTCTGCATGCCTACTGGCGGGCTTGCAATTATCTTGCGGCAGGCATGATTTACCTGCGCGACAACCCGTTGCTCAGGGAGCCGCTCAAGCTTGAGCATATCAAGAGCAGGTTGCTTGGGCACTGGGGCTCCAGCCCCGGCCTGTCCTTTATCTACATCCACATGAATCGCCTGATCGTCAAATACGATCTGAATGCCATCTTCCTGGCAGGCCCGGGCCATGGCGCCCCCGGCGTTTTGGCTCCGGTGTATCTGGAGGGCCGGTATAGCGAGGTGTACCAGGCCAAGGGCGAAAATGAAAAAGGCATGCGTGAGTTTTTCAAGGAATTCTCCTTCCCCGGCGGCATCGGCAGCCATTGCACCCCGGAGACCCCCGGATCCATCCATGAGGGCGGAGAGCTGGGCTACAGCGTATCGCACGCCTTTGGCGCGGCATACGACAATCCGGACCTGATCGTGACCGTGGCTGTGGGCGACGGGGAATCGGAAACCGCGCCGCTCGCCACTGCCTGGCATTCCAACAAGTTCCTCAACCCGATCCGCGATGGCGCGGTACTGCCCGTGCTTCATCTCAACGGTTACAAGATCAACAATCCGGCCATCCTTGCGCGCATATCCCATGAGGAACTGGAGAGTCTGTTCAAGGGGTACGGATGGACTCCACATTTCGTCGAAGGCAGCGATCCGGAAACCATGCACCAGAAAATGGCCTCGGTCATGGAGCAGTGCATACTGGACATACGTCGCATCCAGCAGGAAGCGCGCCGCAGCGGCAAGCCGATCCGCCCGCGATGGCCGATGATCATCCTGCGCACGCCCAAGGGTTGGACAGGCCCCAAGGAAGTGGATGGCAAAAAGGTGGAGGGATTCTGGCGCGCGCACCAGGTGCCGATTGGCGACATGAAGACGCCCGAGCACTTCGCCAAGCTTGAGGAATGGCTGATGAGCTACCAGCCTTCCGAGCTATTCACCGAGGAGGGCGCGTTGGTGCCGGAACTCAAGGCCCTGGCTCCCAAAGGCTATCGCCGCATGAGTGCGAATCCGCACGCCAACGGCGGTTTGCTGCGCCGGGCGCTGCGCATGCCGGATTGCAAGGATTATGCGGTCGAGGTGAGCAAGCCTGGCGCAACACTGGCCGAGAACACCCGCCCCTTGGGCAAGTTCCTGCGCGACATCATGCGCGACAATATGGATAACTTTCGCGTGTTCAGCCCGGACGAGAACAGCTCGAACCGCCTGGACAATGTGTATGAGGTGAGCAAGAAAACCTGGCTGGCGGATTTCCTGCCGGAAGATGCGGACGGCGGCGAACTGTCGCCGGACGGGCGCGTGATGGAGATGCTGTCCGAACACACGCTGGAAGGCTGGCTGGAAGGCTATCTGCTCACGGGGCGCCACGGCTTTTTTTCGACTTACGAAGCCTTCGTCCATGTCATCGACTCGATGTTCAATCAGCATGCAAAGTGGCTGGCCATGGCCAAGGAAGTATCGTGGCGCGCGCCGGTTTCATCTCTCAATCTGCTCATCACTTCCACGGTGTGGCGGCAGGACCACAACGGCTTCACCCACCAGGATCCCGGCTTCCTGGACGTGGTGGTCAACAAGAACCCGGTGGTGACGCGCATCTACCTGCCGCCGGACGTCAACTGCCTGCTGTCGGTGGCGGAACATTGCCTGCAAAGCACCAATTACATCAACGTCATCGTGTGTGATAAGCAAAAACATTTGCAATACCTGGACATGGATGCCGCTCTTAAGCACTGCCACAAGGGAATCGGCATCTGGGACTGGGCCAGCAACGATGATGGGTCGGAGCCGGACCTGGTGATGGCGAGCGCGGGCGACATCCCAACCAAGGAGGCCTTGGCGGCGGTGGTGATGCTACGCGAAAACTTTCCAGACCTCAAAATTCGCTTCGTCAACGTGGTTGACCTGTACAAACTCACCCCTGCCAGCGAGCACCCGCACGGACTTTCCGACACCGATTTCGACAGCCTGTTCACCCTGGACAAGCCCGTGATGTTCAATTTTCACGGCTACCCCTGGCTGATCCATCGCCTCGCCTATCGCCGCAACAACCACCGGAATTTCCATGTGCGCGGCTACAAGGAAAAAGGCAGCATCAACACTCCGCTTGATCTGGCGATACAGAACCAGATAGACCGCTTCACTCTGGTGATAGACGTGATAGACCGCATTCCTGCGCTGCATGTCGCAGGCGCGCACGTCAAGGAGAAGATGCTGAACATGCAATTTGAATGCCGCAACTATGCCTATGAGTACGGGGTGGATATTCCGGCATTCGACACCTGGACGTGGCCGTATTGATGATAAGAAGAATCAGATGACGGACGTCCTTTCCATCAACTGCGGCTCATCCTCCGTTAAAGCCAGTTTTTTCGATGACGATGGCCAGCGCCGCGATTTTCGTTATGAACACCTGCGCGATCCGCGCGCCGGATTTGATCTATTAATGCAGGACTTGTCCGGCCATGAACCTGGTATCGTGGGGCATCGTTTTGTGCATGGCGGAGAAATTGCAGATGCTGCGCGCCTGGTGGATACCGGGGAACGCAGCAGACTGGAGCAGATTATCCACCTTGCGCCTTTGCACCTGCCGGGCAACCTGTTGGGTTTGGATATATGCGCCCAGCGCTTTCATGTCCCGCAAATCGCCTGTTTCGACACGGCGTTTCACGCGACCCTGCCGGAATTGGCGAAGCGCCTGCCCATCCCGCAGGAGTATGGGTTGCGCCGCTTCGGATTTCACGGGCTGAATTACGCGCATGTCGCTTCACGGCTCCCGGGCATTCTGGGGGAGGGTGCGTGCGGCAAGATAATCATCGCACATCTCGGCAGCGGCGCCAGCCTTTGCCTGCTGGAAAACCTGACATCTGCGGACACGACGATGGGATATACCCCGGCGGGCGGCATCCCGATGGGAACGCGCAGCGGCGATCTTGATCCGGGCGTGATGCTGGAACTGGCGAAGCGCCGCTCGGTCGCCGAGCTAAACGACCTGGTCTTCCATCAAATGGGTTTGCTCGCCTTATCCAACGGCGAGAGCAGTGAAATGAAGGATCTGCTTGAAAGCAGCAGCGCCGATGCCAGGTTTGCGGTGGACTATTTTTGCCGCCAGGTGCGCGCGGCCATCGGAAGCCTTGCGGCAAAATCCGGCGGGATCGATGCGCTCGTCTTTACCGGGGGGATAGGCGAACATGCCCCCGCGATACGCGAGGCCGTTTGCGCCCCCCTGAGCTTTATCGGAATCTCGCTGGACAGCAGCGCGAACAGGGCAGGCTTGCTTAAAATAGGGCGCAAGGAATCCAAACCGGTTCTTGTCATTCCCGCCGATGAAGAGGCGGAGATACGCCGCCTATGCCTGGCATCCGCGTGATTGGTGCGCCATATCAATAATCCGGTACGGCTTATTGCAGGGCGGTCAGGCTGGCGCCTCGCTGGCTTGCCGCAGCCCGAATCGCATCCGCCAGGGCAGCGCCAGTATTTTCCGCGGGGGCGTGTGTTTCCGGATGCCTGGACAGTTCCGCTTCGGAAAAGGCTCGGATGGCTTCGAGATCGCCCTTGCCCTTGTCGGGCGCGGCGGCCTGGAAATACAACACCCCATCTCTCAGCGAGGCGGCCAGCAGGAAGTAGTCCTGCCCGTGTGCCTTGACCTCCTTGTCCTCCACCCTGAAATACAGCGGCGGCGTGTTGCCGCCTTGCCGCATTTCTTCGGTCACGCGGCGCGAGATGTTTTCCAGCAAGGGTTGTGCGAGATTGATCTTCGGCGCCAACACCGCATGAAATTGCCCGATGCGGTTGATGACCAACGGGCTTTCAAGAGGAGGGGTCTTGCCGGGGCGGAAAACAAGCAGCGCGATGGTGCAGAGCGTGATGAGAGTGAGCGTTTCGATCATGATTCAGGGAATAATACTGCAAACATCAGAATACGGCAGGCATCAAATTATTCGGTAACGCGCAGTCTATCAGTATAAGTCCTGTACTCCAATCACCCTGACAAATATTGGTTCGTATCCGCATATTTTTCAAGGACAGGCTGGCAGATAATGGGAATTGCAGGAGTAGAAAGGGGAGCCGCTTGGCGGCTCCCGCTGTCTGGATTTAACATTAGCCAGATGCCGCTTAAAGCAGCGACGAGCCCATCAATGGCACGATCAGCAGCGCCACGATATTGATGATTTTAATGAGCGGGTTCACTGCCGGGCCTGCGGTGTCCTTGTAGGGGTCGCCCACGGTGTCGCCGGTGACGGCGGCCTTGTGCGCATCCGAGCCCTTGCCGCCGTAGTGGCCGTCCTCGATGTATTTTTTGGCGTTATCCCATGCACCGCCGCCGGTGGTCATGGAGATGGCCACGAACAAACCGGTGATGATGGTTCCCACCAGCAATCCGCCGAGGGCTACGGGCCCAAGGATGAGGCCGACCAGCACAGGAACCAGCACCGGCAGCAGCGAGGGTATCACCATTTCCTTGATCGCGGCGGTGGTCAGCATGCCGACGGCGCGGGAATAATCGGGCTTGGCCGTGCCTTCCATGATGCCCGCGATTTCCTTGAACTGGCGGCGCACTTCCACCACCACCGACCCGGCGGCGCGACCCACGGCCTCCATCGCCATCGCGCCGAACAAATAGGGTATCAAGCCGCCGATGAACAGGCCGATGATTACCCTGTGATCGGATAGATCGAACGTGACAATCTTGCCTGCGGATGCCAGGGCATGGGTGTAGTCGGCAAACAGCACCAGTGCGGCCAGCCCCGCCGAGCCGATAGCATACCCCTTGGTCACCGCCTTGGTGGTGTTGCCCACCGCGTCCAGCGGGTCGGTTACGGCGCGCACCTCCTTGGGCAGGTTGGACATCTCGGCGATGCCGCCCGCGTTATCGGTGATTGGCCCATAGGCGTCTAGCGCCACGATGATGCCTGCCATGGAGAGCATTGAAGTTGCAGCGATGGCGATGCCGTAGAGTCCCGCCAGTTTGTAGGAGAGGAAGATGCTGATGCACACCGCGATCACAGGCCATGCGGTGGCTTTCATCGAAACGCCGATGCCGGCGATAATGTTGGTGGCGTGGCCGGTCTGCGAGGCGGCGGCGACATGCTGCACCGGCCCAAAATCGGTACCGGTGTAGTATTCGGTGATCCACACCAGTGCCGCAGTCAGCACCAGGCCGACCACCGCCGCGCCGTACATTTCCCAACTGCTTACAACGAGCCCGTCGCTCATCGTTACGCTGGTACCCAACAGCCATCTTGTGATCGGGTAGAAGGCGATGAGCGCCAGCACGCCCGAGACAGCCAGTCCGCGATACAGGGCGTTCATGATCTTGCCGCCTTCCCTGGCTTTGACGAAGAAGCAGCCCACGATGGAGGCGAGGATGGATACGCCACCCAGCACCAGCGGGTAGATGACTGCGTTTTCGCCCAGGCTGCGCAGCATCAGGGAGCCCAGCAGCATGGTGGCGATGATGGTCACCGCATAAGTTTCGAACAGGTCGGCGGCCATGCCCGCACAGTCGCCCACGTTGTCGCCCACGTTGTCGGCGATTACCGCCGGGTTGCGCGGGTCGTCTTCGGGGATGCCTGCCTCGACCTTGCCCACCAGGTCAGCGCCCACGTCCGCGCCCTTGGTGAAAATGCCGCCGCCCAGACGCGCGAAGATGGAAATCAGCGAGCCGCCGAAGGCCAGGCCCACCAGCGGCTTGATGATTTCAGGGATGTTGTCGTGGGGGCCAGCCAGCGTTTTCAGCACAATGAAGTAGCCCGCCACGCCGAGCAAGCCCAGGCCGACCACCAGCATGCCGGTGATGGCGCCGCCGCGAAAGGCCACATCGAGCGCTGCGGCCAGGCCGCTGCGTGCCGCTTCGGCGGTGCGCACGTTGGCGCGCACCGACACGTTCATGCCGATGAAGCCGGTGGCGCCCGAAAGCGCCGCGCCTATGGCGAAGCCGATGGCGGTCTTCAAACCCAGGAATACGGCGATCAATACCGCCAGCACCACGCCGGCGATGGCGATGGTAGTGTATTGTTTTTTCAAATAGGCGTTGGCGCCTTCCTGGATGGCTTCGGCAATTTCACGCATCCGGTCATTGCCGGTAGGTTTGGCCATTATCCATTTGATTGAGATGATCCCGTACACGATTGCCGCGACGGCACATAACAGCGTTAGCCACAAGCCTGCTGACATAAGTTTTCTCCCTGAAATAAAACAGCAATCGGTTCAAACGGTAAAATTGCCCAGTTTTTTTGGTACCGCGGCATTCTTCAGGCGGACATACTGCGGCAGTCCGCCCTTATACGAGGGGTAGTCTTCGCCCTTGATCAGCGGCGCAAGGTAGGCGCGGCACTTGTCGGTGATGCCGTAGCCATCAGCGGTGATGAAATCGCGCGGCATCATTTTTTCGACGTTGGCCACGTCCTTGAGCTGCGCCACGCCGATTTTCCATTTATAGGGTTTGTCCGATTTCCGGATGATGGCCGGCATCACGGAATTGTGCCCCTCAAGCGCCAGTTCAACTGCGGATTTGCCGAGTGCGTAGGCTTGATCTACGTCGGTCTTCGAGGCGATATGGCGCGCGGCGCGTTGCAGGTAATCGGCGACCGCCCAGTGAAATTTGTAGCCGAGCGCATCCTTTACCATGTTGGCGACCACGGGCGCCACGCCGCCCAATTGGGCGTGGCCAAAGGCATCGCGCAGACCCTGGTCGGAAAGGAATTTGCCGTCCGCCCCCTTCACGCCTTCCGATACCACGACGGAGCAATAGCCATGTTTTTTTACCATGCTATCCACCTTGGCGAGGAATTTTTCCTGATCGAAAGGCACTTCGGGAAACAGGATGACGATGGGGAGTTCGCAATCCTTGCTGGAAGCCAGGCCGCCTGCTGCCGCGATCCATCCGGCGTGGCGTCCCATCACCTCCACCACGAATACCTTGGTCGAGGTCTTGGCCATCGAGGCGACATCAAAGCTGGCCTCGCGCACGGAGACGGCGACGTATTTCGCCACCGAGCCGAAGCCGGGGCAGCAGTCGGTGATGGGCAAGTCGTTGTCCACCGTTTTGGGCACATGGATGGCCTGCAGGGGATAGCCCATTTTTTCGGAAAGCTGGGAAACCTTGAGGCAGGTGTCGGCGGAATCGCCGCCGCCGTTGTAAAAGAAATATCCGATGTTGTGAGCCTTGAACACCTCGATCAGGCGTTCGTACTGCGCCTTGTTCTCTTCGAGCCCCTTGAGCTTGTAGCGGCAGGAGCCGAATGCGCCGGAAGGGGTGTAACGCAGCGCCGCGATGGCGGGGGCAGAATCCTTGCTGGTGTCTATCAGGTCTTCGGTCAGGGCGCCGATGATGCCGTTGCGTCCGGCATACACTTTACCGATCTTATTCTTGTGCTTGCGCGCAGTTTCGATGAGGCCGCATGCCGTGGCGTTGATTACCGCGGTAACGCCGCCGGATTGCGCATAAAAAGCATTCTTCTTTTTCATGTCACTCCTCCCGATGAAGTCGTTTCATGCCGCCAGGTGCCATTCTTCTCATTATCCTGTAAACCGGTGATCGCATCTTACGACATTTTCCGGCGAAATGCATGGGTTGCCGGAAAATGCCGGGTGGATAAACGAATCAGGGAAGACCTGATGGGGCAGGGTACCGCAAAGGCTTTTTATGCCTTATGGAATGTATTCAATGGGAGCGCAAAAGCAGTACCGTGCTGAGGTCGCACTGGTTCATAGGGCGCAGTCTGCGGAATCGGGATAAGTCCTGATCAGCCCATCAATACGTGATGGTCAACACGCGCGCTTGCGTGCCGGTGCAGGTGGTCGCGGCGCAAGTCCCGCCTTGCCCGGCGGCAATAGTCCCGTTGATGGTGTAGCTTTGTGCCAAGCCATTGCCGGTTGCGCTGGCCGCGCTCAGCGCCAGGGTGTAGTTCAGGCCAAGCAGCGTGCCGCTGGTGGCATCAAGCGCCATGGTATAGGGCAGAAAGTTGGTGCAGGTGGCGGCGAACGTGGTGCTTGCATTGGCGGCGGCGCCAAACGAGGAGTAGGTGAAGTTGATATTCCCGGGCGGTGTCGAGAGGGTGCAAGTGGCAGGCGCGGTGATGTTTACCGTGACGGTTGAGCCCGTGAAAGTGGCGGCTCCGCTGACGGGCGTATTGACAAAATTAACGCCCGCAATAGTGGTGGTGCCAGTATATACGCCTGCTGCCGGAACCGCTAATCCAGCCGCAATACAACCATAAAAATAAAACGTATGGACATCAGATACTGGACCCGGTGAACTTGTTAATGTGGGAGTGGTATAGAGTGCCACAGGGATGTAGGTCGTGCCCGTCCAAGGGGTGGTGCAACCGGCGTTTGTGGATAAATAGTAAGTAAGGCAATTGGCTCCGGATTTCGCTTGCCCGGCTGCACAGCCTGCTGGGGCGACAGGTGTGGCCTTAAGCTGATAGCTTGCAGTTCTTGCAGTGGTACTTGTGGCGGTACACGTCACGACAATGCTGCTCGCAGTAATGTTGAGCGCGCCTCCCGTCAGCGGATAGGCGGTATTAACTGCGGGGGCGCTGGCGGTGCAGTTAATCCTGGCCTGCGCGCAAGAGGCAAACGCCAGCATGGCAAGGGCTGCCAGCCACAGGAAGGGTTTCAGCCGGATGGATTTTGGTTTCATCGTGCAACTCCTTTGCAAAGCAGGGGACCAATACGTGGAATTTCGTCCGGCGATTTGGCAGGCACCGCCACATCAAACTTGCATTGCTGGCCGTTCCAGTTCAGCAGCAGATGATTGGCGGGCTTCAGGCCGGTGACGTAAGCTTCGCCGCGCCGCGCCACATAAAATTCTTCCTTGTCGCCCTCGATCTGGACAACGGCTCCGGCGGG
>JBGPSQ010000031.1:0-19564 GCA_041490205.1 Gallionellaceae bacterium
CCACCTGTTCCAGCGGCAAATTGCGTGTGGCTACAAACAGCTTCTTCGCCTGGAGCGAGTTGGCGTCGTACAGGATGGCTGGCTCGGCGACGGAGACGAAATCGAATGCTACCGCCGCCGGACTGACAGCAAGCAACATCAGCAATGTCGCCCGGCGTTTCAGGGATTGAATATTGTTTCTCACGTTCGCCCCCTCGTCCACTGGGATAACCAGCGACTTGGCTGCGGTCTTGGGCAGCCTAGTCGAATGGCTAGTTGTTTCACCCAGAGGGTTGCACCCGCAAGGGGTAGGCCGTGGTTGTAAGCCGCCGAGGCGGCAACAACCACGCTCCGCCGCATGGATTGCCAACATCCGGCGCAATGCGCTGCGTTTATTGCGCCCTGCAGACCGGCATCCGGCCTTGCCAACCAGCAGCAACCGCATTTGCCCTTTGACAAACTCCCCTCAAACGGTAATATCTCCTGCATGAACAAGTCTCTCAAACAAATTTTGGCTGAAGTTGCATACGCCATCGGCCAGGCCATGGTGATGTCGCATGGCCGCTCATATATTCTGCCAGCGGAAAAGTCTTTCCCGCTCGATGCGGCCAATTTGCGCCGGGATGCGAGCAAGGTCGCCCGCGGCTTGAGCATGCAATTCAAGAAGTAGAACCCGAATGACGACACGCCCCACTATTAGCAATAAATCTCCCGTTAAGAAGACGCCCGTCAAAAGAACCGCCGCCCAAAGCACCAGCGGCAAGCGCACCAGCGCCAAAGCCGCCCCCGCCAGGAGAAGCTCCGGCAATGCTCCTTCGGGTCCGGATGCCGATAGCCCGATTCTTCCGGTCGATCAACTGGACGCTTTGCGCCGGATCAAGCCGGGCGCGGTGGATTGGGTGATTCAGCAGACGCAGATCGAGGCGGAGCATCGCCGCGCCGAAACCAAGCGGGTGAACGAGCTGGTTTTCATCGAACATCTTCTGTCCCAGATTTCCGCGCTGATTATCGGCGTGGCCGGAATCTGGGGCGGCTCGTGGGTGGCGGTCAACGGGCAGCCGTGGTTCGGTTTTGCGATTGCCGCTGTGGTGGTGATCGGGCTGGTTGTTGTGCAGTTGAGCGCGCGAAAGAAGCGCCCTTAATATGTAGGATGGGTGGAGCGCAGCGATACCCATCGCGAACATTGAATAAATGATGGGTATCGCTGCGCTCCACCCATCCTACGCCTGCTGTCATCATGTTCCTTTCAGGTATTCGATGGGCTGGCGAAGCCCATATCAATTCATTCCGAATGCACGCAAGGCAAGCCCGCGTGCATGGTCGCGCACATCGACAGGCCATGCCTCGGTGAGCACGCCGAATTGTTCCGCCTTCCCCGCGAAAAATGCGCGCAGCGCTTCTTCATAATCCGGCAGGTTGCCCGCCATTGCCGACATGAAGCGATAGGCCGATTCTTGCGCCTGCCTGATGCGGTCTTTGGTTTCGCTGGCGCGGCTCGCTTCCTCCACCAGTTTGCGCAATGCCACCGAAGCGCCGCCCGGCCTCGCCGCCAGCCACTCCCAATGGCGCGGCAACAAGGTGACTTCCCGCGCAGTCACGCCCAGCCTGGGGCGGCCCGGTGTGCGCGCCATCGCTTCGCCACCGGCGGCGGACTCTTGAGCGGCTGGTTGCGGAAGGCGATTAAGCACGGTATTGAGCGATCCGCGAAAATCCACCTCGACAGGATCACTCGTCATGTCGTCAAAAATCAGGATATTGTTCCGCTCGCCCGCGTCGATGCGCCGCTTGACCTCGGCCACGACCGCGCGCAGATCGCCTGCGGCGATGCATTGAACGCCCAGGAAGGCCGAGCAGGATGAAAATGGGGCTGTGCTCATAAAAGTACCCAATCGAATAATGAAATGATTGCGGCAATTATACCCGGGTAATATTCCATGTCAATATTACCCGGGTATAATTAGCAAAACCCGGGCTTGGGTTAAAATTGGGAACAGACTCCCGCCATTATTTGCGAACCCGCCTTGATTCCCGATTCTCACACCCCTCCGATGCGCATCGCCCATCTTCGCCAACGCCTGCACGACCTCGGCGCAAAGCCGTGCCACGCAGACCGCCTGCTGCGCGGCTGGAGCCAGGTTTGCTCTTACGATAAAAAGCACAGCCCGGCTGCAACCTTCTTTCCGCTTGCGCTGCGCCGCGAGTTGCCCGCCATCGAGGCGGAACTGAATGGCCTGGCGCGCCTGCGCAGCGAGCACCCCGCAGGCGAAGGCGTGGCGCGGCTGCTGGTGGAGCTGGCTGATGGCCAGACGGTGGAAAGCGTGCTGCTGCCGCGCGACGGGCTGTGCGTTTCAACGCAGGTGGGCTGCGCGGTGGGGTGCGTGTTTTGCATGAGCGGGCGCGATGGCTTGCTGCGCCAGCTTGGCAGCGCCGAGATCGTGGCGCAGGTGGTGCTGGCGCGCCGCCGCCGCGCGGTGAGCAAGGTGGTTTTCATGGGCATGGGCGAACCCGCCCACAATCTGGACAATGTGCTGGAGGCGACCCAGGTGCTGGGCATGCTGGGCAATATCGGGCACAAGAATCTGGTGCTCTCCACGGTGGGCGACTTGCGGGTGTTTGAGAGGTTGATGGGGGGGCTTCCGTTCCAGGGAAAGCCCTCTCCCCAACCCTCACACCCGCAAGGGGTACGCCGTGGTTGTATGGGGCTAAAGCCCCAACAACACACGCAGCCCGGTGGGAGAGGGAGCGAACGCGAAGGGCAATTTTCATTTCCTGCTGTAAAGCCTGCGCTCGCAATTTCATTGCACACTACCGATGCTTCTCTCCGCGCCAGGCTGCTGCCCCACGCGCCGCAGATCGCCATCGAGGAGCTGGTGGAGCGCGCCGAAGCCTATGCGCGCGCTACCCATTACCCCACCCAGTATCAATGGACGCTGCTGGAAGGCATCAACGACAGCGATGCCGAGCTGGATAACATCGCCCGGCTGCTCTCCGGGAAATACGCCGTGGTGAACTTCATCCCCTTCAATCCGGTGGACGGGCTGGCTTATCGCCGCCCCTCGCTCGAGCGGATTGCGTATATGGTGGGCACCCTGCACCAGCGCGGCATCATCGCCCGGATACGCGATTCGGCGGGGCAGGAGGTGGAAGGCGCTTGCGGGCAGTTGCGTGCGCGGGCTGCGTAGGGACGCATTGGCTGCCTGAAATTTCCGGAGAAAAATATTCCGTGCCCTGCCCCATGGCTTTCAGGTATACGCATTACTTCCTGCTGTCAACTATCTACCATAATAGGTTACACGCGCCGCGCAGTCTGTTACGGTGGCAATGCAGGCGTGGGTATAAAAACAGGGTTGCAGCGGAGGGATGATGCTGAGAGGGCGGGTTTTGCATTTTGTCCCCGGACAGCTTAAAAACCGGGGGCCAGAAACGCAAGGCTTAACCATTTTTGCGCTTTTCTCTTTATGATGGCCAAGGGCTAACCATCTGGTTGGGGAACATTATCCATGGGTTTATCCGAGAACGAGATAGTCTCCATTGTGCGCAGGCATGTGCCCGCTGAAAAGCATGCGGATTGCCTGGCGCATTGGGACACCACTCCGAGGAAGGCGGGAGAGGACGTTCTTGTCGGCAGAAAAACAATGGTCATGCCGTTTGATGGCTATTTTGTTTTTGCGGATCTGCTGCCCCTTGCAAATTGGGGGCATCCGGCACGCTGTCTGCTGATTCGCTCGGATGGCGGGGAGGTGCAGGCGTTCGAAGTCGAATTCCCGCCCTACCTGGGTTTCTATCCCGACAGTTATCGCGAGCTCCGCTTAACCTGAATTACCCATTCCTGTGCGAGTGAAATTTTCCAACCGTCGATGGCTGGTATTTTCCGGCCATAGGCTCCAATGAAAAGGAGAACAGGTTATGGCAATTGCACCAAAAATTCTGGCAAAAATTCAGACTCATGCCATGGCGGGGCTCAAGGCCCGCACCGACGTAAAGTTTGACGCCGTTCATGTCGACATTCATACCGAGGGACTGCCGCGCGGCCAGCAAATGGTCCAGGGGCTCAACAAGAGCTATGAGCTGTCCCGTCCAACGGTTGTAGTGCTTGCCGATCTCATGCCCCACTATAACTGGGGGCATCCGTGCGAGCACCATCTGTACGATTCTGAAACGGGTGAACATTACGATACCCAGAAATCCCAGTTTCCGCCCAATGCATGGTTCCATGCTCCGCAGGAGTTCCAGTCCCTGCACGCGCCCATGACCTTGCCCGGCGGGGCCATGGCGGATTTTCCAAAAATCGTCCCGCACCTGAACGGCCCCATCTCCAATGCTCCCGGGAAACGATACGCCATCCTCTTTTCCGGCATGTCGAACAACCGCCACCTCAACGACCTGGAGTTCCTGTACCGTACGCTGCTGGACATCTACCATTTCGATGCAGCGAACATCATCGTCCTGAATTATGACGGCACGGTCAACTACTCCGGCAGCCCTCAGCCGGTGGTGCACTGGCCAGGCGATAACACGGCATACCGCATCAAGGTGAATGGCCAGGGCAGCAATACGGCCTTCGCGCAAGCCCTGGATACCATAAAAGGCAAACTACAGTCCGGCGACCTGCTGTTGATCCACAGCAATAATCATGGCGGCGGGCAGCCGTCCGATCCGCAAGCCTGGCTATGCTGCTATCCCAACTGGGCCAGCTACACTGCTTCCGACTTCGGCACCAAGCTGCACACGCTGCCTGCGTTCCACTCGCTGATCGTGATGATGGAACAATGCCATTCCGGAGGATTCCAGGACGCTACGCTGAACAATTCCACGGCCACCAATACGTCTTTCTCCGCTGCATGCACCTACGACTCCAATTCCATGGGCGGCGCCGATTACGACCCATATGCCCGCGACTGGATTGCCGGTGTCACGGGGCACAACCCCAATGGCGCCGCCTTGTCCAAGCCGGTTCCGGTGCCTGCCTCGGCAAAGGACGCCTTCAACTATGCCCTGGCGGTGAAAGTTTCCGGAGACAGCCCCGTCTACGGCGACAAGCCCGCAAACGTGGGCGCCAGCCAATACCTGACCGGCTCGCTCAATGTCACCTTTGCGTCTGCTTCCGCCGCCATCAACAGCGATGGCCGGCTTGAAGTTTTCATGCGCGCCAGCGACGGCTCGGCCTGGAACATCTGGCAGACCGTGCCTCATGCCGGGCCGTGGAGCGCTCCCAATTGCCTGGGCGGCGTTGTCAAACAACCATTGGCTCCCGCCCTCAATTCAGACGGACGCCTGGAAATTTTCGGCATCGGCACCGACAATGCGGCTTATAACGACTGGCAAACCCATCCCCATGCCGGTCCCTGGAGCGGCTGGAACCGTTTGGGCGGCATTGTGAGCCAGATCACGGCGGCCTGTAATTCCGACGGGCGCCTGGAACTGTTCGGCATCGGCTCCGACGGCGCGCTTTACAACATGTGGCAGATGTCTCCCCACTCCGGCCCGTGGAGCGGGTGGAACCGTCTCGGCGGCGTGGTCAAGCAGATCACGGTGGCATGCAATTCGGACGGGCGCCTGGAGGTATTCGGCATCGGCACGGACGGCGCCCTCTATAACATCTGGCAGACTCACCCCCACGCGGGGCCCTGGAGCGGCTGGAACCGTCTCGGCGGCGTGGTCAAGCAAATCGCCGCGACGATCAACTCCGATGGCAGGCTGGAAGTATTCGGCATCGGGACGGATGACGCCCTGTACAACATCTGGCAGACCCATCCCCACGCGGGGCCATGGAGCAACTGGAATCGCCTGGGCGGCATCGTCAAACAGATCGTGCCGATGAGAAACAACGACGGCAGGCTTGAGGTATTCGGCATCGGCTCGGATGATGCCCTGTACAACATCTGGCAGACCGTCCCCCACGCCGGGCCGTGGAGCAGCTGGAATCGCCTGGGCGGCATCGTCAAGCAGATTTCCGCGGCGCTCAATTCGGATGGCCGGCTGGAAGTCTTCGGCATCGGTTCCGACAACGGCCTTTACAACATCTGGCAGACACACCCCCACGCGGGGCCTTGGAGCAGCTGGAACAAGCTCTGCTGATTTCCGCTCACGGCAGCGCTGCACGATAACGTAGCGTTTTCCAAGACTGCCGGCATCCTCGCGGATGCCGGTTTTTTATTGCGAATTGGCAAAGCACGTCAGGTACTATGCGCATCGGGACGATTGCTTTTTAAAAATCATCGCCCGGATACGCGATTCGGCTTCACCGCTGCGTCAGTGCACCTGGGCCTGGCGCGAGCGGTTCGCCGCAAACCTGGGGTCCGCTTTCAGCAGCCCGGCCTCATCGGCGAGCACATGAGCGGCCTCGGTCAACAATATGTCCTTGGCACTTTTATCCGCCTTCTCGATGGCCAGCTCGGTGCTGAGATTGCGCTCGCTGGACAGCATGCCATCGTCCCGGCGTGCCCGGTTCACGGCTTTTGCGGCCTGTTCCGTTTCCTTGTCGTATGCCTCACGGGATTTTTCGCGTGCTTCCCATGTTGCGCGTTCCTTGCGGCGCTCGGTTTCATTGAGCGAGACCTGGTTTTTCTTCCGCAGCTTGCCGAACTCGGCTATATCTTCCTGCAAATACTGGAAGTCACGGTCATGGCTTACGCGCTTTTGGTGGCTTGCGTTCAACAGGGGCACGATGCCTGTCAAATCACCGGCTGGCGTGTAATCCGCTGCCGGGATCTGCGTCCACGGCAAGGCATTGTCGTAGCTGGATTCGCCAAATTCAGAAGGGTCAGTGATCGTCGGGAGGCTAATGTCCGGCGTCACGCCGCGCAACTGGGTGGTGCCGCCATTGATGCGGAAAAACTGGGCGATGGTCATCTTGAGTTCGCCGCATTTCGGTGTGTCATTTTTCGCGATTCCATCAAGATTCACCACCGTCTGCACCGTGCCCTTGCCGAAGCTGGGCTCACCGATCAGCACTCCGCGGCCATAATCCTGTATTGCCGCCGCGAAGATTTCCGAGGCCGAAGCCGAGCCGCGATTGATCAGCACGCCCAGCGGGCCATCCCAGGCAACGCCCGCATCGGTATCGCTCTCAACGGTCACATTGCCCTTGGAGTCGCGCTGCTGCACCACGGGCCCCTGGTCTATGAACAGGCCGGTCAGTTCGACGGCTTCCTTCAACGACCCGCCGCCATTGTTGCGCAGGTCCACCAGCACGCCATCCACGTTGTCTTTTTTCAGCTCTTCCAGCAGGCGCGCCACGTCCCGGGTCGCGCTCTTGAAATCCTTGTCGCCTTTCTGGCGGGCGGCAAAATCTTCATAAAAACCAGGCAGGGTAATCACGCCGATGCGATGCGTGGCACCGCCGTCTTTCACCTCGATGACGGATTTTTTGGCGGACTGCTCTTCCAGGCTGACTTTCTTACGCACCAGCGACACCAGTTTGTGCTTGCCGTCAGCGCCCGCTTCTGCGGGCAGCACATCAAGATTCACCACCGTATTTTCTGCCCCGCGTATCACGGCCACCGCGTCGTCAATGCGCCAGCCCATGATGTCTTCCATGGCACCATGCTCGCCTTGTGCCACACCCACGATACGGTCCCCGACTTTCAGCTTTCCCGACAGGGCCGCAGGCGCCTCGGCCACCAGCTCCCTGACCATCGTGTATTCATCCTTTTCGTAAAGGACTACACCGATGCCAACCAGCGATAGTTTCATCGAAATATCGAACTCTTCCGAAGCGCGCACCCCGAAATAATTGGTGTGCGGGTCTATGGTCATCGCATAGGCATTCATGAAACTTTGAAATGCGTCCTCACTCTTGAGCTTGGACAGGCTGTTCAAGGCATTTTGATAGCGCTTGTCCAGCGTGGCGACGATGCTTTTGTCATCCTTGCCGGCCAGCTTGAGACGCAACCATTCGTTCTTGACGCGCTTGCGCCACAAGTCATTCAGCTCGTCCGTGAATTTTGGCCATGACGCGCCCTTGCGGCTCAATTGATAGCTTTCCTTTTTCTTGAAATCGAAACCTTTGCCCAGCAGGGAACGCGCATAAGCGATGCGCTCCGTCATGCGTTGCTGATAAAGATTGAAGATGGCAAAAGGGATGGTCAGGTCTTCGCCGATCAGCGCTTTGTCCAGCCTGGTTCGCGCATCGGCGAATTGATCGATGTCGGACTGAAGGAAAAACACCTTTTCCCCATCAAGCATCTTCAGGTAGTTGTCGAATATTTGCGCAGACAATCCATCGTCCAGCGCCAGATGCCGGTAATGATACCGGCTCAGAATTTCAGCGGATAAATGCGCCGCACGAGGTTGTTGCTCCAGCGGCATAAGCTGCGGAGCAGCCTGTGTAGTATTGAGTGAAGCTAAAGCAAACGCCAGCAATATCCACAGCAATCTGATTTTCATAGGTCTATCCGAAAAGACAACGAAGGGGCCGAGCACGTTTTCAAACGGGTGAGTCCGCACAGGATGCGAGACTTCGAGTCCCGGCATATTATCCCATATGACACATAACAGGGTGCTCCGTTCCCGCCGGTTTATTCCCGAATTTGCAGCAATTGGAAGGAGCGGCGTCGAAAACAGGAAAGCCCGGCAGCACTGGAATTTTTGCAGTCATCACATCGAAAACCGTAGCGAGAGGCTTTAGTGCAAGGCGCGCGGTCACACAATTTCATGTTTTCACATAATTTTGGGCTTTAAACAGCGCCTGCCAACCAATTTACATTGACATCAAATCATCCCAGGCCGTATTCTCGCAAGGCTTGAAATTCATGCCGGATGTGTTTTCAAACGCGACACGATGTAAACAATAATAGATGCCCAGGGAGGGTAAATGAAATTTACGCATTTGTTTCTTGTATCAGCCGCAATTGCGGTTCTTTCTGGCTGTGGAACCCCGCCAAAATCCCCAGATGAATTGCGCACCCTGGTGAAAGCAGATGGGATGGGTGCCAGCCATGACGAGTTCGTAGTGAACAAGCCGTTCCGCCAGGTTTCCGACATCATGAAGAAGAAATGGATGTCTTGTCTCGACACGACAACAAGCATTCGCGTTCCACGGGGCAACGGGCTTTATGGCGTTGACTCGTACGCATTCAAGCCCACGTCCTCCATCAAAGGCCAACATATGGAGTTAGCGCTGCAGCAGAAGAACACCACCGCAAACAACATTACGGTGGGCGATCCGCCACCTGATGGATTTTTCATCATGGTTGCGGACATCACAGCGATGAATAGTAATTCCACCAAAGTGAGTTTGCAAAAATTATCGCTTGGATTTGACGGTGTCATGAAGCGAAGCAGGCAATGGGCGGAGGGGACCAGCACAGCCTGCCCCGATTTGACGCAATGAGCCGCCAATTCGTTGGAACCCGGGCCGGAGCGATCGGTTTGCTGGCGCTGCTTGCGGGGCTGTTGAGCGGCTGCTCGGATCTCAAGACCTATGAGAGCAAGGAGCCGCCCAACCTGCATATCGTGGCGAAAAAGCTGAAGTCCGGCAACCTGGACATCATTTCTTCATTTTCGGCGCAAATCCATGTGGGCAGTATCGATAGCCATTGCCAGACAAGCTACGTAGGCACCGTGGAACTCAGCGACAAGCCGGTAGACATCGGCGTGCCGGTGGGTCGGCAGAATTATCTGGTGGTTGAGTTTACCAATAACTCGCATTGGGCCGCCTATAACGCCACCAGCGCAACCTACAAAACCTTGTTCACGCCGCGCGCGGGCTACCGGTACGACATGGAGGTGGCATATCAAGACGGCGGTTACGATATAGCCATCTACGAGCACGGCCGGCAAGGAGGCGCGCGGCATGAGGTGGATCACCGCCCATTCAGCGCCTGCGGTAAGTCTTAGGCACGCGCCTTATCCGCCAAAACAAAAGGGCTGCCTTGGCAGCCCTTTTTCATTTCGACCGCCGTGGGGCTCAACCCTTCTCGAAGCGCATCACCCCGCCCTTGCAATCCACCTTGATGGTGTCCTTGGCGGCAAACTTTCCTTCCAGTATCGCTTTCGCCAGCAGGTTCTCGATCTGTGCCTGGATGGCGCGCTTGAGCGGCCTTGCGCCATATATGGGGTCGAAACCTGCGTTGGCGACTTCGGCCAGGGCGGCGTCTGTCACCTCCAGCTTCATCTCCATGGCGGCAAGGCGTTTTTCCAGTCCCTGCATCTGGATGCGGGCGATGGACTTGATGTTCTTTTCGTCCAGCGCGTGGAACACCACCACATCGTCTATGCGGTTGATGAATTCCGGGCGGAAGTAGCTCTTCACTTCGCCCATCACGGCGAGCTTGATGACCTGGTAGTCGTCGCCTTCCATTTTCTGGATCATGTCGCTGCCCAGGTTGGAGGTCATCACGATCACGGTGTTCTTGAAATCCACGGTGCGGCCCTGGCCGTCGGTCATGCGGCCGTCGTCCAGCACTTGCAGCAGCACGTTGAACACGTCCGGATGGGCTTTTTCCACTTCGTCGAGCAGGATGACGCTGTAGGGCTTGCGGCGCACGGCCTCTGTAAGATAGCCGCCTTCCTCATAACCCACGTAGCCGGGCGGCGCGCCGATGAGGCGCGCGACGGAGTGCTTTTCCATGAATTCGCTCATGTCGATGCGGATGAGGTGCTCTTCCGAATCAAAGAGGAAATTCGCCAGCGTCTTGCACAGCTCGGTCTTGCCCACGCCGGTCGGCCCCAGGAACAGGAAGGAGCCATACGGGCGGTTGGGGTCGCTCAGGCCGGAGCGCGAGCGGCGGATGGCATCGGACACCAAGCGCACGGCCTCGTCCTGCCCCACCACGCGCTGGTGCAGCTTGTCTTCCATCTTGAGCAGCTTGTCGCGCTCGCCCTGCATCATCTTGGCTACCGGGATGCCGGTGGCGCGCGATACTACTTCGGCGATTTCTTCCGCGCCCACCTGGGTGCGCAGCAGCTTGTTCTTATGCACCCCGCCTTCCGCCTCGCGCTGGGCGGCTTCCTTCAATTTGGCTTCAAGCTGGGGCAGCTTGCCGTATTGCAGCTCGGCGACCTTTTCCAGCTTGCCTTCGCGTTGCAGCCTGGCGATGTCGGCCCTCACGCGGTCTATCTCTTCCTTCACCTGCGCCGCCCCCTGGGCCGCGCCCTTTTCCGCCTTCCACACTTCTTCCAGGTCGGCGTATTCGCGCGCAAGCTTCGTGATCTCGTCCTCGATCAGGCCGAGACGCTTCTTCGAGGCTTCATCCTTTTCCTTCTTCACCGCCTCTCGCTCGATTTTCAGTTGAATAAGTCGGCGGTCTAGCTTGTCCATCACCTCGGGCTTGGAGTCTATTTCCATCTTGATGCGCGCGGCGGCCTCGTCGATGAGGTCTATGGCCTTGTCCGGCAGGAAGCGGTCGGTGATGTACCTATGAGAAAGCTCGGCGGCGGCGACAATCGCCGGGTCGGTGATCTCCACGCCGTGGTGCAGCTCGTATTTTTCCTGCAAGCCGCGCAGGATGGCGATGGTCGCCTCCACCGTGGGCTCTTCCACCAGCACCTTCTGGAAGCGGCGCTCCAGCGCTGCGTCTTTCTCGATGTATTTGCGGTATTCGTCGAGCGTTGTGGCACCGATGCAGTGCAGCTCGCCGCGCGCCAGTGCGGGCTTGAGCATATTGCCTGCATCCATCGCGCCCTCGGCCTTGCCCGCGCCCACCATGGTGTGCAGCTCGTCGATGAAGACGATGATGCGCCCTTCTTCCTGGGCGATTTCCTTGAGCACGGTTTTCAGGCGTTCTTCGAATTCGCCGCGATATTTCGCGCCCGCCAGGAGTGCGGCCATATCCAGCGACAGCACTTTCTTGTTCTTGAGCGTCTCCGGCACTTCGCCGTTCACGATGCGCTGGGCCAGTCCTTCCACAATGGCGGTCTTGCCCACGCCCGGCTCGCCGATGAGCACCGGGTTATTCTTGGTGCGGCGCTGCAAGACCTGGATGGCGCGGCGTATCTCATCGTCGCGGCCTATCACCGGGTCGAGCTTGCCCATGCGCGCGCGCTCGGTGAGGTCGAGGCAATATTTCTTCAACGATTCGCGCTGACCTTCGGCTTCCTGGCTGCCTACGGATTCGCCGCCGCGCACGGCATTGATCGCCTGCTCCAGCGGCGCACGGGCAACGCCGTGCTGCTTCACCATGCGCCCGGTCTCAGCCTTGTCTTCGGTCAGCGCCAGCAGGAACATCTCGGATGCGATGAACTGGTCGCCGCGCTTTTGCGCCTCTTTGTCGGTGATATTCAACAAACTGCCCAGGTCGCGCCCCACCTGCACCTCGCCGCCGTGGCCTTCCACCTTGGGCAGGCGGGTAACGGCCTCATTCAGCGCGTTTTTCAGCGCGTTCACATTGCCCCCGGCGCGCGCCAGCAGCGACCCTGCCCCGCTATCGGCATCGTTGAGCAGGGCCAGCAGCAGGTGCTGCGGCTCGATGAACTGGTTGTCCTGCCCCACGGCCAGGCTTTGGGCGTCGGAAAGCGCGCCTTGCAGCTTGGTGGTCATTTTGTCGAAACGCATGGTGTTTCCCTCTTGCTGAAATAGTTACCTGAACGCTAGATTGGGGACTTTCCCGGGATTTCAACTCCCCCCATTTCTCAAATATTTCTCTTATACTAGCCGTACCTATTAACTAACAAAATCCCCATGCCGCTCGATAGTAACCTCACCCCCCATATCGAAGCCAACATCGCCGCCGCACTCGACGAGGACATGGGCAGCGGCGACCTCACCGCGCTACTGATCCCGGAGGATGCGCCGGGGCGCGCCCGCGTCATCACCCGCCAGCCCATGGTGCTGTGCGGGGTGCAGTGGTTCGAGGGGTGTTTCCACACCTTGCACCCCAATTGCGAGATACGCTGGGAGCTGCGCGAGGGCGATGCGGCGCAGCCCAACCAGACTCTGTGCGAGATACGCGGCAATGCGCGTGCCATGCTCACCGCCGAGCGCCCGGCGCTGAATTTCCTGCAACTGCTTTCGGCCACGGCCACCGAAACGCGCCGCTATGTGGAGGCGGTGGCGGGCACCAGGGCGAAGATCATGGATACCCGCAAGACCCTGCCCGGCCTGCGCATGGCGCAGAAATATGCAGTGAAGGTTGGTGGCGGGCACAACCAGCGCATCGGCCTGTTCGATGGGGTGCTGATCAAGGAAAACCACATCATGGCCGCGGGCGGCATAGGCCCGGCGCTAACGCAGGCTTTCCTCCTCGCGCCGCCGAATGCCACCGTGCAGATTGAGGTGGAAAACCTGGAAGAGCTGCGCGAGGCGCTGGATGCGGGGGCCAAGCTTATCCTGCTGGACAACTTCGACCTGGAAGGCATGCGCGACGCGGTGCGGGCAAACCATGGCCGCGCCGAGCTGGAAGCCTCAGGCGGGGTGAATCTGCAAACCGTGCGCGCCATCGCCGAGACCGGCGTGGACAGGATTTCCATCGGCAGCCTGACGAAAGACGTGAAGGCAGTGGATCTTTCCATGCGATTCCAGCCCGGCTGATTTCGGCCACATGCATCTGTTGACCATATAATTCAAACTAGACATAGGAGCAGTAGAATGAAAAAGCAGGCAGGGATTTCCGGTGTTTTCATCATGTTTTCATTTGCGGTGCTTGCCAACCCGGCACTGGCCGGTGACGCGGCCAAGGGCAAGTCCATCTTTGCCGCAAGATGCCAACCCTGCCATGGCCAGGGCGGAGACGCAGGAAACAAAGGCGGCATAAAAGCTGCCGCCAACTTCGCCAACCTGGATGCCAACCCGCCCCGTATCAAGGAACTTCTGTCCACCCTGACAGAGGCCGACCACAAGAAAATCGTCACCAATGGCGGGGCCAAATCCGGCGTGGCAGGAGCCGGTTCCGGCATGCCCAAACTGGGGCTGCCCGAAAACGAAATTGATGATGTTGTGGCCTATGAAAGAACCCTCCCCGCTTTCCACAGGTCTGGCGGCGGAAGCACGGGTGCTGCCGCAGCGAAACGTCCAGCCCCCGATACCCCGGCCAGCAGCGTGGCCCCCACAACCCAAGTCCAGGCTCCCGCAACCCCAGCCAGCGGTATGGCGCCCACGACAAAACATCGCACTCACAAATCCGCCACCAAAAAACATCAAGCACCGGAAATCCCGGCCAGCGGTGTGACCGCCACGCAGAAATAATCAATTAAAATCGATTAACACAGGATCAAGGGAGGCTGCATGATCATCTTCTGGCGCGGCTGGGGAATCGCAGTCTTCTTCCTGTTTTGTTTCTGGATGATCGCAGCGATCGTGTTCGCGGTCGCTTCGGACTTCCACGAGCCCGATCCTCACCAGGCCTCGCTCGATGTGCAGTGGGGCTTGGCCGGGATGTTCCTGGCCTATGCGCTGAGCGTGCATGCGCTGGCTCGCTACCGCAAAAACCATCCGCTAATGGTCACGGATCCGCAAACGGGGAATACCGCTCCAGTGCCGCATGTGGACGACCTCTATGGCATCCGGCTGGACATCTGGCCGTATATCCTGGGCGCCATCGCCGCCATCATGGCGATGCTGACCGCATTCGGTTACTTGATATTCAAGGATTGAGGCACGGCGTATTTATTGACGCAGGGAAACGACGACAAGGGAGGGAAACAAAAATGGCCAAGGAAAAATTGATCGGCTGGGCGCTCACGCTGGCATTCATCGTGATCGGCTTCGGCGGCACCGTGCTGAACTGGCAGATGATAATCGAAGAGAGTAAGTACTATCCAAAGATGGCGTTCATCGGGCCGTTCATCGGCTTTGTGGGACTGGCCATGCTGGTGGGCGCCCCCTCAAAACCGGCGGACGTGCAGGAGGATGAAGCCGTAACCCGCCGCCGGACGCTGCGCCAGCGCCTGGCCCTGGCCACGGTGCTGCTCGGCCTAATCGCCGGGGGCGTGAACCTGGCGTTGATGAGCGGGTGGATAGGCGGCCTGGTGGAATGATCCGCGCCAGTTAAAATCCGCCAGGGGATTTGCGGAAGCGGTGAGATTCGAACTCACGAACGGTTGCCCGTTGCCGGTTTTCAAGACCGGCAGGGGCGTTAAGTAAGCGGCCTCAGGAGTTAAATTGCCACGCCGCCGCGCTTTCCCTGAATATGCAACATCAGGCCGGGCGTTCTTCTATGCGGCTTCGCACAATTCATATTCCATTATTAGCACATCCGCCGGCAGTTTAAGGCCTTCCGACAAGTTACGGATCATTGTCAGCGAAAGTGGACGTATCCGGTTCATTACTTCGGCCACTCTGCCACGGCTGCCGATGTAAGGCTCCATATCCTTGCGGGACAGGCCGCGCGCTTCCATGATGTAACCCAGGAAATCTATCGGGTCGGGTGCCGGAATGGGGTAGTGCTCTGCCTCGTACTTTTCCACCAGCATGGCAAGCACTTCGAGCTTGTCCGCCTGGGGAGTATGCTCAGGAACGTCGAACAGCGCCTCGATTTCACGCAAGGCAGATTTGTATTCGGCTTTGGTTTTGATTGGCTTGAGTTCCATGGTTACACCTCTTCCACATTGATCGCATCGTATTCGGCGTGGGTTCCAACGAAACGCACATACATCATGCGCCGGTTGTAATGCACGGCAACCACCAGGCGATAGTCATTGCCCTTGATGTTGAACACCACGCGGTTACCTCCAGCAAAACTGGCGTTGCGATGCGCCGCCTTGATTGCCGCAGGACTCTTCCAGTCCGCATGACTGGCCTCGGCAAACCATGCACGCAACGGGATTTCCGCTTGCGGGTGTTTTTTCCAAAAATCGCGCAGGGTGCTGATGGCTATCACTCGCATGGACGAACTCTACCACGCTCCCGGATTGGGTGCAATAGGCCGTAATCTTGGGGGTAGATGAACCAAATGGAGATGGGGCTATCTGGCCGCGAATCGCCCTATGCCGCTGGCACAATGGATTTTTCGAGATTCGCCAAACATCCCGGAATGGGTTCCTGGCGGAAGCGGTGAGATTCGAACTCACGAACGGTTGCCCGTTGCCGGTTTTCAAGACCGGTGCAATCGACCACTCTGCCACGCTTCCGGAGGCGCGCATGATACCCTAAAACCCCTGTCAGGCAGAAATTTTCCCGCTGCGCGCACCCTGTTGATTATCATTCTTCCACATGAGGGTTTGGAGGAGGCATTACTGAAGAATGGTGGCTCACGATCAACCACCCTTTCCCGCCAAAGTATTTATAGACGAAGGTGTAACGGGCACGAAGCGGATTGGGGGTGTCAGGTTTTGGACGAGTAAACCTGAATGTATAGTAACCCGAGTCAACTGCCATATTACAAGCACCAATCTCGATCATATTTACCTTCGGGTCTATTACCGCTGAAGGCTCTTCCGCCGTGAACTTTTTGAAATACGCCAACTTCTTGTCTTTTGCTATTCTCGCTTCATCCGATAATGTTGGAAGAAGGATGGAGTCATCTGCGTAGAGCCCTACAACTGTTTGTGCAGTTTTATCTTTCAGGGCGTCATTCCATCTAGTGAACAAGCGTCGTATCTCATCTGGATTAGTTCGCGCGCAAAGTTCCGAGCTCGCCTGCGCAGCAGGTTGTTCTGGAGGCTTTGAATCACCACATCCTGCAATGCCAAGTGCAAGGGCTATCAACAACACCATCTTTTTTATCATTTTCCGGCTCCCTGTTATCTGGAAAAAAGGCAGTGCGATGAAGCCTTGATTCCGGTTAGTTATTGGGGATGCGCATGGCAACCCGGGAGCATGCTAGCGCTAAATTGGCGGGCTGTAACCTATCAGAAGTGATAGGTCATCCACGGGGAAGGTTTGCCGAAGTCCTGCCGGAACAGTATCTACGCTGGCTATTTCCCTCGCCTGGTTATTCGCGGAATGTGCCGCTCAAGCATCTGATCGAAAGCCTGCCGTTGCCCTTCATCCAGAAAAGCCCGCCTTGGGATCACGGTGAAATGGTGCGTGCCGTAGTAAAGCACGTATGAGCTGGCATCTATCACTGCCCGTGAATACATGTCCCACTTGAGCTGCGAATCCATGTGCGCCGTGCGGAAATGGATGCCATCAGGCGAAAACGTGAGCGAATAATCGTCGAGGAATTTAGGCTCGCGGCGGAAGGCCCATTTCGGGACGATCGTGAACGCGGCAATAAGCAGCAGGGCAAACACAGCGGCAACCACAACGCACGCGACCCCCAGCCAATGCTGGCCAGGCAAGCCCCAGAGGTATGCGCCGCCCGCCGCAACGACAGCGATGCTGGCAATATCCGTGAGTAAACGCAGGTGCGTGGCGTAATGCGCGCGCAATGCCCGCGCATAATCGCTCTCGGTGTAGCGGAAGGAAAGATTGATGGGTGTATTCACAGGCTCCCTACCCCGGTTCCCCCGGACAGTTTTCCGGGCAGTTCATGTATGCGGTGAGGCACGAACCGCATCGTTCGAGTGATTGACAGGCTGTTCCCCGCGCGACTGATGCGGCTCATTTCATTCACCGCATTCTATCTCGCTTTAGTAGTTGTACACATGCAAAAAGTAAACAACCAGTGTATCTTGCGGCACGTAGTCAGTTTGTGAAAATTCGAGCGTTGTAGGACTTGTTTTATCCGGCTTGCCGGGAAAACACATAGAAACAATTTCGTCCGACGACCCCTTCTTTATAATCAGTCTGAAATTTTTGATGGTGCCCTTCCAATTCCGTCCAGTGCCAAGGATATATTCAACATCTTGAAATCCAGCCTTAAGGTTTCCGAACTCATCAAACCTTCCCCCAATTGATTTAATCGTTCTGTTGCCTAAACATGCCCCCTTGATGGCCGCTTTAGGAAATCTCTGGTAAAAGCCGGCAAACGGCTTGTATTCATGAACAACCTCTATTTCCTGTCCTGCAGGAAATGTCTGCTCCCAGTAGGCCGTTTCCTTGATTTTTCCATTGATAGCATTCAATTTTTTTATTGCCGCGTTTTGCTTTTCTGTCAATTTGCAGCCATATAGGATGGATCCCTCGATTTCCCCATGTAAACAATTAAAATCTTGGTTAAAAATCAGTTTGTCTGATAAACCGATTTTCCTAAGCTTGTCAGTAACATCAACATTATTGACCAGGAACACGCGATTTTTATTTACCGGCATCCTCGTTCCATTTACGAACATCTTGAATGAATCCAGCGGCCTTTGATTATCTTCACCGCCCGCCAAGGCCCTGTAACCATTGAACCCCGGCATTGGAAAGGCCACTGTGGTCGTAATGTCGTGATCGGAAGTATTCAGAAAGTGATACGTTACCTTGATCTTTGATGTCGAAATTTCCAGCAGTTCCGAGACCATCTGGATGTCTTCAGTCTTCAATAGCTCCAGCCCCCCGACACCCACCCGGCCAGTTGAGTCATTTGCGTACGAACAAGTTGGAATCAGGATTGCCATCCATCCCAGCACCAGCCATTTGATTGGTTTCATGCCTCCCCCCTTTTGGGGTTTGAATGTTTGATCAGCAATTTCGAGGCAATCCAACCGCCTACCCCGGCTCCCCCGGACAGTTTTCCGGGCAGCGCTGCTCATCGTCTTCCGCCGGTTCCGCTTGCAGGCCCACATGGCGCACTTTCAGTTTTTGCAGCACGCGGCCGATGTTTCGCCCCACATGGATTTGCGGGCCGGAAGCTTCCTCGCCTTCGCTTTTTTCGCGGTCGGCTATGCGGTTGCGCGCCTCGTCGAAGGCGCTGATGAAGGAGTCGTTGTGTTCCAGCGCCTGAACGAAATAGGCTTCGCCGAAATAGGTGTATTGAGTGATGTCGCCGCAGCCGTAGGCCACGTGGTCGCGGCGCGAGGCGGTGAGGATGAGGGTGTTGTCGTCCTTGAGCACATCGAGGAAGCCGCCGGAGTAGCAGGCCGAGACGACGATGACGCGGTTGCGGATGCCGCTCTTGTCCAGCAATTCCTTGAGTTTTTCCGCCTTGAGGTCGTTCATTTCCAGCGGGCTGAAGGAGACCGCGAGCCTGTGGTCCTGCGCACCGTGCGAACTTAAGAACAGGAACAGCACGTCGTTGTTCCTGTCCATGCGGCTGGAGAGGCCCTGCAATACGGCTTCCATGTTGTGCGTGTTGGCCAGCGGCGTGTCGCTCACCGTGTCATAGCTGTTGATCAGCACCAGCGAGCGCCCGGCGGTGTTGAAGCGGCGGTCCAGCAGGCCGCGCGCATAGCGCACTTCGTTGCCGAACTCATGTTCGCTGGCATCCCCGGCGAAGCCCACGAAATACAGGCCGGTTTCGCCGGGACGGCGCGGCTTCACGCCTTCCAGCACATGCCTGACCATGCCGGGCTGGCGGTAGTAGATGTCCTCCACATCGAGTTTCGCGGATTGGGAAAGTAAATCATCCCCTTCGTCGTCATCCTCGCCATCGTCCCCGCCGCCGCCCCCGCCATCGTCCCCGATGTTCCCATCCCCGTTCCCATCCTCCTCATCCTCGGCGGCGGCCAAGCCTGGGCCGGGCAGCTTGCCGCCGGGCGCTTTCCCGGCAGCCGTCTTGCCGGCATGCCGGGCGGCGGCATTGTCGGACTGCACCATGGCGGCATTGAGGTAGATGGCATCCTGCGGAAACAGCATGGACGCCGTGATATTGAGCAGGATATAGGCGCTGCCCATGAAAAC
>JBGPSQ010000032.1:0-19481 GCA_041490205.1 Gallionellaceae bacterium
AATACCGCGCGCAGAAGCGCGGCGGGCGCGGCAAGCAGGCGGCCAGCACCAAGGAAGACGATTTCATCGACAACTTGTTCATCGCCAACACGCACAACTACATCCTGTGCTTTTCCAGCCGCGGCCGCGTGTACTGGATCAAGGTATACGACGTGCCGCAGGGAGGGCGCACCTCGCGCGGCAAGCCCATCGTCAACCTGGTGCCGCTGGAAGCGGGCGAGAAGATCAACGCCATCCTGCCGGTGAAGGAATTCAGCGAAGACCATTTCGTGTTCTTTGCCACCTCCGACGGCACGGTGAAAAAAACCCCGCTGTCCGACTTTGCCAACCCGCGCAAAGCGGGCATCATCGCCATCAACCTCGACGAGGGAGATTTCCTGATCGGCGTTTCCCTGACCGACGGCAAGCACGACGTGATGCTGTTCTCGGACGAGGGCAAGGCGGTGCGCTTCGACGAGAATGACGTGCGCCCCATGGGCCGGGCCTCGCGCGGCGTGCGCGGAATGAATTTGACCAAGGGCGGCAAGGTCATTGCGGTGCTTGTGGCCGAAAACGAACAGCAGAGCGTGCTGACCGCGACCGAAAACGGCTACGGCAAGCGCACTCCGATCGCCGAATACACCCGCCACGGGCGCGGCACGCAGGGCATGATCGCGATCCATACCTCCGAGCGCAACGGCAAGGTGGTGGCCGCCACCCTGGTGAACACGGAAGACGAGATCATGCTGATCGGCACCAACGGCGTGCTGATCCGCACTCGCGTCAACGAAATCCGCGAAATGGGGCGTTCAACCCAGGGCGTGACGCTGATGAACCTGAATGACGGCGACAGGCTGGCCGGCTTGAGCCGCATCGCGGAAGCGGAAGAGGAATCTGACTAAACCATAAGGGGGGAGCAGCCATGACGATCTACAATTTCAGCGCAGGACCGGCGGTATTGCCGAAAACAGTGTTACAGCAGGCGCAGGCCGAATTGCCCGACTGGCGCGGCAGCGGCATGTCGGTGATGGAGATGTCGCATCGCGGCAAGGAATACATGGGCATCCACGCCCAGGCCGAGGCGGATTTGCGCGAGGTGATGGGCATTCCCGCCAATTACAAGGTGCTGTTCTTGCAAGGCGGCGCGCATTTGCAGTTCTCGATGATTCCGCTTAATTTGCTGCGTGGCAAAGCTGCCGCCGATTACGTGAACACAGGCGAATGGTCGAAGAAAGCCATCGGCGAGGCGAAAAAGTTCTGCCAGGTGAACGTGGCGGCGGACAATTCCGACAAGAACTGCACATACGTTCCAGCCTTAAATGCCTGGAAATTGGACAAGAATGCGGCCTATGTGCACTACACACCGAACGAAACCATAGGCGGCGTGGAATTCAACTGGGTGCCGGAAGTCGGCAACGTGCCGCTGGTGGCTGACATGTCGTCCAATATCCTGTCGCGTTCGGCGGATGTGTCGAAATTCGGCCTGATCTATGCGGGCGCGCAGAAAAACATCGGCCCGGCCGGGCTGACCCTGGTCATCGTGCGCGAAGACCTGGTGGGGCACGCCGACCCGAAGCTGCCGACCATGCTGGACTACAAGATCCATGCCGACAACGACTCCATGTACAACACCCCGCCCACCTACGCCATATACATGGCCGGGCTGGTGTTCCAGTGGCTCAAGAAAAATGGCGGCATCGCCGCCATGGAAAAGACCAACATCGCCAAGGCCGGGCTGCTGTATGACGCGGTAGACGCCAGCAACGGGTTCTATAAGTGCCCGGTGAACAAGGCGGACCGCTCGCGCATGAACGTGCCGTTCACGCTGAAGGATGCCAACCTGGACGGCGACTTCCTCAAACAGGCCGATGCGCGCGGCCTGTTGCAGTTGAAGGGGCACCGTTCGGTGGGCGGCATGCGTGCCTCGATATACAATGCCATGCCGCTGGAAGGCGTGCAGGCGCTGGTGAATTTCATGAATGAATTCGCCCGGAGCAAGGGCTGAGCATCATCATGGCTAAAACATTCCAGATACAGACGCTGAACAAGATCTCGGCTGTCGGCCTGGATCGCCTTCCGCCCGAGCGTTACGTGACCGGCTCCGAAATTGCCGAACCGGATGCCATCCTGGTGCGCTCGCACAACATGCTGCAAATGCGCATCCCGCATTCGGTGCTGGCCATCGCGCGCGCCGGGGCGGGCACCAACAACGTGCCGGTGAAGTCCATGAGCGAGCGCGGCGTGCCGGTGTTCAACGCGCCGGGCGCCAATGCCAATGCGGTGAAAGAACTGGTCATCGCCGGCATGCTGCTGGCGGCGCGCCATATCGTGCCCGCGCTGCATTTCACCGACAGCCTGAAAGGGGATGACGAAACCCTGCACAAGCTGGTAGAAGACGGCAAAAAGCATTACGCGGGCATCGAGCTGCGCGGGCGCACGCTGGGCATCATCGGGCTGGGAGCGATCGGCCGCCTGGTGGCCGATTCTGCCCTGGGCTTGGGCATGAAAGTGATCGGCTTCGACCCCGAGATCACCGTGGATGCCGCGTGGAGCCTGTCCTCACAGGTACGAAAGGCGCACAGCGTCGAGGACTTGCTCAAGCACAGCGATTTCGTCACTTTGCATGTCCCGCTGCTGGATGCCACGCGCAACCTGATAGACGAAAAACGCGTACAGGCGATGAAGACCGGCAGCGTGCTGCTGAATTTTTCGCGCGATGCCATCGTGAGCAACGATGCGGTGCTGGCCGCGCTGTCTGCTAAGCACCTGCGCGCCTATGTGTGCGATTTCCCGGCAGGCAGGATACAGAATCACCCCGGCGTGATCGCGCTGCCGCACCTGGGCGCTTCCACGCAGGAGGCGGAGGACAACTGCGCGGTGATGATGGTGGTGGACCAATTGCGCGATTACCTCGAGCACGGCAACATCGCGAACGCGGTGAATTTCCCCAATGTCGGCATGCCGCGCGAATCGGCATTCCGCCTGGGCATTGCCAATGCCAACGTGCCCAACATGCTGGGACAGATTTCCACCACCCTGGCCGAGGCGGGAATCAACATCCACAACATGATGAACAAGTCGCGCGGCGACATGGCCTACACGCTGGTGGACACCGACAGCGCCGCGCCTGCCGGACTGATCGCCAAAATCGCCGCGATTCCCGGCGTGCTTGCGGTGCGCGACCTGCACTTGGAAGATTGATGAGCGAAAAGCTGAAAACATACCGCGAACAGATAGACCGCATAGATGACGAGTTGCTGCGGCTGTTCAACGAGCGCGCCAAGCTGGCGCAGCAGATCGGCCACGCCAAGGGCAATGGCGCAGTCCTGCGTCCGGAGCGCGAGGCGCAGGTATTGCAACGCCTGGCAGAGGCCAATCAAGGCCCATTGCCCGGCGGCAGCGTGACGCAATTGTTCACCGAGATCATGTCTCATTGCCGCGCGCTGGAAGCACCGCTGAATGTCGCCTATCTTGGCCCGGAAGGCACTTTTACCGAAGCGGCTGCTCTCAAGCGGTTTGGAGGCGCGGTGCAGGGGAAACCATGCGCGACCATAGATGAGGTATTCCGTGCCGTCGAAAATGGGGCTGCGCACTATGGTGTGGTGCCGGCCGAAAACTCCACCGAAGGCGCGGTGGGCCGCACCCTGGATCTGCTGATGCAGAGCCGCCTGCAAATATGCGGGGAGGTGATGCTGCCCATCCACCAATGCCTGCTTGCGCGGGAATGCGGCCTGAATGCCATCAAGACCATCTATTCGCATGCGCAATCGCTGGGCCAATGCCAAGGCTGGCTCAATGCCAACCTGCCGAACGCGGCGCGCATTGCAGTCTCCAGCAATGCGGAAGCGGCGCGGCTGGCGGCAGAAACACCGCACAGCGCGGCCATTGCCGGGGTGCAGACAACCGTGCATTTTGCCGTAAAGGTATGCGTCGAGAACATAGAGGATGATGCCAACAATACCACGCGCTTCCTCGTGATCGGCAACCAGGAGGTTGCGCCGTCCGGCAAGGACAAGACTTCATTGGCGATGTCAGCACCCAATCGTCCCGGTGCGGTGCATGACTTGCTGACCCCGCTGGCGAAATATGGCGTATCCATGACCAAACTGGAATCGCGCCCCGCGCGCTCCGGCCTGTGGGAATATGTGTTCTTCGTGGACATCGAAGGCCACCAGAAGGAAGAAAAAGTGGCCGTTGCGCTGGCAGAATTGAAAAAAGCCGCTGCCTTTGTGAAAGTGCTGGGGTCGTACCCGGTGGCCGTATAATTAAATCCCTCCCCCTTGCAGGGGGAGGGCCAGGGTGGGGGTAGAAGCCATGCGGAGCAAGCTCCAGGTTTCTACCCCCATCCCAACCTTCCCCTGCAAGGGGGAAGGTGTGTCGATTAAGGTTTGATATGAATTACTCAGATTTGGCACCATCCTACATCCGCGCCATCGCGCCCTACCAGCCCGGCAAGCCGATTGCCGAGCTGGAGCGCGAGCTGGGCATCACCGGCATCGTCAAGCTGGCCTCAAACGAAAACCCGCTGGGATGCAGTCCCAAGGCGGTGGCCGCGATGCTGGAGGCGGTCAAGACCATCGCGCTGTATCCAGACGGCAACGGCTTCGAACTGAAGCAAGCGCTTTCCAAACGCTACGGCGTGGAGCATGCGCGCATCGTGCTGGGCAACGGCTCCAACGACATGCTGGAGCTAGCCGCGCGCGCCTTCCTCACCGTGGGCGACCGGGCGGTGTACGCGGCCCATGCCTTCGCCGTGTACCCGCTCGCGATCCAGTCGGTGGGAGCAACCGGCATCAAGGTTCCGGCGATAAACTTCGGGCACGATCTGGGCGCCATGCTGAAGTCCGCCGTTGAACACCAGGCCAAACTGGTATTCATCGCCAACCCGAATAACCCGACCGGCACCTTCCTGAGCGCGGGTGACTTGCTGGAGTTCATGCGCGCGCTGCCGCCGCAGGTGCTGGTGGTGCTGGACGAGGCCTACAACGAATACCTGCCGCAGGAATGCCGTTACGATTCCGTTGCCTGGTTGAAGGACTTTCCAAACCTCATCATTTCGCGCACTTTTTCCAAGGCTTACGGCCTGGCCGGGTTGCGCGTCGGCTATGCGTTTGCCGATGCCCAGGTGGCGGACATGATGAACCGCGTGCGCCAGCCGTTCAACGTCAACAGCGTGGCACAGGCCGCGGCAGTGGCGGCGCTTGAAGATGAAGCTTTCGTGCGGCAGACCAACGAGTTGAACCGGCGCGGCATGGCGCAAATCACCGCGGGGCTCAACAAGCTGGAGCTGGAGTACATCCCCTCCAGCGGCAACTTCATCAGCTTCAAGATAGGCGACGGGATGAAAATGTACCGCCGCCTGCTGGAACTGGGCGTGATCGTGCGCCCCGTGGTGAATTACGATATGGCGGAATATTTGCGCGTGAGCATCGGCACGGAACAGGAAAACGGGAAATTTTTATCTGCATTGCAGCAGGCGATTGAGGAAGCAAAATGATCATAGTAATGGGCAGGGAAGTCACCGACGAACAAATCGGCGCGGTGGTGAAAAAGCTGGAGGCCGCGGGCCTTAAGGCCAATATCTCGCGCGGTATCGAGCGCACCGTGATTGGCGCGATAGGGGATGAGCGTTCCCTCGACCCGGAAATGTTCACGCCGCTGCCCGGTGTGGAATCCGCAATGCACATCGCCAAGCAATACAAGATCGTCTCGCGCGAATCGCACAAGGAAAGCACGGTCGTCGACATCTGCGGCGTTCCGCTCGGCGGCAAGCAGATACAGATCATCGCCGGGCCCTGCTCGGTGGAAACTCAGGAACAGATGGATTTGTCCGCCAAGTTCGTGAGCGAGGCAAAGTGCCGCCTGATGCGCGGCGGCGCGTTCAAACCACGCACCAGCCCTTACACCTTTCAGGGCAAAGGCGTGGAAGGGCTGGACATCTTCCGTAAGGCGGCGGACAAATTCAAGCTGCCCATCGTCACCGAACTGATGGACGTGCGCCAGCTCGATGCCTTCATGGAATACAACGTCGACGTGATCCAGATCGGCACGCGCAACATGCAGAATTTCGACTTGCTCAAGGAAGTCGGAAAGATAAACAAGCCGATCATCCTCAAGCGCGGCATGTCGGCCACCATAAGCGAGTGGCTGATGGCGGCGGAATACATCGCGGCGGGCGGCAACCACAACATCATCTTCTGCGAGCGCGGCATCCGCACCTTCGAAACCTACTACCGCAACGTGCTGGACGTGACCGCCATCCCGGTGCTGAAAAAGGAAACGCACCTGCCGGTGATCGTCGACCCCTCGCACGCGGGCGGCAAGGCATGGATGGTGCCCGCCCTGTCGCAGGCCGCCATCGCGGCGGGCGCGGATGGCCTCCTGGTCGAGATGCACCCCAGCCCCTGCGACGCCTGGTGCGATGCCGACCAGGCACTGGCCCCCCAGGAATTGAAAAACCTGATGGGCACGTTGGGCGCGATAGCCGGGGCAATCGGACGCACGATCTAGGGGTGGTCATGAGCGCGCAGGATCACGGCACAAGAATCAAGCAGACCTTCGACACCGTCGCCGACGGCTACGACAAGCCCGCGCTGCGCTTCTTCGTCAACAGCGCAGACCACCTCGCCGCCGCCCTGGGCCTGAACGGCAACGAACGCCTGCTGGACGTTGCCACCGGCACCGGAGCAAACGCCCTGGCGCTGGCGCGGCGCCTGCCCTCCGGGCATGTGACCGGCATAGACTTCTCGGCGGGCATGCTGCAGCAGGCGCGCGCGAAGGCCGAACGCGCAGCCCTGCGGAACGTGGACTTCGTCGAGATGGACATGCAGCGGCTGGAGTTTCCGGACAATAGCTTCGATGTCACGACCTGTGCCTTCGGCATCTTCTTCGTCGAAGACATGGAAACACAGTTGAAGCATATCGCGAGCAAGGTGGCGCCGGGCGGCAAGGTCGCGGCAACCGGTTTTTACGATACCGCGTTCCAGCCCCTGGCGGAATTGCTGTTCAGGCGGCTCGACTTGTACGGTGTCGAAAGGCCGGCGTTCTCCTGGAAAAGAATCTCCACCGAGGAAAAATTCGCGGCCCTGTTCGAAAAGAGCGGCCTGGGCGATGTTTCGGTGCAGAGAAAAAACGCGGGGTACCATCTGCGCGATGCCGAGGAGTGGTGGGAACTGGTGTGGAATGCCGGGTTCAGGGGCGCAGTCAGCCAGATTCCCGCGCAGCGTCTGGAAGAATTCAAGCGAGAGCACTTGGCCGAAATCCAACGCGAGGCCGCCTCCGAAGGCATCTGGCTGAACATCGAAGTGCTGTACGCAACAGGCATCAAAGCCGAACATCCGGCAAAATAGCCGCATTTGAACCGCACCACGAGTTCGGGTACAATGCGCAGCTTCGCAGGCGCGTAGCTCAGCTGGTTAGAGCACCACCTTGACATGGTGGGGGTCGTTGGTTCGAGTCCAATCGCGCCTACCAGAATTACTCAGGTAATTCTGTGTTTGGCCTTATCTGCATTTGGGGTGCGCATTCGTTCCCGGCGCTTCCGCTCAACCCCTTGCCGACGTCTTCAATTCATATCGCGCACTTTCAGAATATATCCCGGGTTCCTCCCGCAGCAAGGGGTATTGCTCGTCTTCGCGCCAACATTGCGTATTTATGCCAAAAATGTCACGGCCACGTACGTAGTGGCAGTGACTCTCCGCAAGTGCATTTAACTCGATAAAATTAACGTAACTGGGGCAGGGTAGGATAAAATTACCATGTCGAACGTCTGATCCGAACTGCCGGTCTTTATTCAAGACTCGAAAGGGGTTCCATGGCCACTGATGTCCATGCCGTTCATCTGGATACGATCTTGGCGCGTTATCACCATAGCACCGGGCATTTGCTGCAAATCCTGCGCGAGATTCAGGAACACTCCGGATACATCGGTTCCGATGCGGTCAACCAACTCAGCGGCAAGCTGCGCATCCCCCGTGCACGCATTGAAAGCGTGGCCTCGTTTTATTCTTTTCTCCATCTGAAGCCGCACGGTGAATACCGTGTGCTGTTTTCCGACAACGTCACCGACCGTATGCAAGGCAGTGAGGCTTTGATGGGGCAGATGTGCCAGCAGTTGTGGCTGCAACCGGGCAAAGTGTCCGAAGATGGCCTGGTCAGTATCGGCACCACTTCCTGCACCGGCATGTGCGACCAGGGCCCGGCGATGCTGGTCAACAATCGCGCCATTACGAACCTGACGCACCAGCGCATACAGGAGATCGGCCAGTTGATCCGCAACCGCACGCCGCTGGCTGGCTGGCCTGCCGATTTTTTCCAGGTGAAGGATAACATTCGCCGCAGCGGTTTGTTGCTTGGCCACACCCTCTTGCCCGGCGAAGTTCTGCGCGCCGCATTGTCGCTGGATTCCGAAAAACTGCTCGAAGCCATCAAGTCTTGCGGATTGCGGGGACGCGGCGGTGCGGGTTTTCCCACAGGGCTGAAATGGGAAGCCTGCAGAAATGCGAACAATGGCTCCGGACATTACGTCGTGTGCAACGCCGACGAGGGCGAGCCGGGCACATTCAAGGATCGCGTGCTGCTGACACGCCAGGCCGACCTGGTGTTTGAGGGCATGACATTGTGCGCGCTGGCCACAGGGGCAAAAAAAGGATTCCTCTACCTGCGCGGCGAATACAGCTATCTGTTTGAGCACTTGCAGGCTGTGCTTCAAGAGCGGCGCGAGAGCAATTTGCTGGGGGCGAAAATATTCGGACAGCCCGGCTTCGACTTCGACATCGAAATTCACCTCGGAGCAGGCGCTTACATCTGCGGTGAGGAATCGGCGCTGATCGAATCGCTGGAGGGAAAGCGCGGCGTTCCGCGCAACCGCCCGCCGTTCCCGGTGACGCATGGCTACCTGCAACAGCCGACCGCCGTGGATAATGTCGAGACCTTCTGCCAGGCGGTGATGGCCATCCACTTGGGCGCTGAAAAGTACCGCGCCATTGGCACCGCCAAATCCAGCGGAAGCAAACTGATTTCTGTGTCCGGCGATTGTCCGCGTCCCGGCATTTACGAATACCCGTTCGGTATCTCGGTGCGCGAGGTCCTGCAAGACTGCGGCGCGGTGAACACGCGCGCCGTGCAAATCAGCGGCCCTTCCGGGGTCTGCGTCGCGGAAAGCGAATTCGACCGCCGCCTGGGCTTCGAGGATTTGCCCACTGCCGGGGCGTTCATGGTGTTCGACGACAGCCGCGATATGTTCGAGGTGGCGCGCAACTTCGTGCATTTCTTTGCCCATGAGAGTTGCGGCTTTTGCACGCCCTGCCGCGTCGGAACCACGATCCTGAAAGACACCATGGACAAGATCGCCGCCGGGCACGGCACCCGCTTTGACCTGAACGAGGTCGAGCATCTGGACTACGTGCTTCAAGCCAGCTCTCACTGCGGGCTGGGACGCACTGCCTGCAACCCGGTGCTGCATACGCTCAAACATTTCCGCCCCGCATACGAGAATCGCTTGAAGTCGCTGGATTTCGAACCGGCCTTCGACCTCGATGGCGCCTTGGCGCGCGCGCGCCAGATGACCGGGCGCGACGATGCAGGCGCGCACCTGAAAACGGAGGAACCATGAGCGGCACCTTCCAGCTCGACGGCACTGATGTTCGGTTCGACGCGGGACAAACCGTTCTGCAGGCCGCGCTTGCGGCAGGGCGCTATATTCCGCACCTGTGCTATCACCCGGAATTTAAGCCGCACGGCAGTTGCAAGCTGTGCACGATCAAGGTTGGTGGACGCACCGTAGCGGCCTGCACCATGCCTGCCGAGGCCGGATTGCAGGTCGAGAGCAACATCGAGGAGCTGAATGTGCTGCGCCGCACGCTGGTGCAGATGCTGTTTGTCGAGGGCAACCATTTCTGTCCCTCGTGCGAAGCCAGCGGCAACTGCCAGCTCCAGGCTACTGCCTATGAGCTGAATATGATGACGCCGCGCTTCAACCAGCTTTTCCCGGATCGTCCGCTGGATGGTTCCCATCCCGGCATCCTGCTCGATTACAACCGCTGCATCCTGTGCGAGCTGTGCGTGCGCGCATCCAGCGAAGTGGACGGCAAGAATGTGTTTGCGCTGGCCGGGCGCGGCATCACCAAGCACCTCATCGTCAACGCCGAATCCGGCCTGCTCAAGGACAGCGGCATGGCGCTGGAAGACAAGGCTATGCAAGTATGCCCCGTCGGCGTGATCCTGAAAAAGAGCGCCGGATTTAATGTGCCCATCGGCCAGCGGCGCTACGACCCCAGCCCGGTCAGCGCGCAGGCGCTGGACGATGCGCCGCGTCAGGCCGATGCCAGTGGAAACTGCGCCGCTTGCGAGGGAACGCCATGAGCAAGAAACTTCGCATCGCCACCACTTCGCTCGCTGGCTGCTTCGGCTGTCATATGTCCTTCCTCGACATGGACGAGCGCCTGATTCCGCTGCTTGATCTCATCGAGTTCGACCGCTCGCCGCTCACCGACATCAAGCACTGCGGGCCATGCGACATCGGGCTGATCGAAGGCGGCGTCTGCAACGCGGAAAACGTGCACGTACTCCGCGAATTCCGCAAAAACTGCAAGATACTCATCGCCATCGGCGCCTGCGCCATCAACGGCGGCCTGCCCGCGCAGCGCAACAGCCTTGACCTCGGCGACTGCCTGACCGAGGTGTATCTGACAGAGCCGGGACTCGCGCACGGCCACATTCCCAACGACCCGGAGCTGCCGCTCCCCCTGGACAAGGTGCATCCGCTGCACGAGGTGGTGAAGATAGACTACTACATTCCCGGCTGCCCGCCCTCCGGTGATGCCATCTGGAAATTTTTCAATGACCTCATCGCGGGCAAGACGCCAGAGCTGGGGCACGGGTTGATCAAATATGATTGAGCAAATATGACTGATGCAACCGACGATCTGGAAACAGCAGATCATCCCGAGAGCCTGCGCCGCGTCGCCATAGACCCGGTATCCCGCGTGGAGGGGCACGGCAAGGTGACGCTGCTGCTGGATGAGAATGACCGCGTGCACCAGGTGCGGCTGCACATCGTGGAATTCCGCGGCTTCGAAAAATTCGTTCAGGGGCGGCCATACTGGGAGGCGCCGGTGATGGTGCAGCGATTGTGCGGCATTTGTCCGGTGAGCCACCATATTGCTGCCAGCAAGGCGATGGACATGATCGTCGGGGCGATGCTCACGCCGACGGCAGAGAAGGTGCGGCGGCTGATGCATTACGGACAGATTTTGCAGTCCCACGCACTGCATTTCTTTCATCTCTCATCGCCCGACCTTTTGTTCGGTTTCGATTCGGACGTGGCGAAGCGGAATATCGCCGGCATTGCTGCCGCGTACCCGGAGGTCGCGAAGCAGGGTGTGTTGCTGCGCAAGTTCGGGCAGGAGGTGATACGCGTGACGGCGGGAAAGCGCATCCACGGCACCGGCTCCATTCCCGGCGGGGTGAACAAAAACGTCAGCGTGGAGGAACGCGATTACTTGCTGAAGGACATCGAGCAGGTCGTTGCGTGGAGCCGTGAAGCGGTCGGCATCGCGCGGCAGTTGTTCGAGCAGAATCTCGATCTCTACACTAATTTCGGGCGCTTCGATACGCACACCCTCAACCTGGTGCGCGAGGACGGCGCGCTGGATTTGTATCACGGCGGCCTGCGCGCGCGCGACATGAAAGGCAATACGCTTTTCGACCATTACGACTACAGGCATTACTGGGATGTGATTTTCGAGGACGTGAAACCATGGTCATACATGAAGTTCCCTTTTTTGCGGGCTCTTGGGCCGGAAGCTGGCTGGTATCGTGTCGGGCCGCTTACACGCGTAACACAATGTGATTTCATCCCCACGCCGTTGGCGGAAGCGCAGCGCAAGGAGTTTCTCGCTTTCGGAAACGGCAGTGCCGCAGGCGCCACGCTGGGTTACCACTGGGCGCGCATGGTCGAGATGCTGCATGCCGCCGAAGTGATACGCGATCTGCTGCACGATCCCGATCTGCAAGGGAGTGATTTGGTCAGCAAGGGAGAGCGGCAGGAACGCGGCGTGGGCGTGATAGAAGCGCCGCGCGGCACGCTGATTCACCATTACAAGGTGGATGAACACGACCAGATCGTGCGCTGCAACCTGATTGTTTCCACTACCCACAACAACCAGGCGATGAACGAAGCCATTCGAGCAGTTGCTCGACAGTACCTGGACGGGCGCAAACTCACCGAGGGGCTGCTTAATCACATCGAGGTCGCCATCCGCGCCTTCGATCCGTGCCTTTCATGCGCCACCCATGCGCTGGGCAAGATGCCGCTGGAAGTGGAGCTACTGGATGCATCCGCCGGCAGGATAGACGTGCTGACGCGCGCCTCGGATGGCACGTTCTGTGCGCAGTAATCATGACAGCGCCCATTCTGCTCTTTGCTGTCGGCAACGAATCGCGCGGTGACGATGCGTTGGCGCCGCTGCTGGTGCGCGAAATCGAGGAGTGGTCAAAAGCGGCAGGCATGAGCAGGAACGTCGAATTGCTCGAAGACTACCAGTTGCAGGTCGAGCATGTCACCGACTTGGTTGGGCGCGATGCGGTGCTGTTCATCGATGCGGATATGTCCTGCGTTGAGCCATATGATTTTTCGGAAATATTTTCCGCTCAGGATGAAAGCTATACCAGTCATGCGATGAACCCGGCTGCGTTGTTGCATGCATACCGCCGGGTGTATGGGCTGGATGCGCCACCGGCCTTTCTGCTGCGTATACGCGGACATGATTTTGGGCTGGGTAACTCGTTAAGCGAACGGGCTGCCTCCAACCTGGATGAGGCAACCCGATTGGCCGCCGAATTGTGCAAGAAAGCGACCCCTCAAAACTGGCGGAGCTTTGCTGACAAACGGGTGGCAGCGGAGTAAGCTATATCCAGCCTAACAGTGCGGGAGAGCGGATATGTTCGAGGTGCGGATCCATGGCCGTGGCGGGCAGGGCGTAGTGACTGCGGCTGAGTTGCTCTCCGTCGCAGCATTCCTGGAGGGGGCACATGCACAGGCATTCCCAAACTTCGGCTCCGAGCGCATGGGTGCCCCGGTGGTGGCTTTTTGCCGCATCGCCGACCGGGAGATACGCCTGCGTGAGCCGATCATGGAGCCGGACGCCATCATCATCCAGGATCCCACACTGCTGCACCAGGTGGATGTCTTTGCCGGACTCAGGAAGGATGGTTATATCCTGTTGAATACCAACCGCAGCTTCGCGGAACTTGGCCTGGGCGATTTCATCAGCGGCAGGCCGCAGGATCGTCTTTGCATCCTGCCCGCGACCGAAATCAGCGTTAAACATATCGGACGCCCGATACCCAACGTACCCCTGCTTGCCGGATTTGCCGCGCTTTCCGGCCTGATACGCCTGGAGTCGGTGCACAAGGCAATACGCGAAAAATTTTCCGGCAAGGTGGCGGAGGGAAATATCGCAACGGCAACCGAGTCTTTCAACCTGGTGATGAACGCGGCGAAAAAATCATGAAAATTCCGCACTGCGCACCAGACTGTCAGGAGGTGAAACATGCTTAAGCAGATAGAGGGTTCGCGCGCTGTCGCCGAAGCGGTGGCCATGTGCCGCCCGGAGGTGATCTGCGCATACCCCATCTCGCCACAGACGCACATCGTCGAAAATCTCGGCGAAATGGTGAAAAGCGGGGAGCTGGGCAAGTGCGAGTTCATCAACGTCGAAAGCGAGTTCGCCGCGATGTCTGTGGCCATCGGCGCATCTGCCACCGGCGCGCGCTCCTACACCGCCACTGCCAGCCAGGGCCTGCTTTATATGGTTGAGGCGATCTACAACGCATCAGGTCTTGGGCTGCCTATCGTCATGACAGTGGCTAACCGTGCCATCGGTGCGCCGATCAATATATGGAACGACCACTCCGATTCTCTATCGCAACGCGATTCCGGCTGGATGCAATTGTTTGCCGAGACAAATCAGGAAGCGCTGGATTTGCATATTCAAGCCTTCAAACTAGCCGAGGAATTATCGCTGCCGGTGATGGTGTGCATGGATGGTTTCATCCTGACGCACGCCTACGAGCGCGTGGACTTGCCGACGCAGCAACAGGTGGATAGTTATCTCCCGCCTTACGAACCGCGCCAGGTGCTGGACCCGCGCGAGCCGGTTTCAATCGGCGCCATGGTCGGGCCGGAAGCCTTCATGGAAGTGCGCTACCTGGCTCACGACAAGCAGATGCAGGCGCTGGAGCGCATTCCGCAACTGGCGGCAGAATTCAAGCAGATATTCGGGCGCGACACCGGCGGCCTGACCCACACTTACCGTGCCGAAGACGCCGAGACCATGGTGGTGGCGATGGGCTCCGTGCTCGGCACCATCAAGGACACCATCGACGAGATGCGCACCGAGGGGCACAAGATCGGCGTGCTGGGCATCACCAGTTTCCGCCCTTTCCCGCTGGCGCAGGTTCGTGCCGCGTTGCAAAACGCCCGGCGCGTAGTGGTGCTGGAGAAGAGCCTGGCCGTGGGCATCGGCGGGATACTTTCCACCGACGTGCGCATGGCCTTATCCGGCATACAGTTGCGCGGTTACACGGTGGTGGCCGGGCTGGGCGGCCGCGCCATCACGCGCAAGTCGCTGCACAAATTGTTCCGCGAGGCGCAGCAGGATGTGTTGAAACCGCTGACCTTCCTGGACCTCGATTGGAACGTGGTCAACAACCAGTTGGCGCGCGAGCGCGAAAAGCGCCGCTCCGGGCCTGCGGCGGAAGCCATGCTGCGCGACATCGGCACGGTAGCTTCAAAAATCGCCTGAAGGACCCGCGTGCAAGACAAAGACCCGTCCGCATGACAAACTGAACGAGGTGATGCCATGACATTCCAGCCCATCAAGTTCTATCAAACCGGTACGTTTACGGTCGGCAACCGCTTGCTGGATCCTTCGCAGCGCAGCGTACAATCGCACCCGGACCGCAGCAATGCCATCAACTCCGGACATCGCGCCTGCCAGGGGTGCGGCGAGGCGCTGGGGGCGCGCTATGCAGTGGATGCGGCTATGGAGGCGACCAATTCGCAGTTGATAGCGGCCAATGCCACCGGTTGCCTGGAAGTTTTCACCACCCCTTATCCGGAAAGCTCCTGGCAGTTGCCCTGGATGCATTCATTGTTCGGCAATGCAGCCGCAGTCGGAACCGGCATCGCTGCGGCGCTGAGGGCCAAGGGGCGCACCGAAGTGCGGGTGATTGCGCAGGGCGGAGACGGCGGTACCACAGACATTGGTTTCGGCTGCCTGTCCGGCATGTTCGAGCGCAATGACGATGTGCTGTACATCTGCTACGACAACGAGGCGTACATGAATACCGGCGTGCAGCGCTCGTCCGCCACCCCTCCTGCCGCGCGCACCGCAACCACCATGCCGGTGGGGCCGGAACCCGGCAATGCATTCGGGCAGGGGAAATTCGTTCCCGCGATTGCGATGGCGCACGGCATTCCCTATGTGGCCACGGCATCGGTGGCCTATCTGCGCGACCTGGAAGCAAAGGTGAAGCGCGCCATGGAATTTCGCGGCGCGCGCTACATCCATATCTTCGTGCCGTGCCCGCTGGGGTGGGGTACGGCCTCGCACGACACCATCCGCATCGCGCGGCTGGCGCACGAGACCGGTTTGTTTCCGTTGTTCGAAGCGGAATATGGCGAACTGGTCAGCTCGCTGCCGATACGCAAACAACTGCCGGTCGCGGAATATCTCAAGCCGCAGCGGCGCTTTGCCCATCTGTTTGGCGCCAAGCCCAGGGCGGATATGATCGCCAAAATCCAGGCGCACGCCGACAGCAATATCCGCAAATACCGCCAGATGCAGAAAGAGGAGGCATGATGGACAAGCCATTTGCAATCACTCTCGACCCCGGCTCCTCGCTGGCCAACCACACCGGCACCTGGCGCACCAGCAGGCCGCAGTATGTGGACAGGCTGCCGCCATGCAATGGCGCCTGCCCCTCCGGGGAAAACATCCAAGGCTGGCTGTACCACGCAGAATCTGGCGATTATGAACAGGCATGGCGCGTGCTGACGCTGGACAATCCGCTGCCCGCCGTCATGGGGCGGGTCTGCTACCATCCCTGCGAGACATCGTGCAATCGCGGTCAGTTGGATAGCGCGGTCGGGATCAATTCGGTCGAGCGCTTTCTCGGCGACGAAGCGATCAGACGCGGCTGGAAGTTCGATGCCCCGGTCGCCTCTTCCGGCAAAAAAATCCTGATCGTTGGCGCAGGGCCGTCCGGGCTTTCCGCCGCATACCAGCTCGCGCGCTGCGGGCACAAGGTGGAGATACAGGAAGCGGGTCCGATGACGGGCGGCATGATGCGATTCGGCATCCCCAAATACCGGCTGCCCCGTGATGTTCTGGATGCCGAAGTGCAGCGCATCCTCGATCTCGGGGTCACGCTCAAGCTCAATACCAAAGTGGAGAAGATCGACGAAAGCATGCGCGCCGGAAATTTCGACGCGGCTTTCCTTGCGGTGGGCGCGCACATCGGCAGGCGCGCCTACATTCCGGCGGGGGATGCCGCCCGTATTCTGGATGCCGTTTCCGTGCTGCGCAGCATGGAAGGCGAGGAAAAGCCGATGCTGGGGCGGCGCGTAGTGGTTTACGGCGGCGGCAACACGGCAATTGATGTGGCGCGCACCGCCAGGCGCCTGGGCGCGACCGAGACGGTCATCGTCTATCGCCGCACCCGCGAGAAAATGCCTGCGCACGATTTCGAAGTGGAAGAAGCATTGCAGGAAGGCATTATGATCAAATGGCTCTCCACCATCAAACAGGCCGAGGAGGGCAGCCTCACCCTGGAAAAAATGAAGCTGGACGAGAAGGGCTTTCCGCAGCCCACGGGCGAATTCGAAACCATCGCCGCCGATTCGCTGATTCTGGCGCTTGGCCAGGATGTCGATCTTTCACTGCTGAATGGCGTGTCAGGGCTGGAGATCAAGGATGGTGTGGTGCAAGTCGCCAGCAATATGATGACGGGGCATCCGGGGATATTCGCCGGGGGCGACATGGTGCCGTCGGAACGCACCGTCACGGTGGGCATCGGGCACGGCAAAAAAGCCGCGCGCCATATTGATGCCTGGCTGCGGGGAACCGCCCCTGAGTCGGCGCCCAAGCATGAGCTCGCCACATTCAATATGCTGCATCCGTGGTATTACTCCGATGCCCCCAAGACCGTGCGCCCGGTGCTGGATATAATACGCCGTCAGACGAGCTTCGATGAAGTTCAGGGCGGTCTCGACGAGAGTAACGCACTGTTCGAGGCGCGCCGCTGCATGTCCTGCGGCAACTGTTTCGAGTGCGACAATTGCTATGGCGTGTGTCCGGACAATGCCGTGATCAAGCTGGGGCCGGGAAAGCGATTCCGCTTTAATTTCGATTACTGCAAAGGCTGCGGGATATGCGTCGCTGAGTGTCCATGCGGCGCGATTAAAATGATCCCGGAAGAGATCTGATTGCCATGCATGAGATGTCGCTGGCGGAGAGCGTGCTGCAAATAATCGAGGATGCCGCACGGCAGCAGGGATTCTCGCGGGTCAGGACGGTGTGGCTGGAAGTCGGCCAACTGGCATGCGTGGAACGGGAAGCGTTGTGTTTCAGTTTCGAGCAAGTGGCGAAAGAAAGCGTTGCAGACCGGGCAAGGCTGGAAATCGTCGAGGTCAAGGGGCAAGGCTGGTGCAGCCATTGCGGCTGCCATGTTCCGCTGCCCGCGTTGTACGAGCCTTGCCCTGATTGCGGCAATTATCAGGTCAAGGTGACGGATGGGGATCAGTTGCGGGTCAGGGAACTGGAAGTCGAATAAAGGAATCAGGTATGTGCAATACATGCGGATGTGGAAACGGCCAGGCGCTGATCGCAGGACAAGCACTCCGGAAGTCGCATAAATCCGGCGGGGCGATGCGCTTTCGCGTGCCCGAGGGCGGGGCGGGGCATGCTCAGCCGGAAGCGGGTACACATCATCACAACTTGTTGGATTATGGCGCGGGAGCGGCAGGCGCTCATGCGCCCGGCATGAGCCAATCCAGGATGGTCAGGATCGAGCGCGACATCCTTGCCAAAAACAACGAATACGCCGACGGAAATCGCAATTATCTGGCTGAACGCGGCATATTCGCGCTCAATCTCGTATCCAGCCCCGGCTCGGGCAAGACCACGCTGCTGGTGAAAACCATAAAAGAGTTGCATGGCGCGCTGCCGCTTGCCGTCATCGAGGGTGATCAACAGACCGAAAACGATGCCGCACGCATACGCGCCACTGGAGCCCCTGCTTTGCAAATCAATACCGGCAAGGGCTGCCATCTGGATGCGCATATGGTCGGCCAGGCCATGCAGCGTCTGGATTTGCAGGATGACAGCCTGCTGATGATCGAGAATGTCGGCAACCTGGTTTGCCCTGCGGGTTTTGACCTGGGCGAGGCGCACAAAGTGGTGATCCTGTCGGTGACGGAAGGAGAAGACAAGCCGCTCAAGTATCCCGATATGTTTCGCGCGGCAAGCTTGATGTTGCTGAACAAGTGCGACTTGCTGCCGCATCTGGAGTTCGATGCCGATCTGGCCATTGCCTATGCGCGCCGCATCAACCCTGATTTAAAGGTAATACGCATTTCGGCAACCAGCGGAGAAGGGGTGCCGGAATGGCTGGATTGGATCGCAACCGGTTGCCGGAATGCCGCAGCCAGAAAACAAGCCTCGAAACAGGAAGCACTGATTGAATAATCCCATCGTTCTGCCGTCCGGCGGCCCTTCTATATTGGCTTGCGGCGCTTGGCTCAAGAACACGGTGTGCGTCACGCGCGGCAACGAGGCTTATGTTTCGCAGCTTAATGGCGATCTGGACACTGCCGATGCCAGGCTGATGCTGGATGAAGCCGTAACCCATCTGTGTGAAACCCTGGACGTGAAACCCGGCGTGGTGGCGCATGACCTGCACCCGGATTTTTACAGCACGCAGTTTGGGCAGGCTTACGCCGCGCAATACGGACTGCCCATCGTGGCGGTGCAGCACCACCACGCTCATATCGCCGCGATCTGCGCGGAGCATCGCATCGGCGAAGCCGTGCTCGGGCTGGCCCTGGATGGAGTGGGCCTGGGTACGGATGGCGCGCCGTGGGGTGGCGAACTGCTGCTGGTGTCCGGAGCGGGTTTCGAGCGCATCGGGCACCTGTCCCCGCTTGCGATGCCGGGCGGCGACAGTGCGGCGCGCGAACCGTGGCGCATGGCAGCAGCCGTGCTGTTCCAACTGGGGCGCGGCGATGAGATTGTGCGGCGCTTCCCCGGCCAGCCGGGGGCGAAGATGGCGGAGGCGATGCTGCAACGCGGGCTGAACTGTCCAACTACTTCCAGCATGGGACGATTGTTCGATGCCGCCGCCGGGCTGCTGGGGGTGAATGAAAAGCAATCCTTTGAGGCGCAGGCGGCGATCCTGTTGCAGGGATTGGCGGAAAACCATGGCATGGCCGCGCCGCT